>JACMJS010000073.1 GCA_014380515.1 Chlorobiales bacterium
AAAACTTTTAGGCAACCTAACCACCGCCGCACGATGACGACACATCTCACAGCCACCACGCTTAACCTTCGCCCGCTTGCCCTCGCCAAGCACCGGTTCATCGCCCTGTTTCTTTTTTGCTCGCTGGTCTTTGCGCACGACGCCTCAGCACAAGCCGATCCGGAGAACGTGAGTACCGCAGGACTATTGGGTGGTAGTACGGTAATTCTATTTCCAGGTGAGACCTTTGTATTGAAGCAAACATATACTTTCTCTGCTGGATGTGGGAGTGAAGAAAATGAAGGTAACAGCACGCTTACATGGGTGCAACCATCCTCACTGGTCACGATTTCGCCATTAGTGCTCACGGCCTCCTATACCTTCGGAGAATCAGGGACAGCGATGCCCTATACCATAACCTTTACCGCTCCTGAATCCCCTGGCACATACGGCGTGGATGCTTCCTATACCGAAGAAACGAATCTGAAATATCCCGACGGATCGCCACCAACAAGATCCGGTACAAGACATTTCGAAATCATTGTCCCAGACGAATTTGGACAATATGTCTATGCTGGTCAACAGCAACGCGTGGGAATGTCCTCGACATCAAACATCAACCGTTGCGAACTCAAGCCCAAAGGGAAATTTGATTTTTATGAGTTCATTCAATTTATGGGGACAACTCAAGGCTATAATGAAGATTTCTGTGGTGAGCAAAACTTGGCTCCAACTACAACACGCACACATACTGCCCTGGTCGTATCCCCTGAACTCAAAGCGCTTTTTGATGGTGCGGCTCCGCTTGTTTTCTCCAATCCTACTTATGCCGCAGCAAACAGTTTCCTAGGCGATCTCAACCCTTTTGTTGGTATTGTAACGGTTAATATGATTCGCACAGTGCAGGCTCCGCGTATCGGGAATTGGCCGACAATAATAAATTATTCCATTTTTGAGAGAATTGAAACAGATAATGGCTACTCCAATACGATCGAGTATAAACGGTGGGAAGTCAATCTGAAAGACACCGTGAATATCGTATTCTACCATCAGTTGATAAATCCAGAACATGATGAAGAACTGCTCAAAGCAACATTCTTAACCTCATCCGAAAAAAAATATAGACCTGATGATTCAACGCTGATCGGATATTATCCTCGTGAGTCTATCGGCGGCGTATATGATGAAAACGGAAATTATACCGAGCTATACGCTGACCCCGCGAAGATTTGCGCGGACAGCTCGAGCTCGACGCTCATTACTTTCCGAGACCCCGTTAACAAGCGCGGGCAGATGGTGCGATTTCAGATCGTAGAAGGTCAGCCCTATCAAGGTGGAGGTGTTGCACCCCCCTATTACTATTGGGACGGTGTGGAATATGAACCAAGGTATGGCAAATTTGAGACAGTTTCACAATCTCCTGATAGTTTGGTCGTTCGCTACACCCATCCGAGTTACCAAAGTGTAAGTAACTCTAGCAACTGGCTTGATATAAGGGTTCTTTACAAGGATGATCCCGGTTCGAATGATGAAAAATACGTCATCAAGAATCATCCGACATATTTAGCACCTGCGCCCACCTGCTTTATGCACGGCCAATGGGATAACATTACGTGCTTTGAAAAGATGAAAGATTCTTTTGTGTCCGAGGGCTGGCCGGAAGTCTTGCTCTACCTTGCCAACTATGGTCCGGGATATAATGATCCTGTAATGACATATCAAGTAAGTACGGATGTTGACGCTGGATATATCATGACCTCAAAGACGGGTGTAGGGTCGAATGACGCACCGTTTAGTGTGAATATTGAAAAAAATACGGTCGCTAAAGCGATTGATGAGACTTTGACACAAGCCATGGAAGCCGGATTCTCTGCTGGGAAAATCTCGTTGGTGGGGCATAGCATGGGCGGCCTTCTCTCACGGCTCTATGTGCAAGAGGCTCAATCTACCACGGGAGGCTCATCCAAAAAGTATCGTGGGGATGTCAATCGGATTATTACGATTGGCACACCGCATCTTGGCTCGCAACAAGGTGATGATTTGTATAGAGGACTTTCCGGAGACGATCCGGAGACGGATATCAAGGTAGCGTTCATGAGTAAAATCATCGGTCGCGATGTCGGCTATGCGGCCGCCGAAGGGTCCCTAAGAGATATAGGCACTGAGGCCCCGTCAACACGGCAGGTTTTGAATGATCCGGCGGGAATTGCGAGAAATAAAGTGCCATGTTCGGCGATTTATACCACAGCATCTCCCTGTCAGGTTATAGAGGATGCCACGAACCCGCAACAAGCCGGAATTAATTTTGTCTACTTCATTGAAGATCAAGCACAAGCATTAATAAGCTTTCTCAATAACATTGAAATTCCGATTGTGCAGATCGGGCTTGGAGATATCACAGAGGCCGTTACCGTCGCTGTCATGAATAAAACTATCAGTGATCTCTTTCCGAGCATATTTAATGGAGATGAAAGTGAATTGAGTGTATCCGTTGCAAGTGCCCGCGGCAATCCACCCGGTACTTCCGCGGTTTCCTTTGCGACAGATTATCAATTACATGGCACCCAGCCACGAAACCCCAAAGTGATTGCCAAGGTCAAAGAGCTATTGCTCGAAGATCCTTATACCAGCATGAAGTTTACCAAAGGCTTTCATCCGCTGCCAGATCCAGATCTCGCAGATGTCTCCTCGTCGCAATTCCTTTACTACGACCCAGCATACAAGGGTAAATATCCATCGAATGTAAACTGTCTCAATTCGCTGCCAATCCCACCCAAATCGCCGCAGATGACTGATAACATAAAGAAAATAGCTAGCAAAGGAATTCGGGGGTCAAGCACACAAAGCGGGTCGAGCACGATTACGAGCCCAGCCGATAACCAAACTTTCAATACCGGCCAATCCGTGACGATGCAGGTTCAACGGCAAGGCAAGGTCGCCGCACAGGTGTTTGCGGTTCGTTACCCCAATGTGGCGGAAGTCGATTCCTCTCATCTCATTGTCGGCTTTGATCCGGTCGGAACTGCCACCGCCTTCACTTTTAACGTTTCCGAGGCGGCGGTCGGTAAGGCTTATATCGTCGCTTGCACGCTGGATTCATTAGGGAAGTTCATGACGATTGATTCGGCGGTGATCAATGTCAATGTGCCCGCTGCGGTGAGCAGCATTCAAACCTATAATTCACTTTACCGAGCGGCGGTTGGAGCTGTGGCGACGATTAGCCTGCGAGGCCAATACAGCGATGGGATCAAACGCGACATCACTGGTCTCTCCGGCATAACTTACACGTCAAGCAACCCGTCGGTGATTGAAGTCTTGCCGGAGCAAATCTTGGCGGCCAAAGCGGTTGGTAAGGCAACCGTAGCAGCGAATTATCAAGGCCAGCAAACAACGACAACGGTTGAAGTCTATCCGGCACCGCTCGCAACGAGCAGCGTGGGTGGGGGCAATGGCGGGACAACGCCGAAGAGCGGCAATGTGGTCAAATCCTATTCGCTGTCGCAGAACTATCCGAACCCGTTCAATCCGACTACACGAATTTCGTTCTCGTTATCCAGTGCAGGGTTGGTAAAGTTGAAAGTCTATGATGTGTTGGGACGGGTAGTGAAAGTGTTGGTTGATGAGAAGAGGGACGCAGGGCGATATGAAGTCTCGTTTGATGCGAGCCGGTTGGCGTCGGGCGTTTATTTTTACCGGTTGCAATCCGGCGACTTCACCCAAAGCAAGAAAATGATTCTCGTCAAGTAGCCGTGTTACCGAAAAAGTATTTTCAGTTGGGGGCACTACGCATTTGCGGTATTTGCTTCAGCGGCGGGTTCGGAAGATTCAGATTCAAGCGAGGTGGCGGTGCACATTGCCAGCACGCGCGAAAGCAACTCATCCATCACATCGGGCAGTGGCCGACTTGCCATCACGCTTGTCGTTTGTGTGCTAATGTTTGGTTCAGGCGAAACCAGTTCTTGCCGAGCAGGTTCGGAATGTGTGGCATCCGTTTGAGTTGGTTGGTTTTGACCCGGCACGTCCCGAGCCGTATTGCCACGAATGTAGAGGCACGCCAGCGACGCCCGATTGTAGTAAATCCAACTCGAAAGGATTTGCATCTCGTCAATTTCTTCTTTCTTGCATTCCTCCGGCATGGTCGCGCCGCTGAAAAACACGTCGGCGATATCCAGTTGCAGAGTGAGCACATCATCGGCCAAGATTTTTTTCTGCAGCACCAGCCTGCCGAAGCGCACGAAGAACACGCTGAACTCTTTCGTCGTCTCCGAAAAGTTTTCCGACGGCAACAGCACCAGCAAATTGTTTTCATTGACCGACGCCGTGATGCTCGCCTGCCGGTAAAACACGCGCTTCAAACTGCCGAGTTTTGATTTCATCAGCGAGGCTTCTTCAAACTTTTGTTCCGCCGCCAGCGCCCGCATCTTTTCCGTGATCATCTTCAGCAAACTGCCGTCCTGCCCCGAAAGAAAATCCCGCACCTGCTGTAACGCCGCGTCATACTTGGTTCGGCGGTCGGTCTCTGAGTCGCGCGATGGCTCGCAGGGCGCGGTGCATCGCCGCAAGTCGTAGTAAATACATGCCTGACCCGCGAGCAGTTTGTGATCGTCGCACTCGCGCAATTGAAAGTTTTTGTTGAGAATGTCAAACACGTCTTCGCAGACTTCGCGCGAGGAAAAGGGTCCGAAGTATTCCGAACCGTCGGAGAGGACTTCCGTCGCAATTTCCAAGCGCGGAAAGGCGTGCGCGGTCAACCGTAAAAACGGATAGGATTTATACCGCTTCAGCATCGTGTTGAAGTGCGGACGCATGAGTTTGATGAGCCGCGATTCCAAAATAAGCGCCTCAAGTTCCGAACCCGTCAGTTGAAAATCCACCTTGCGCACCTGCGCGACGAGTTCCAACAGTTTTTCCGTGTGGCCTTCACCTCCCGCGAAGTAAGAGCGGACGCGGGCACGCAGGTTTTTCGATTTGCCGATGTAGAGCACTTCGCCCTTCGCCGATTTCATCAGATACACGCCCGCCCGCTGCGGCAGATGGTCGAGTGTATCCTTACGGATTTTTTTGATATGCCGCGGTTCCGGCTTGAACGTTCGAATCGATTTGTATTGCAGCGAGAGCAACGCTTCTAAATCATCCGCAGCGTTCTCGATTTGGGTTTCGGTTCCAAGTTCTGTCGCGGCGAGCTTGAGAAGTTCAGCGAGCACGAGCACGGTTGCTTCGCAGTCGCCTTTGGCGCGGTGGCGGTTGTGAATTTCAATCCCGAACGACGCGG
This sequence comes from Chlorobiales bacterium, assembly GCA_014380515.1. Taxonomy (GTDB): domain Bacteria; phylum Bacteroidota; class Chlorobiia; order Chlorobiales; family JACMJS01; genus JACMJS01. The sequence goes on from JACMJS010000073.1 coordinate 5,252, forward strand.
CGAGATCGCCCAAGTTTTTCTTTTGATTTTTCGGAACTAACCTCCGCGCGAGCCGCACGGTGCACAGCGACGCATTGGGCAACGGTGCGTGGCCATGCCGCTGAAGTTCCATGTTGACGAACCCTAAATCGAACTGCGCGTTGTGCGCGACGAACACACTTTCACCAATGAAATCAAGGAGCTGTGGGAGCACCTCGCGGATGACGGGCGCGGATTTGACCATCTCGTTCGTGATGCCGGTGTATTGCGAGATGAAGTAGGAGATGGGAATTTGCGGATTGACGAGCGTCGTAAACTCGCCAATCACTTCGCCGCCGCGCACTTTGATCGCCGAAATTTCCGTGATGCTGTGTTCCGGCTTGACGCCGCCGGTCGTTTCAAGATCGATGACGGTGAAAGTGGTCTCGGATATTTTTCGCGGTGCACTCAAAATGATGATGGCTCTTGACAGTTGTAACAAACAGGGCGAGGCGAATATAAAAACTTATGCTTCTCAACGCGGGCAGTGCGCCGAAGCGTTCCAACCTTTGACGGGCGGCAGGCATCAAAGCATGAAATCCCCCTAACCCCCTTTGACAAGGGGGATTCGTGAATGCAACAAGTTGAATGCAACTGAATGCAACAATGATTTGACTCCCGCAAGGATTTTATTCCGCTCCGCCTTGTCAAAGGGGGCTGGGGGGATTCGACACTTGCGACTTAAATTGCAATCCATCAATCTTTATCAACAACATGCCACTGCACATTTTAAAATTTGAAATGATATGAAGCCTCGCTCGCCCATTCAGCGCATCTGGTTTTATCCGGCGCTCTTCATTGCCGCCGTCATCACGCTTACCTTAACCTCAATTCGTCCGAACACTGTGGCACAAGAAAAAACGCCGCGCAGCGGCTCCGATTACCGCAAAGATTGGGAAGCGGTTGAAAAAAAAGAAAGTGAAGATTTGCCGAAGTCGGCCAAGTCGCTCGTCGAAGCGATTTATCAAAAGGCGAAGCGCGAAGAGAACGCCGCCCAACAAGTCAAGGCATTGATGCACCTGACGAAGTATCAGGCGCAGATCGAAGAGGAAGGCTTGGTGAAAGGCATTCAGGATTTCGAAAAGGAAATCGCCGCTGCATCTTTTCCGGTCAAGCCGCTGCTCAATTCCGTCCTCGCCGATTTTTACTGGCAATACTATTCGAACAACCGCTATAAATTTTTGAACCGCACGCCCGGCGGCGTGATGGACGATAAAGACGTTCGCACGTGGGATTTGGAAAAATTGCTCGCGCGCGTAACCGCATTGCATCAAGCCGCGGTGCAAGACGCCGCCCGCCTTCAACAAACGCCGCTTGAGATTTATGAGCAGGTGCTTGAGGAAGCCACCAACTCGAAACTCTATCGCCCGACGCTCTACGACTTCATCGCCCACCGCGCGATTACGTTTTTTATCAACGAAGAACGCGCGCTTTCCAAACCGACGAATGAATTCGAACTCACTTCGCTGGATGGCCTTGCGCCCGTCGAAACGTTTTCGAAGGTCAAGTTCAAATCTGAGAACGGCGGCGCACTCGATAGTGCCTCGCTGAAAGTGCAAGCCTTGCTCATGTATCAATCGCTCGCGCGGTTTCATCTGGCAGATAAAAATCCCGACGCGCTGATTGATCTCGATTTGGAACGGCTGACTTACACGCGCCGCATCACGTTCAACGAAACGAAAGACTCGGCCTACGTCGCCGCATTGACGGCACTGGAGCGGAAGTACGCCGCTTCGTCCATGTCCACTCAAGTGCTTTACACGCTCGCCGAATTTTATTTCGCCGAAGGTTCAGCGAAAGGTTCTGACGGCCTCAACGGCAAACAGCGCGCGCTGAAAATTGCCGAAGACGCCATCGCGCGAAACGCGTCGTCGCGCGGCGGACAAAACGCCGCCAATCTCAAAGGCCGCATCTTGGGCAAGAACATCACGCTACAAACCGAGCGCAGTGTTGAACCCGCAAAACCGTTTCGCGCCGCCGTTGGCTACACGAACGTCTCGAAAGTTTTTTACCGCGTCGTGCGGGTGGATGACGACCTGATGGAAAAACTCCGCTACGACAGTTACGACGAAGGCAT
>JACMJS010000010.1 GCA_014380515.1 Chlorobiales bacterium
AAGGTCGCGCAGAAAAATATGGGTGAGTTCATCGCCGCCGTTGTCGCTGGCATAGAGCAAACGGTTATCGCCGGGAAAAAATGAAATGGCAAATAGGGCGTTTGTTTTTGAATCCGTCAGTTGTTTGGCCGCACCGCCGGAGAGCGGCTGGGTGTAGAGATTGAAGACGCCCGATTGATCACTTGAGTAAAGAATCTCTTTATCGTCGTGCGAAATCGATCCGCCGTTGATGGCGACGGTATTCATAAACTGCTCAATCGTGTATTTCTTTACTGCACGCGCTGCGGGCTGTGCGCGGCCTGCCGGTTGAACCGCGAAAAAAAGAAATGCGGTTAGGAGCACGGGAAGAAAGGCGTGGAAGTGCGTCGTCATGTCTTTGTATCGGTTTAAGAATTGCGGAAATGCAGATGAACCCGGGAAACCGCGGTGCGTGCGGCGGCTTTCGAAGAAGTTAGCGAAATGTATGAAGCCGTCAATATCACACTCCACTAGCCATGCCCTCAATGCCGCACTAATGCCGCACCTGATTTCTGCCGCCGTGTTTGGCTTCATACAATTTTTCATCGGCTTTGGCGAGCAACTTCTCCGCGTTGGCAAGACTCAAATCCGCCGAGACGCCGATGCTGATCGTGATTTTCAAATCGGGATGAATCGTGCTCCAGTCGTAGGCTTGGACGGCGGCTCTAACGCGCTCCGCAATCGCAAGGCCACCCTCGACCGGCAAGTCGGGAAAAAGCATCACGAACTCTTCACCGCCGTAGCGGGCAACAGTGTCGCTGTCGCGGACGGTGTCGCGGAGTATTTTCGCAACGGCTCTGAGAACTTCATCGCCCGTTTGATGCGAGAAATTATCATTGACCTTTTTGAAAAAATCGACGTCGCTCATCGCCACCGTCAGCGGGCGCGAGTGCTCGCGGGCGGTATCGAAGGCTTTGGTGAGCGCGGTGTCTAAGTATCTTCGGTTCAACAGTCCGGTAAGCCCGTCGGTCTTGGCTTGGCGTTCTAATTTTTCGTTAGCTCCCGAAAGGTCTTCCTGCGTGCGCCGCAGTTTTTCCTGCGCCATATCGCCGATGCGCGTCATCTTCATGGCTTGCTGCAACAGATTTTTGTATTCCTCCGTCAGGTTTTGAAACGCGCGGGCTACCGCAGTCTTGTCGGACGGCGGGTTTGCGGCGATCACTTCCGCCTGTTGCAGCACGCCGATCTCTTCCTTGAACATCGCCTCGATGTCGGCTTCCGGCTTGGAGTCTGTTTTTCTTTTTTCAATCATCGTTGTAGAAAAATCAGTCGTGTTTGATTTTTTTCCTTCCTGCTGTCATTCTGAGCAGAGCGAAGAATCCCTCATTTGATTTCGATAACAAGGGATTCTTCACTGCGTTTGCGCTTGTTCAGAATGACAGAATGTTTTTTCGGAGCAGTATCAAAAAGTCTATTTGAAGGCGACGACGTTGAACGTCAGTTTCATGTTTTCGGCGAACTCTTCGCCCGTCTCCTGCATCTGTTCATCGGCTTCGTTGTGATGCCAATTCACTTCGACCTTCTTCCCTTCCGCATTGGCTTTCTCCAGCAACCGCAAAATATTGAGGATGCACTTCGATGAACTCGTGTTGAAGTAACTGAGTTTGAACCCGAGCGTGAGCGATGTTTCACCTTTCAAAAATTCCGCGAGCCACGTCATCACAGGCTGATAAAAATCGACCGCCGATTCGGGATAGGATTGTCCTGAAATTTCTAAGTCGCCCGTTGCAGCGTTGAACTCAATCTGCGGGGTTGTCTTCGTAGGTGCAATGTTGAGATTTGTCATGGATGCAAGTTGTGAGTTGTTAGGCGTTAGTTCTCAGTTGTAAGATTGGTTTTGTGAATGGTGATGTTGAGAATGAAGAACGAGGTTTCGCTTTTTGCCGCACCGTTCGCCGCGCTGTCATCCGAACCGTTCGCATGATTCATGGGCAGCAACACGAATTCCGGCGGCGCATCGGACTTTCGCATCATATCGATCAGCCCCAAACCCGCACCCTTGCTGCCTTCGGGGGCATCGCGCTCGCGCTGCTTGTGATACTCCGCCTTCAGTTCCGCTTTGCTCAGCGACGCGAGATGCGTACACCGCCGGATCATCGTTTCGCCGCGCAGCGTATCAACCGCGTTGCCGGAACTCACGATGTAGGCCGTCGCCGAATCGTAAATCGTAATGATGCCCGTACCGACATGCTCTCTTTCGCCCGGTGAATCACCGAGTCCGGATGTAAGCGGTTCGCGTCCGGCGGAGTAGTACAAAATGTTCTGCGCCATTTCGATGAAGACGGAAAACATCTTCTGCACCTTCGAGCCGTCGCCTTCCTGCCGTTTGATGATCTCGCCGAGATTGACGAGCAACGCTTGTGAGAACGCGCCTTTGAAAGCCACCACGACGCTTGCCGAAGTCATCTGCCGGTAGAGTTCAAACACGTCGCGGTTCATCGCCGGTATGCGTTAAGGTTGGTAAAAAAAATACTTGTATTCTCTCCGATGCTTTTTACAACATCTCTCACGATTTCCACAACATCTCTTCTTCCCCGCTTCTCCCTTTACCAAAGGGAGTGTCCTGCCGAAGCAGGATAGAGGGTTTCTTACTCCGTAATGCGAACGCGAATGCCCATCACGGTAATGTCGTCGCGCTGCGCTTCCGCGCCTTGATGCTTGACGAGTGATTGTTCCAATTCCGTGTGCTGGGCGGCGATGCCCTGCGCGGCGATCCGTTCCAAAATTTCACGCAGGCGTTTGGC
>JACMJS010000074.1 GCA_014380515.1 Chlorobiales bacterium
GTGCTCGGCGCGGTCGGCGCGGTCATTCCGACGTTTCAGGATATTGGCGCGCGGGTAACGTTCGTCAGCGTGCTGTTCAGTTCCTTTACCGTGATGCTCACGTATCTCATCACGATTCGATTGATTACCATTTATCGCGCCATCGCGCCTGATTCATGGACGCTCTCCGAAAAAATTTCGGCGTATGGCGCAGCCGTCATCGGTTCGCTCGCGCTGGCCTTCTGCGAAACCTTTTGGTTCAACGCCGTCGAAGCGGAAGTTTATGCGGGATCGATGTTCTTCACGGCGATTGTCGTGTGGCTGATCTTGAAATGGTATGAAGTCGCCGACGAAGAAGGCAACGAGCGGTGGCTGATGCTGTTGATGTACATGATGGGTCTTGCCATCGGCGTGCATCTTTTAAACTTGCTCACCTTCTTCGGCATCGCGCTGGTTTATTACTATCGCCGCCACGAAATCAACCTGCGCTCGTTTGCGGTGATGGGCGCGGTGTCGGTCGGATTGTTCATTCTCATTTATCCGGGCATCGTCAAATATCTGCCGCGACTGATGGCGTTCTCGCCCGTGCTCGGCTTGCTGTTCATCGCCGCCGTTGCGGGCGCGATCTATTACACGCATATCAACCGGATGCGGCTCGCCAACACAGTGGCGGTTTCGCTGTTCCTCGTCATCATCGGATACCTGTCGTACGGCGTGATTTATTTCCGCGCGCAAGCCAATCCGCCGATGAACGAGAACAGCCCCGCGACGATGGAAAAACTTTATTACTATCTCAACCGCGAACAGTACGGCGATTTACCGACGATCAATTTCGATGCGACGAAATACGAAGGCCGCTTATTCCCGCGCCGCTGGTCGCAAGAGCCGCAGCATCAGGGCATCTACACGCGCTACGCCTCCGATTGGGAATACTTTTGGAGTTATCAAATCAACCATATGTTCAACCGCTACTTGGGGTGGAACTTCATCGGGCGCGCGTCCGATATTCAAGAAGCGGGCGTGGATTGGTCGCGGCTCTGGGGCATTCCGTTTATCGTCGGCCTCTTCGGCATGATTTTTCACTTTCGAAAAGATTGGAAGATGGCACTCGTCGTGCTGACGATCTTTCTCGTTACCGGCCCGATCCTCAACATCTATTTGAATCAGCAAGAGCCGCAGCCGCGCGAACGCGATTACAGCAGCATCGCCGCGTTCTTCGCGTTTGCGATTTGGATCGGCATCGGTATCGATGCACTCTTTGAAACGATTCGGGAAACGGTGAAGGAAGAAAAGAAACTCATCGGCGCATCGATTGCCTTGTGTTTGTTCGGCCTCGTGCTCATCAACGGGCGGATGTTTGCATTCAACGTCCAAACGCAAAGCCGCGCGGGAAATTACGTGCCGTTCGATTACGCTTACAATCTTCTCAACTCGTGCGAGAAAGACGGCATCCTTTTTACCAACGGCGACAACGACACGTTTCCGCTCTGGTATCTCCAGGAAGTCGAGCACATTCGCACCGATATTCGCGTCGTTAATCTGAGTTTGGCAAACACCGATTGGTATGTGCTGCAATTGAAAAATGATTCGCCGCACGGCTCGAAGCCCGTGCCGATGAGCCTCGCCGATGAATTTATTTCGTCGGATAGATTCAGTTACAGTGAGTGGCGTGCACAGAAAATCACGATGCCCGTCCCTAAACAAAAGTTGCTTACACGAAATGAGTTTAAGACGAGCGACAACATTCAGGATACCGTCAGTTGGCAGTTTGATCCCGTCATTCCCGGCGCGCAAGGCCGCGGATATATTCGAGCGCAGGATTTGGTCGTTTATGATATTATGAAGACGAACAAGTGGGAGCGTCCGATTTACTTTGCGATCACCGTCAGCGACGGCAACAAAATCGGGCTGGATAAACATTTGCGAATGGACGGCCTTGCCTATAAAGTCGTGCCGATAGAATCCGCCGGTTCATATGATTTCGTTGATGCCGAGATCATGGCCGATAAGTTGATGAATACCTACAAGTACCGCAACCTGAATTTGTATCGCGGCAATCCTTACACCGATAAAGTCAGCAACGGCGTGTATTACGATGAGAACACGCGGCGGCTGGTGAGCAACTACAAAAATGTTTTCCTGCGGCTGGCGGCGGAGTATCACAACAATCTCGAAGGTATCTCGGCGGTGAAGGGCACGGACGGCAAGGCGTCGCAAGTCGCCAACAAAGTGCTGGTCGTTCAGACGCTCGATAAAGCGGAAGCCGTGTGGCCGAGTGCGAACGGCGAAACGGATTACCGCGTGCTGCAAAACTTTATTCGCCTCTATGCCGATGCGGGACGCCGCGACAAAGCTCAAGCCTTGATTCCGCAACTCGAAAAACAAATCGCTGAGATCACCGATCCGCAACAACAGCCGCAATTGAAATACATGCTCGCGCAGGCGTACAAATCGGTCGGCAATTTCACTCAAGCCATTGCGCTCATCGAACCGCTCTACCGCGAGTATCCCGATCCGGCGTTGAAGCAGGAACTCGATGATGCGAAGCGCGCCGCCGGTCTGAAAGTTGATCCGCCGCCCGCATTGCCGCCGGATTCCACCGTCAGAAAAGACTCCTCTGCACAGAAATAAATTGTTGAAGTTCTTTGAGAGGCAGCGGTGAAAGGGGGCTGCCTTTCTTATTTTCACGCATTCAGATTTTCTCATTCGCTTTATTTGTTTTATGCCGGACACAACCATAAATCAAATCAGTCAACCGGATACGACATCGTCCGTGCCGCCGCCCGATCAATCACCCATTCATCCGATGATTCACCCGACGGCCATCATCAGCCCTGAAGCCAAGCTGGGAGCGGGCGTAAAGGTCGGGGCATATACCGTCATTGAACATGATGTTGAAATCGGCGCGGGTACGGAGATCGCATATCACGCGGTGATTGCCGCCGGAGCGCGCATCGGAAAGGACTGCCGCATTATGAGCGGAGCCGTGCTTGCGGGCGCACCGCAAGATTTGAAGTTCGACGGCGAACGTACATTGCTTCATATCGGCGACCGCACCACGATTCGTGAATGTGTTACGCTCAACCGCGGCACCGGCGCGACGGGCAAAACCGTCATCGGCTCGGATTGTTTGATCATGGCCTACGTGCATGTCGCACACGATTGTAGAATAGGTGATCATGTCATTATTTCAAACACGGTCCAAGTGGGCGGACACGTCGAGATCAATGATTACGCCATTATCGGCGGCCTTAGCGGGGTGCATCAATTCGTGCGCATCGGCAAACATACGATGGTGGGCGCGATCTCGAAGGTGATGCACGACGTGCCGCCCTTCGTTACAACGAGCCGCGATCCGCTCCGGTACGACGGCTTGAACCTCATCGGTCTGCGGCGACGCGGATTTACGGCGGCACAGTTGCGCGTGCTCAAAGATGCGTACCGGATCGTGTTTCAATCGGGACTCATCCTGGGCAACGCGATTGCAAAAGTGAAATCGGAAATCGCAATGACGCCGGACATTCACGAAGTCATCCGGTTTCTCGAATCGATGGGCAAACGCCAACTCATTCGCCCGCATTAGATTTTTTCGCTGCAAGAAAAACCATTGACATATCGCACAGATGGAAAACTTTTCAATCGGTGTCGACTTGGGCGGCACCAACATCAAGTTCGCTTCCGTTTCGGCGAGCGGCAAAATTATTTTAGAGCACCGCGTGCCGACCGAAGCCGATAAAGGCCCGGTGAGAGTGATCGAAAATATGATGACGGGCATTTTGTATTTGCTCAGCCTTAACGCCGATGCGGAAAATGCCGAGCGGCTTCTGGGCATCGGCGTCGGTGTGCCGGGCGTGGTAAGTCTGGACGGCGGCACGTTGAGTTACCCGCCGAACCTGCCGGGCTGGCAAGTCGTGCGGCTGGGCGATATCCTCAAGGAAAAACTTTTCATGGCAAAGAAACTCTCGATGCCCGTCTTTATTGAGAACGATGCCAACGTCGCCGCACTCGGCGAAGACAAATTCGGCGCAGGCCGCAACCTTAAAACCTTTTTGATGATTACGCTCGGCACGGGTATCGGCGGCGGCATCATCGTTGATGATAAAATTTTTCGCGGTGCACACGGCGCAGCCGGTGAGATCGGACATATCACCGTGAAGTATGACGGCGACGCTCCGGCAAACACTGGCATTCGCGGCTCGCTTGAAAGTTTTATCGGGCAGCGGCAAATCACGGAATACACCAAAAAGTTACTCGCCAAACATCCTGAATCGAAACTTCACGCGATGTGCGGCAACGACCTTTCGAAACTTGAACCGAAACTGATCACCGAAGCCGCGCAGCGCGGCGATCATACCGCGATTGACGTGTGGAGTTACGTCGCCGATGTTTTGGGCGCAGGTTTGGGCAGCGTCGTTTCAGTACTCGATATTCGCAAAATCGTGATCGGCGGCGGCGTTGCCGGTGCGGGCGATTTTGTGTTAAAACCCGCTCTTGAACAATTGAAACGCTATACGCTCCGCTCGATGCACGAGGGCTTGCAACTCATTCCCGCCCAACTCGGCAACTCCGCCGGTGTAATGGGCGCGGCGGCACAGTGCATTTGAATATTGCTCACCAAATGCACGCATTTTTCAAGGCGACTTTCAAGAGTCGCCTTTTTATTTCCCGCTCGCAGAAAGATATTCCCCGTTTTACCCGCCCCGCAATGGCATCGCCTCGTCAAATCGTTGCTGAGGCTTGCAAGCGTTGCAACCCGTAATAGCAGCGGTGTTGAACAAACGTTGAACACGCAGGTTTATCTTTCCGCAATCTTTTTCAATCCTTAAAACGCTCTGCAAATGACGATGAAACGCTTTTTCCTCACGGCGATTTTTTTCGCAATGGTTGTTCAGCCCGAATGGCTTCTGGCGCAATGGACGCCGATTTCCACGCCCGAAGGTGGTTCAGTCAATGGCCTTGCAACAAGCAACGGCGTGCTGTATGCAGGCACGGATGCCGGGGTTTACCGCTCGGCCAACAACGGCCAGAATTGGCAAATTGCCAGCGACGGCCTCGGTGATGAAGTTGTTCTGTCGATGCTTGGCACAAGCACCGCCGTCTTTGCCGGTACTTACGGCGGCGTGTTCCGCTCGACCGATGCGGGCAATACATGGCAAAACGTTAGCAGCAATTCCCTCCGATACAGCATTGTTAATTGCTTTGCAACGACCGGCGGATTCATTTACGCCGGTACGGATTTTGACGGCGTGTTCCGCTCCGCCGACGGGGGCAATACTTGGACGGAAGTCAACACCGGTTTGCTCAATGATTGCGTCAATGCCCTTGCGGTCAGCGGCACGGCCTTGTTTGCAGGCACAGGAAGCTACACCGAATCCAACAAGGGGCTTTATCGCTCGACCGACAATGGCAATACATGGTCGCTTTCCGGTAGCGGCCTGCCTGCCAATACGCTCGTGAGCGCGGTAGCGGCACTCGCCAACGGAACGCTGTTCGCAGGCGGCGATGACGGATTTCTATATCGCTCAACGGATGGCGGCGGTTCGTGGTCGCTCTCCCGCAATGGCGTTTCAAGTTTCCTCAGTATGAATTGCTTCTTGGTCGATGTGAATAACATTTACGTCGGCACAACATTGAGAGTTTATGTCTCAACGGACGGGGGCGTAAACTGGGCGAATGGTAGTAGCGGCTTGCCTTCCGCCACGGTTAATTCACTCCTGCTCAAGGATGGGTATTTTTTTGCGGGACTTTTTGAATTGGGCGTCTACCGCGCGAGCGGCGGCTTGGCATGGTCGGCGGCGAACACCGGCATCTACTTGAAACTCAACGCCTTTCTTGAAGGCTCGAACGGGGCCGTGTATGCAGGCACGGATGGCGGCGGTCTCTTCCGCTCTACGAACGGCGGCAGCACGTGGTCGCCGCTTTCGCTGCTCAACGAATTTGGCGTCGAGAACACGTTCATCAACGCCCTTATCGAGACTAACGGCGCGCTTTACGCAGCATCTTTGTTCGGCGTCAATCGCTCGCAGGATGGCGGCATTACTTGGACTGATGTCAGTGCAGGTTTGCCGTTGATTAAAGCCTCCTTCGCTTTGTCGGCAAATGGTACGTCTCTTTTCACCGGCACGCTGACGGAAGGTATTTACCGTTCGACCGACAATGGCGGCAATTGGTCGGCGGCGAACACCGGCATCACCGCGTCCTCCAACAAAGTCAATGCGATGCTTGGCAAGAACGGCAATCTTTTCGCGGCCATTTTTGTTGATGGCATTTACCGCTCCAGCAACAACGGCGAGAGTTGGCAGCCGACCAACCTGACCAATCAATACATTCTCTCGCTCGCCGCCAGCACGAACGGCATCATCTATGCCGGTGAATACAGCGACGGCATCTACCGCAGTTTGGATGGCGGCAAAACTTGGATACCCTGCGCGCTTCCCAACAATTCCATTCCTGCGCTTGCCGCCGGTAACGGCGATGAAGTTTACGCGGCCTCGCTCAGCGGCACGTATCGTTCCCAAAACTCCGGCGCAACTTGGCAGGTGTTCAACGACGGGTTACCCGCAGGCGTTGTAACCGGCAGCACCATCGGTTACGGCGGCATCGCAAATAATCTTTATCTCGGCGCACTTGGCCGTCAGATTCACCGCTTTGCAAATCCGTCGGACGGCATTAACGGAACCGGCAGCACGGTTCAAATCAACGCCGCATCGGACGCAACGGATTACGCGGTGGCGGTCGGCGGCAATGGTGCGGTGCTGCGCAGCATCGATGGCGGTGGTTTCGCACCGGTCATAGGCATTCCTTCCGTGCAGACGCTTAATGGTGTCGCCGCAAGCGCGGTTACAACCGCAAAAGCCGCGCGTGCGAATTCACATAAAATCATTTCCGAACGAGCCGCGCAAATCATTAGCGAACTGAAAACAACGCCGCCCGCTAACCGCCGCCGCTTGCATCATCTTTCGCGCGAGATGGCGCGGCTTTACCGCAGGTCTGCCTATGACAAACCGCTTCAAGCCAGACCGCAAGGTTTCGGCAGCGCGGTTGCGGTTGGCGTCGGTGGCACGATTTTGCGCAGTGCCGATGGCGGAGCGAACTGGAGCAGCATTAGTTCGAATACGGCGGTAGATTTACAAAGCGTGGTCATCACCGGTCAAGCCACGACATCGGCGAAGCAGGATGCAGTTAGCGGCACATCAGGTTTCGGATCAGCCGTTGCGGTCGGCGTCGGCGGCACGATTTTACGAACGAATGACGACGGACAAAATTGGTCGCAGGTCAGTTCGCCGACGGTAAACGCACTCAATTCTGCCGGTGTGTTCGGCAGCGGCTCAAGTCAAGTGAAAAACGACGGCACTTCATCTCCACAAGGCTTTGGCTCAGCAGTCGCCGTCGGGGTCGGTGGTACGATTCTGCGAAGCACGGATGCGGGGTCAAGTTGGGCACTTATACCGCTTACGCAACCTACCGGCGAAACGCTCGTGCGGGTTGTGATGGACGGCAGCGCGGCTCATGCGTTCGCGCTCGGCGATCAAGGCCTCGTGCTTGAGACGAACGACGAAGGTCTGACATGGCAAACCGTTAATGTTCTATCGGCGGCAGATGCATCGATGGATGTGCCGAAAGAATTTCTTTTGAAGCAGAATTATCCGAACCCGTTCAATCCGAATACAATTATTAGTTATCAGTTGTCGGTCGCTAGTGAAGTCCGTTTAAAAGTCTTTGATGTTCTGGGACGCGAGGTGGCAACACTTGTTGGTGCGCGGCAACCGGCGGGCAACTACCGGGTGAGTTTCACGGCTCAAGGACTTTCAAGCGGCGTGTATTTCTACAGATTGCAAGCGAATGATTTCGTGCAAACCAAAAAGATGTTGCTCGTCAAATAGGTACAGGATCATCGGGGCAAAGCGTTTTTTTTCTTACACATTCAGACGGAAAAGGCGGGCATGGCTCGCCTTTTTTGTTTGTGCGCCGCCGCCTGCTCTCTCTCCGGGTTAAATAAAAAACAGTTCGTGCGTCTTACAATTTTTTTGCAGGCGGATGGATTTTCAAAGCCGTTTTCATAAGTTTGGCGACCCAAAGCTCCACTCTACATAGATTCGCCGTGCCTCCTCTGCCTTTCACTCCAAGGATATTCAGGTAGAGGTCTCCCGCACCTTGCATTGCCGTGCATCGCCGTTCTTTTGATCACCGGTACTCTACATTTACGGCACATTCAAAGCCCATCCGATTTTCGGTTGAGCAACTGATTTCTCAACGCAATCCCCAACCGGTCGAGAGGTGTTTATATGACGGATGAAATTGAAGCGATTCTCGCTGAAGCCGCACAGACGTTGGGTTCGGAGGCGCAAGTCGCCTTACTGAACGGGGCTGCGGCAAAGTTGAAAACGAGCGATCTCAAAGCCGCTCTCTCGGTTGCCACGCGCGCTCTAAAAATTTCGATAGCGTCGGAAGACGCACACGGACGGGCGCAAAGTTTGGCGACGATGGGCTTCTGCTATTTGCAAACTTCTGATTATGATCGCGCACTCGCTTGTGCGGAAGAGGCGTTGCATCTTTTCAAAACGCTGAACGACGATGCCGGAAAAGCGGATGCGATGAAGATCATCGGCAATGTTTATTACAGTTTCGGAGATGCCCCCAAAGCCTTGGATACCTTTCAAAAAAGTTTGTTGCTGACACAATCGCTCGGCGATAAGCCTCAGGAAGCGGCGGTGCTCAACAACATCGGCAATGTTCATTACCAACTTGGCGATTATGAAATCGCGCTCACCTTTTTTTTCGGTAGCCTTGCCATCCGTCAATCGCTCGGTGATAAGCACGGCGAGGCTCGCTCGTTGGGCAACATCGGCAATGTGTATGAAACGATTGGCGACGATGCCAACGCCCTTGAGTGCCTGTTCAAATGTTTGTCGCTCCACAGGATCACCGGCGATAAGCACGGCGAAGGTATTGCAACCGGCGGAGTCGGCAGTGTGTATCACCGGTTGAAAGATTATCCGAACGCGCTGCTCTATCATGTCAAAAGTTTGATGCTCAAACAAGCGACGGGCGACCGGCAAGGCGAGTCGATTACGCTGTGCGACATCGGTTGCGATTATTATCAACTCGGCGAATACGAAACGGCGGCTTCGTACCAATCTAAATCTCTGGCGGTAGCCGAACGCATCGGCGACAGGTATGAAGAAGCCTACGCGCTCTGCAATCTGGCAATCACGCTGCTGGCTCAAAAGAAAAACGCCGATGCCCATCTGCATTTGCTTCGAGCCTTGGACTGCGCCACCGCTTTACAGTCAAAAGATGATTTGCGCCGGATTCATCACGCCCTTTCAACTTGCTACGAAAAATTAAATAAGCCGGGCGAGCAGCAATGGCATTTGAAAGAATACGAGCGACTCAAACATGAACTCGTTGGCATGAAGGCGGTTGAAAACGTTCAGAGCCTTGCGCTCCGGTTTGAAGTTGAAAAAGTTATGCGCGAGTCGGGAGAGACGGGCGAGACATCGGAGGATTTAGAGACGTTGTTTGCGGCGTTGCCGAAAGTCTACCGGATGAAAGCCCGAGCAATTTCGCAAAGCAATTTGAAGGTGCCGCTGTCCGGTGCGGCGGAAGTCAAGGTTGAAGTCAAAACCTTCGGACAGTTTTCCGTTGCGATTGGCAGTCGAAAAATTTCCAAAGAAGATTGGCAACGCAAGAAAAACCGTGATGTGTTCAAACTGTTGCTCGTCCATTATCAACAGGCCGTTACCGTCGATCAGTTTATCGAGTATCTCTGGCGCGATGCCGCCGAATCAGGCCGCGATGCCAGCCGCCTCGTGATGACCGCCGTTCACAACGTTCGCAAAGTTCTTGAACCCGGCAGCGACCAACCCTCGCACTTCATTACGCAAAGCGATAAATCATACACGCTCGATTTCGGCAGCGGTGCAGAGATTGACTTTCTCGAGTTCAAACGGCTTTGGACCGCCGCCAAAAAATCCGCATCCGCCGAAAATCAATTCTTGCTCCATGAGCAGGCTGTTGAGCACTATCACAGCGAGTTCCTGCCCGAAGACATGTATGAAGAATGGTCATGCTTCGAGCGCGAAGTTTTGAGAGAAATGTATTTGGAGTCGCTGCTCTACATTGGCTCGGCACATCTGAGGGCGGAAAAATTTTCGGAGGTCGTATCGGTTGGGCGCCGCATCACCGAATCAGATGCCATCAACGAAATGGGTTATGAACTAATGCTTACCGCGCTTGGCCGTCAGGGATTGCATCTTGAAGCCAGAAAGATTTACGAAAAATGCCGCGCGGCTTTTGAGAAAGAACTTGACGCTCCGCCGCCCAAGCGGTTTTTATCCTTGCTCACCGCGAAATCCTGATCTCCGTATTTTTTTCCTTTCCAACACCTGCCCCAAAAATTTTTGCAATAGCCCTCACTTTTCCCGCCCGCCGCCGCCGACGTTGAACAAACGTTGAACGGCCTGCAATACCTTTGTATCAAGTTTTTAACCCTTTTCCCCCGGGTTCTGCACCGAGGTTGATTCGAGCGGCTGCGTCCTCAACGGCCACTTGGCGGCCTCGACAAATATATTTTTTCAAACGGATGATGAGAGGTTGAAACATGCAGCAATCGGAAACTTTCGTACTTCGGCTGCTGACGGAGATTGAGGGGGAATCAAAAGTCTCGTCGATTATGCTTCGCAGTGTGCGCTCCGGTGAGCAACAAGTCTTTCAGAGCTTGGCTGAACTCGTCCGGCATTTAGAATCGCGTGAGTTGTCTCAGGCGTTGCCCAAGTCGCCGGGTTTGGATTCGCCGCGGTCATAAATCACTTGTCAAGATTCTTTCGAAAAAAATTTCCATCGCCGTCATGGCATCATTTGATCGTTTCTCTTTCAACCATTTCCTTAAACTCAAACTTACCAACAATGAAAAATCGCGCGATTCTTTTCGTATTGCTTCTATCGACGCTTTCCTTTGGCTGCAGCAAGGAAAGCGCACCAACTTCGAGCAGCGGCGGCACTTCGAGCGGGAGTAGTATTTTAAGCGGTGGTAGCACTTCAAGCAGTGCTGCGTTGCTCGCCACAAGCGGCGGGAAAACTTGGAAAATTCAGACGGTTACTAAAAACGGCGTGGTACAATCGCCCACAATCTTTGGCACCCTTCCGTACACAGCATACAAACTTACGTTTAATAGCGATGGCACGGGAACAGTTGTTGGCGAGCAAAATCCCTACACGGTCGGCAGCTCGACTTATACCATCACAAGTCAAAACTGGGCACTGACGGCAAACAACTCCCGCATCATCGGCATCAGAGACGTATCAGTAACCTATTCGGGAGGAGGTTATAACTATACATCTGGCGTAGTTTTTGAACTCATCGAACTCACAGAAACCTCCGTGAAGGCACGTTACTTTCAGGGCACAACGGTTTGGGAATTTGCAGTGATACCCGAATGAAAGTTCTCATCCTTTTTTGTGCAGCAGGTTTGCTGATAGCCGGTTGTAAATCTAAACCGTCGCTTCAGGGCAAGGCTTCGCTTATGGGCAACTGGGCGGCGGTAACGGCTCAGGCCGTTAATCATGACGGATCAACAACGGGCTTGGCGTCGTTGGGACAATTTGCAGTTGAGCAATACGGCACTGCAACGCTGTCGTTCTTGCCGGAGTCGCGGTTCACCGGAGGGGCATCGCTCGTTAAAGATATTGTCCTCACTCAAGAAGTGCTCGGCGCACAGATGAAGCGCATCGCCCTTATGGCACCGCAACAGTTTACCTGCGTCGGTTATTACGAAGCCACCGATACCTCTTTTGCTTTTTTTGATGACGGACAAAACAAATGGGCGAAGGGCGCATACCGTTTTGAAGGTGATGAGTTACATCTTGATCTCCAAGACAGCGGCGGCAATCGGTGGCTAACCGTTTGGCAAAAGCAACCCTGACCCGGCATTTTTCTTTTCGGTTGCGGCAATGCAAATTCATTACAAGCCTTCAATGAATTTGCATTGCCGATGCCGATACTCAGCCCGCATCTTTTGCGAAACCTCTTACACCTCGTTTATCCGAACGTGTGCATCGCGTGTAAGTCGCTGCTCGCTGATGATGAAGATCA
>JACMJS010000075.1 GCA_014380515.1 Chlorobiales bacterium
TCCGTGCCGTAGCCTTCGAACGTCAAGTCCCAATACTTTTCGATTCGGACGTCGCCCTGCTCGATAATCATGTTGCACCCGGCGGGCAACTTCTCGATGCCTTTGAACGCCGTTTTGGGTTCGGGCGTCCACAGGAAAAAAAGCGTCGAAAGAATTCCGTCGGGATCGGCTTCGCGCGGCACATCTGAACACTCTAAAAGGGATTTGACTTCCGAGCCGAAAATGATGCGGCCACCGGAAAGGCGGGCGTAATAAATCGGTTTGACGCCGAGCCGGTCGCGCGAAATGAAGACGCGATTTTTTTTGAGGTCGTAAATCGCAAAGCCCCACATCCCGTTGAACCGCTTGACGCAATCCGTGCCCCACGCATGATAGGCGTGCAAAATTACTTCGGTATCCGTGCCGGATTTGAAAGTGTAGCCTTTCGCGCGGAGTTCGTCTCGAAGCGGTTCGTAGTTGTAAATCTCGCCGTTGAAAATAATCCAGAGCGATTCATCAGGCGAAGTGCCAATGCCGGATTGCGAACCGTGAGCCTGCGAACTATTGTTCGATGAGTTGAAATAAGTCGTCTGCATCGGTTGATGACCGGCGGGCGAGAGATCGATAATCGAGAGGCGGCGAAAACCGAACCCGACGCTGAGATGATCACGGGTAAAAATTTTCGTGCCGCGGTCGTCGGGGCCGCGGTGCGCGATGACGTTCGTCATTCGCTCCAAGAGCGGTTCATTTGCAAAGCCAATCGTCCCGGCGATTCCGCACATAGATTTAAATGAGGCGTAAGGTTTTTTATTGTCATTCCCGCGAAAGCGGGAATCTTAAGAGCGAAGTCAAGATTCCCGCTCGCGGGCGGGAATGACAAAAGAGTAGATAAGAATGAAATGAGAAATGATTTGGAAAAGATGCGATTGAAAATTACGCGGCGTCTAATTTCTGTTTTAGGATGTCGGTAATGAGTTTCGGATTGGCCTTGCCCGACATCTGCTTCATGGTTTCGCCGACGAAATAACCGAACAGATTTTTTTTGCCCGAACGGTACTGTTCCCGCTGCGACGGGTTGGCCGCGATGATTTCCGCAACCGCCGTTTCAATCGCAGCATTATCCGACACCTGCGCAAGCCCGCGATCATTGACGATTTTCGACGGCGCATCTTTCGATGCCATCATCAACGCAAACACTTCCTTCGCCACCGTGCTGCTGACCGTGCCGCCGTTATAGAGCGTAATCAATTCGCCAAGCCGCCCGGCATCGATGGAAAAATCCGCGATGTCAAT
Organism: Chlorobiales bacterium; assembly: GCA_014380515.1. Lineage (GTDB taxonomy): Bacteria > Bacteroidota > Chlorobiia > Chlorobiales > JACMJS01 > JACMJS01. The sequence goes on from JACMJS010000075.1 coordinate 1,273, forward strand.
CGCTTTTTCTTTCAGCGTACGAAGCACTTCGCCCATCACCCAATTTGAACTTTGCTTCGCGTCGCCGGAAGTTTTGACGGTCGCTTCGAAGTAGTCGGCGATGTCGCGGCTGGCGGTGAGCACTTCGGCATCGTAGCGCGGGAGCTTGTACTCGGCAACGAACCGGTCGCGGCGGGCTTCGGGAAACTCGGGCAATGAAGATGTGATTTGCTCAAGCATCTTACTTGTAACTTCAATCGGCACAAGGTCGGGTTCGGGAAAGTAGCGATAGTCGTGAGCCTGTTCCTTGCTGCGCATCGGGCGGGTTTCCATTTTGTCGGCGTCCCAAAGCAAGGTTTCCTGCACAACTCTGCCGCCTGATTCTAAAACTTCCGTCTGCCGCAGCACTTCATATTCCATCGCTTTCTCAACGCTCTTAAACGAATTCATATTTTTGATTTCCGTCCGCGTGCCGTAGGCTTCCTGACCTTTCGGACGGATGGAAACGTTGGCGTCGCAGCGAAGCGAACCTTCGTCCATGTTGCCATCGGAAATGCCGAGGTAACGAACGATCTGCCGAATCTTTTGCAAGTAGAGAGAGGCTTCGCGGGTACTGCGAATGTCGGGATAGGAAACGATTTCGATCAGCGGTACGCCGCATCGGTTCGCATCGACGTAAGTTTCCGCACCGATGTCGTGAATGGATTTGCCCGCATCTTCTTCCAAGTGAATGCGCACGAGCCGGATTTTTTTCAACGATGATTGCTTCGCGTCGCCGGTGTCAACTTCGACGAAGCCTTCGCTGCACACGGGGTCTTCGAACTGTGAGATTTGGTAGCCCTTCGGAAGGTCGGGATAAAAATAATTTTTACGCGCCATGGTTGAGTATGGCGCAATCCGGCAGTTCGTCGCCAAGCCCATTTTGATAATCGATTCCAGCGCGCGGGCGTTGAGCACGGGCAAGCTGCCGGGCATCGCAAGGCAAACGGGACAGACGTTCGTATTGGCCTGTGCTCCGAATGCGGTGGAGCAACCGCAGAAGGCTTTGGTGTGGGTGTTGAGTTGGCAGTGGACTTCAAGTCCGGCGACGAGTTCGTATTCCATATCCAAGAAAAAAGTTTCGCAGTTCGAGATGTCTCTTTTCCTTTGTCATTCCCGCCCGCGAGCGGGAATCTTACGAAAGCCGAAGATGCAAAGTCAAGATTCCCGCGTTCGCGGGAATGACACTAAAGAGATGATGAAAAGAAGTTCAAACTTTTTGGAGACAAGTAAAATCAGAAGTTGAATATACGCGAGGCGTCGGAAAGTTCCGGTGCTTCGTGTAGATTTACCGGCGCACAAATCTTCATCAACCGCAAAACCCTTACTCCGATGGCACGCAAGGCTTTCCTCGCCGGTGTTAATCTTTATGCAAACGGCCAGAACCTCGCAGGCTGCGTGGCTGATGTGCAGAACATGGCGCACCTGCTCACGACCTATTTCGACTTCAAAGCCAAAGACGTTCGTTTACTTACCGACCGCAGCGTAACGAAGCGCGAAATGCTGCGCCGCTTGGCGTGGCTCGTCAAAGATGCAACGGCGGGCGACGTGCTCGTCTTTCATTTCTCGGGACACGGCTCGCAGATTGCCGACCGCGACGGTGATGAACTCAAAGATCGCCGCGATGAAATTCTTTGTATGCACGACATGGATTTCCGCGATAGCGACACTTACCTCAAAGACGACGACATCTGCATTCTCTTCGACCGCTTGCCGCGCGGCGTGCGCCTGATTGTGGTTTTAGATTGCTGCCACAGTGGCACCGCGACGCGCAGTTTAGGTTCATCGCCCGATCCCGATGAACCGTTTGCCGGAGGCGCATCGCCCGCGCAGCCCGTCGTGATTGTGCCGCGCTACATGCCCCCGCCGACGGACATTGCCTTTCGTTTCGAGGCGCAGGAAAGTGAGTTTGGCCGCGTCAAAGTAAACCGGGTGATGGCTTCAAGCGCATCGGTTGCCTCGGCGACGCTGGCGCGGGGATTGTCACCGGTTAAAACCGAGAACGGCGCGATGAACCATGTTTTGATTGCGGCGTGTCAAGACCGGCAAACGGCGGCGGATACCGTGATCGGCGGGCGGCCTTGCGGCGCATTTACATACAACCTCTGCGACATTGCGCGCAAAGCCGAAGGTCAATTAGACTACGGCACGTTGCTGACGCGCTTGCGGCATACTTTAAAGTTCAACGGCTATCCGCAAGTGCCGCAACTCAGCACGCCGCCCGATGCAAAGAACGAACGCCTGTTTGCCGCACTGTTGGCTCTCTCTACGCAAACAGAATCGCCGAAACCAGCACCGAAACTCATCGCAACGACAAGCAAGCCGCGTCCATCGTTGCTCAAAGCATCGAGAAACGGAAAGCCGGTAGCCGTAACCCCGCTCAATTTATTCGGCGGTACAAGTGCTCGCGGCCTGCGCGTGTCCACCTCCGACCGCGATGCGATGCTTGAGCAAACGCTGACGCTCGATGAAAATATCATTGCCGCATCGGAACGCGGCGGCCTGACTTTTATTCAATCCGCTGAAGTTGCCGCACCAACGCCCACATCGCTGTCCCCCCGACGCGCCGTTTCAAACCCTGAACCACTGAAGATCGAAATAGAATCGGACGAAAGCAGCCGGACGATTTTGCTGGAGAATCGCGGCGGAGTATATCGATGGCATCTGCCAAAATCATCCACGAAATCATCTGCGAAATCACAAAGTCGCTCCGCGCTAAAATCTTCCTCCCGCCGCATCAAACCCGTCGAAGTTTTTATCATCGATGCTGGCGCATCATCAAGCGGATCGCAACGCAGCGGTGAGCGGGGATTCTTCTCCGGTTTGTTCAATTCGATTTTCCACGTCTTCAAAGTGCCGCTCACCGCGCTCATCAAAGGCGGTATTTCGGTTGCGGAAAACTTGCTTCACAAGCAGGAACTCTATCACTACCAGAGTCCTGACTTGCAACAAGGCACGCCGTTTTCACAAGTGGATTTTGAAACGGTGTTCGCATCGAACAAACGGGCGTTGCTGTTTGTGCATGGATTTATCTCCAGTGTCGAGGGCACGTTCAAAGCCTTGCCGACGGATTTTTTGCGCGGGTTGCAACAAGATTACGTATTGCTCGGGTTCGATAACCTGAGCGTCTCGCAAGACCCACAGCAGAACGCCAAAGCTCTTGCAGAAAAATTGAAAATGTATTCGGGCAAGTTGGAGATCTCGCTCATCGCCCACAGTCGGGGCGGCTTGGTGGCGCGGGCATTTGCGGAACTAGAAAACAATGGCGTTGCAAATGTGGAAAAACTTTTGACCTTCGGCGCGCCGCACCGCGGCACATCGCTCGCGTCGGGCGTTCTTGGTTTGCTTTCAGCGATGACGACTGCGCTGACGCTGCTCAAACTGCCGCTTGTTAGTATTTGCGCTGCGGCGGTACAAACCCGTATCGTGAAAGGCATCGATCCAGAGGATACAGTTTTGGACAAAGCCGTGCCGGGTGCTGAAGCAATGAAACCAAATTCTGAGTTCATCGCAAAAACTTTACCGAAATCTTCAAGCGTGCGATGCTACTGCGTTACCTCCGACTTCGAACCGGAAGACAACGATTCCCTGTTCGAAAAACTTAAAGACGTTGCCGCCGATAACGCCGTATTTCGAAACAGTCCGAACGATCTCGTCGTCGACACCGAAAACATGTTGCCGCAGAACATTGCCGACACGCTTGCCTTCGATCGCTTCGATCATGTCTCACACTTCGGCTACTTCGCCGAAGAAAAATCGCGCCGCTTTATGCAGGGTGTCCTTCGCCCAAACGCATAACAAGCACGTCAGTCATTCTTGTGTCAATTCTTGCGTGTCATTGCGAGGAGCACGGGCGACGAAGCAATCTAACCGCCGTGAATCAGATTGCTTCGCTGCACACGCAATGACAGGGGAAAAGATCACAACGGTGTTGGAAAAACAACGCATAAAAGAGCACCGCCTCCGCTGGAGGTCGCAACGGGTTTTTGTATCTTCGAGGCCAACATTTAAATACGCCCGTCGAAGATGCCAACCGCCAAGAAACCTGTGAAGCCGACCAAGATTGAGAAAGCCGCAACGATCTCACCTGCCAACGGAAAAGCCCTTTCAATTGCAAACGGAAACGCTGTTTCAAACGGCGCACCAAGCACCGTCAAACGCGGTGATATTTTCATCAAAGGTGCGCGGACGCACAATCTGAAAAATATCGATGTACTCATTCCTCGCAACGAACTCATCGTCGTTACGGGTGTGAGCGGCAGCGGTAAATCCAGTCTTGCGTTTGATACGCTCTACGCCGAAGGCCACCGCCGCTACGTCGAATCGCTTTCATCCTACATCCGCCAATTTTTGGAACGGATGCCGAAGCCCGACATTGATTACATCACGGGCGTTGCGCCTGCGATTGCGATTGAACAAAAAACGATTTCGAAAAACCCGCGCTCGACTGTCGGTACGGTTACAGAGATTTATGATTATCTCCGCTTGCTCTTTGCCCGCGTCGGCAAAACGTATTCATCGGACACGAACGAACTCGTGCTGAAGGAATCGCCGGAAGACGCGCTCACCCAATTGAAACTCTTCGAGAACGGCACAAAAATTTTTATCGCGTTTCCGTTTCCGCATCACACCAAAGGCGGCGAAGACGGCAAGAAGCAAAAAGAATCCACGCTCGCCGAAGAGCTTCAAAACCTCAAGCAAAAAGGGTTTCTCCGCATTCTCTGCGACGACGAGGTACTCGATCTCAGCAACGCCGCCGATGAAAAAACCTTGCTCGCGCTGCCGAAAAAATCTTTGAGCGAGTTGCTCGTGCTCATCGACCGGCTCGTGCTCAAGCACACCGACGAACTTTATGGCCGCATTATCGAAGCCGTCGAAACCGCATTCGGCGAATCGGGCGGCTACTGCGCGATCAAAGTGATAACGAACGCACAACAGAAACTGCTGCGGTTCAGCGACAAGTTCGAACTGAACGGCATCGAATACGAAACGCCGTCGCCGCAAATGTTCGCGTTCAATTCACCCGTCGGCGCCTGTACCGTCTGTCAGGGTTTCGGGCGCGTGGCGGGCGTCGATGAGGATTTGGTTGTGCCGAACCGCGCGCTTTCCATCCGCGATGGCGCGGTCGCCTGCTGGAACTCCGACAAGCATTCCCGCAATCTCCGCGACCTGATTCGCATCGCGCCGAAGTATAAAATTCCCATCGATGTTCCCTATAGCAAACTGCCTGCGGCCACGCGCAAATTGATCTGGGACGGCCTGCCGAAAGAGGGCTTCGCGGGCATCACTCTGTTTTTCAAAGAGGTCGAGCGCGAAGGGCAATACAAAATGCACTACCGCGTTTTGCTCAACCGCTATCGCGGCTACAGCGTGTGCCCGAACTGCGGCGGCTCGCGGTTGCGCAAAGACGCGCTTTATGTGAAAGTCGGCGGCAAAACGATTTTCGATATTGTGCAAATGACCATCGGCGAGGCGCACCTGTTTTTGCGCGACTTGGAAATTTCTCGCTTCGATAAAGAAGTCGCAACGACCATACTGACGGAACTGACGCGGCGTTTGGGCTATCTCGTCGAAGTTGGACTTGAGTATCTATCGCTCAATCGTCCGTCGCAAACACTTTCGGGCGGTGAATCGCAGCGGATAAATTTAGCGACGTCGCTCGGTTCATCGCTCGTCGGGTCGATGTACATTTTAGATGAACCGAGCATCGGTTTGCACCAAAGAGATTCGGCGCGGCTGATAGAGATTTTGCGCAAACTTCGAAACCTCGGCAACACGGTGTTGGTCGTGGAGCATGACCGCGAAATCATGGAAGCGGCGGATACGATCATTGATCTCGGACCTGCGGCGGGGCGGCTCGGCGGACATTTGATTTTTCACGGCACATACAAAGAATTGCTTGAGCAGCCCAAATCACTCACCGCAAAATATCTGCGCGATAAACACGCAATTCCTGTGCCGCCACAGCGACGCGAGGTGAACTTGGAAAAAGCGATTGCGATCAGCGGCGCGATGGAAAATAATTTGAAGAACATCGATACGCGGTTTCCGCTCGGCGTGATGACTTGCGTAACGGGCGTGAGCGGCAGCGGGAAGTCGACGCTCGTCAATGATATTTTGTATTTGGGATTGCAAAAACAAAAAGTCGGTACGGCGGAAAAAGTCGGTACGCATCAAAGTTTAAGCGGCGCAAGTTTGGTGGATAAAGTTGAACTCATCGATCAATCGCCCATCGGACGCACGAGCCGCTCGAACCCGGCGACGTATCTCAAACTTTTCGATGATGTCCGAATTTTATTTTCGCAGACGCAGCTTGCCAAAATGAAGGGCTGGGACGCGGGGCATTTTTCGTTCAACATTCCGGGCGGACGCTGCGAAACCTGCGCGGGCGAAGGTATCATTCGCGTCGAGATGCAATTCCTCGCCGATATTGAAACGGTCTGCGAAACCTGTCGTGGCAAGCGGTACCAAACTGAAACGCTCGAAGCCACTTACAAAAGCAAATCCATTGCCGATGTGCTTGAGATGACGATTGACGAAGCCGTCGATTTTTTCAAAGATGAATCCACCGCGCCAAAAAGCGTGCTCAAATCGGCGGTGAAGAAATTGAAAGTGCTTCAGGAAGTCGGGTTGGGATACTTGCAGTTGGGACAGTCCGGCAGCACGCTCTCGGGCGGCGAGGCGCAGCGGTTGAAGCTCGCATTTCACATTGCGGCAAGCGACACCACGCAAGGCGCAGCGACGAACAGTTTATTCATCTTCGATGAACCGACGACGGGCTTGCACTTCGATGATATTCTGAAGCTCATCAAGTGTTTCAACCGGCTGATCGGATTGGGCAACACGCTCGTCATTATCGAGCACAACTTGGATGTGATCAAGCAAGCCGATTGGATTATTGATCTCGGCCCCGAGGCGGGCGACCGCGGCGGCGAGATCATAGCCGAAGGCACGCCGGAAGATGTGGCGAAAGCGGAAGGCTCATACACCGCCACCTATTTGAAAGAATACTTACAGTGATATTTTCAGGCAGATATTTATTATTTGCAATGATATTCATATCATTACGAAAGGCTAAGTCATTTTTCATTCGTAACACGTAACAGTTTGGCGATATGTTTCCGTGTCATTTGACTTGAAATTTTCGAAGATTCTCGCTTCCCGCAGCGCGGAACCTTGGAGCAGCACGGGCGGGAATGACATACAAAGAAGGAGAAATGACAAAAGAGAGAAATGGAAAATAAGTTCAAAGAGAAGGCGAAAGAGTTTGAAAGTAAATTGCTTGACTCCAAGCGCGAGTTGGAAGAGCGGTTGAATGACGTCCGTCGCACCATCGATTCGGTAACGAGCGACGCCAAGCACCGCGTGGAATCAACCGCCTTCGAAGCCGCGTCGTTTGTGGGCAACATCGGTGAATCGGTCGATGATTTGAAAGTCGCCACGCTCGATAAAGTGAAAGACAAATTGAAAGAAGTCGATGCGTATTTGCCGACGCTTACGCGGCTCGGTTATAAAGTGCAGGAAGTTGAAATCAATCTTGAATTGCCGCCCTCAGTAACGCTGCTGTTGAAAAGTGAAAACGTTGTGAGCGAAGCCGAAGCGGCGAAGATTTTGCAAGAAGATCACAAAGAAAAAGCGATGCTCAATTCGATTATCGGCGCGGTGATGCAGGCGGAAAAATTGAAAGTCGGCGGGATGAAATGCGCGGAGATTAAAGTCGTGCTTGGATTACTGCCCAAAGCCACCTTAAAGTTTAACTAAACCATATTTATTTCATTCACATTTTCAAGGAGGAATTATGAAGGTTTCAAAAATCGAGTTGCAGTTGGGCGAGATGCACTTCATGGGCGAAGGCAGCGAAGCATGGGTCAATAAGCAATTGGACAAAGTGCTCTTGCAGTTACAACCGCCCGCAAAGGCTGCTGCAAAAAACGAGGTTGCAAAGGCGGACAACAAATCAGCATCCGCACCGGAGAAAAAACGGCGCGGTCGCCCTCCGGCGAAAGCGAAAACCGTAAAGACGAAGTCGGTGAAGTCGGCGACGGGCAAGAAACGTGGCCGTCCGCGCAAATCGGATTCCGAACCGACAGCAACCTTCAACGGTGAAATGTCGAGCGAAGCCTTGCGCAAGTTCCTCGATGAAACTTCCGCACTTGAAAATCAAAACCGTAAATTTTTGTCGGTGGCTCTTTATCTGAAAACGCAGGGACAGGAAAAGTTCGGCACGCGCGACATCACCTCCGCCATCAAAGCGACCGGCTTGCCGAAACTCACCAACGCCTCGATGAACCTTGTGCAAAACATCCGGCGGGAGTTTGTCAAAAAGAGCGGCAATCAATTTATGCTTACCGAGTCGGGCGAGGCGTATTTGCAGGAAACGGAATCCGTTCAACCGGATGAAGTCGCTCAACCGGAACAATCCGCTCAATAACTTCAGAGCGAGTTCGGAATAATTTTTTTCATCATTCATCATCATTCGACGTGCCGAAACGCAAAGACATCAAATCCATTCTCGTCATCGGCGCAGGGCCGATTGTAATCGGACAAGGCTGCGAGTTCGATTACTCCGGCACGCAAGCCTGCAAAGCCCTGCGCGAAGAAGGTTACCGCGTCATTCTCGTCAACTCCAATCCCGCGACGATTATGACCGACTTGGAGTTCGCCGACCGCACCTACATCGAACCGATCACGCCCGACTACGTTGAAAAAATTATCGAGCGCGAAAAACCCGACGCTTTATTACCGACGATGGGCGGACAAACCGCGCTCAACGTGGCGGTGAAACTTTCGGAATCCGGCGTACTCGAACGCAACGGCGTTGAACTGATCGGCGCCAAACTTCGCTCGATCCGGAAAGCCGAGAGCCGCGAACTCTTCGGCGACGCGATGAAAAAAATCGGATTGGAAGTCGCCCGCGGCCTGTTCATTCGCAGCGAAGCCGAAGCCGAAAATGCGCTGAAGCAAATCGGGTTGCCGATTATTGTCCGTCCGTCCTTTACGCTTGGCGGCACGGGCGGCGGCTTTGCGGAAACCGAAGAAGAGTATTACGAAGTCGTGCGGCGCGGCTTGCTTGCTAGCCCGACCTCAGAAGTCCTCGTTGAAGAATCGATCACCGGCTGGAAGGAATATGAATTGGAAGTCATCCGCGATCTTGCCGATAACGTCATCATCGTCTGCTCGATTGAAAACTTTGATCCGATGGGCGTGCACACGGGCGACAGCATCACCGTTGCGCCCGCACAAACCCTCACCGACCGGCAGTATCAAATCATGCGCGATGCGGCGATCAAAGTCATTCGGGAAATCGGCGTCGAGACCGGCGGATCGAACATTCAGTTCGCCATCAATCCCGACGACGGGCGCATGATCGTGATCGAGATGAACCCGCGCGTCTCTCGCAGTTCCGCGCTCGCCTCAAAGGCGACAGGTTTTCCGATTGCAAAAGTAGCAGCGAAACTTGCCGTCGGTTACAGACTTGACGAAATCAGGAACGACATCACGCAGACAACGCCCGCGGCGTTCGAGCCGGTGATCGATTATTGCGTGGTGAAGATTCCGCGCTGGGATTTCGAGAAGTTCAAGAATGTGGATGATCGGCTCGGCGTGCAGATGAAATCCGTCGGCGAAGCGATGGCCTTCGGGCGTAACTTCAAAGAAGCGTTGCAAAAAGCCTTACGCTCTTTAGAAATCGGACGCGCGGGTTTGGGCGCGGACGGTAAAGATGCGATGAACCCGTTTGAAATGAATGACGCGGAACGGCAAGCGGAGAAAGAAAAAGTGTTGCAGAAACTGCGCGTGCCGAGATCGGATAATATTTTCTATCTGCGTTATGCGATGCTCTGCGGCGCAAGCATTGACGAGGTGTTTGCGGCAACGAAGATCGACCGTTGGTTTCTCCACAACATCAAACAGATTATCGATTGCGAGCTTGAACTGCGGCAACTTGCAACCGCGTAAGTTATGGACGGACAACTGCGCAGTGTTTTCGAGTCGCTTGCAAAATTCACCGACGCGGATTGGGAAAAGCTCGAGGCGGCGTTCGTACCGAAGAAACTTGCGGCGAAGGAATCGGTTTTAAATCGCGGCGAGGTTTGCCGGAGCGTGGCGTTCATCAAATCAGGATTGCTCAGATATTACTACTTGGTAGGCGGCGAAGAAATCACCGGAAATTTTTTCTTTGAAAATGCGTTCGCCGCCGATATTGAAAGTTTCTCGTTGCAAAAACCTGCGATTCAAACCATCGATGCGGTTGAAAATTGCGAGTTGCTTTGCCTCGGCTACGAAGACTTGCAGCGGCTCTACGGTGAAATCCCCGTTCTGGAAAGGTGTTTCAGGTTGTTCTTCGAACGCTTGATTGTCTTCGCTCAGCAGCGCACGGCTTCTTTTCTTTTCGATACTCCCGAACAGCGTTACCTCAACCTGATCAAACAACGTCCGAAAGTTTTGCAGCGCGTGCCGCAATACATGATCGCGTCGTATCTCGGTATCACGCCCGAATCACTTTCCCGCGTCCGCCACCGGCTCGCCCATCGGTAGCCCTACCAAATAATCCCGAATCATTTTTTTGCCTCCATAGCGTTCTTACCCCAAGTCAATGCAGGGGTGAAGGGGTGCGTTTAATTTTGCACTGTCTGAGAAGGAATAAACAGAGACTCAGACATTAACGCAAAATTAAAACGTACTCAATTATGAAATTCAAATTGCTTTTACTCGCGGCGGTACTCGTCATCACGGTTTCATTCACACGCTCGACAGCAGCGCAATCACAACCCGAAACCAAAACACCCGCCATATACGCCGACATTAGTTTTGGCTACGGACGGACAATTTTTTTTGGCCGGCTTGCCAATGAACAAGCGACACGTGAGGCACGCGGCTTTTCACCCAGTTCGGGGTTCAACGCGGCGTTTTTTTTCTATGTACAGATTAACGCGATCCGTGGATTGGGCGTTGGCGGCGGCGGAAAAGGATTTACAGCAGGACGCGCCAGCGGCGGCGACAATGAAGAATTTTTCTTCAATTACTATCACTTCGGCGCCAGTGCCCGCTACCACTTTCTCACCCAGCGTTTCAACGACGGACCTTACGTGAAAGCCAATCTTGGCTTCGGACAATTCACGCAAAAGACGCGATTCAACGCCAGCAAAACTTACGAGCATCAATTCGCCATCGGTACGGTGGTGCTGATCGGCGCGGGCTATTCATTTCCCGTCTCCGGCACAACGGCGATCAACGTCTTTGCCGAATATGAATATGCTTCGCGCAACGGCGATGTTACGGGCGAAGGTCAGGGCATTAGTTTTCAAAACGGGCAATTGAGCCTTAATGCAGGCATCAGTTTTTGAATCCCCAATTAATTTTGTTTCAACCCTTTTAAACTCATAATAATTATGAAAAGCAATGTGCGTCTTTCGGCAGCGGTGCTGCTCGCCTTGGAAGTCATCTGCGTTTTAGTGGCCACCTTCACGTTGCAAGCCGCGTTTCAATTTCCGGCAATCCTGCGTGAGCCTGCCTCAGCAGCCTTTGGGCTTTTCCAAAAAAATCAAAGCGTGATTGTTCCCGCGTATTATGTGTTTATGCTGTCCGGCTTGCTTTATCTGCCGGTATCGTTCGCGCTGCGCAATGCACTGAAAGCCACAGCCGCAGTAGAGGAATCGCATCTCAATACGATGGTGGTGCTCGGTGCGACAACGGCCATTTTTCAAGCCGTTGGATTTTCGCGCTGGATATTTTTAATGCCGTATCTGACAACGATGTATTTCGGCGGCGATGCAAGTATACGGCAAACCGTTACGCTCATTTACGAAACCTTCAATCGCTACGCAGGCATGACGATTGGTGAACATCTCGGATTTATTGCGATGGGATTCTGGACAATTGTGCTGGCCGCATCGGTGAAACGCCTTGTGCCCGCGTGGGTCTCCACGAGCGGCATTTCAATCGGCGTGTTGCTTGTATTAAGCATCGGTGAACATTTCGGCGGCAGTACGGCGGACGTATTTGCGACGCTCAACTTCGTTGCCAATGCACTTTGGATGATTTGGATTCCGGTGTTCGCATTCTTCACACTTCGTAAAACCTCACTTATAAGCGTGTCAGCAACTTTAGCCGTCAATTAAATTCACAAACTTTTTTCAAAATCATAAACAAAAATTTACATGTCGGATTTACACGTCATTTTCGGAACGGGGCCGGTAGGCAAATCAGCGATGCGCGAACTGTTGCGGTTGGGCCAGCGGGTTCGAATGATCAACCGGAGCGGCAATCGCAGCACGGTTCCACAGGAAGTCGAAGTCATCGGCAGCGATGCGTACGATGAGGCGGCTAACATCCGTATCACGCAGGGTGCAACGGCGATATATCAATGTGCGCAGCCGGAGTATCATCAATGGGAAGGTAATTTTCCACGTTTGCAGTCAGCGATTATGAATGCCGCTGCGGCGAATGGCGCGAAGTTTATTGTATGCGATAATCTTTATATGTATGGCGAAACGAACGGTGAACCGATTTCAGAAACTTCGCCTGTGAATCCGCACACGAAAAAAGGTAAGATTCGCAAAGCGATGGCGGAGGCGGTGATGGACGCACACAAAAGCGGTAAGGTGAAAGTCGCGGTCGGACGGGCATCAAATTTTTTCGGGCCTGAAGATTCAATCACCGGCAACCTTATTTTTTATCCTGCGCTCGCCGGAAAATCACCGAATGCTTTAGGCCGACTGGATATGCCGCATACATTTTCCTACGCGCCCGATTTCGGCAAAGCCCTTGCCACGCTTGGCACGGCGGGCGACAAGGCTTTGGGTCAAGTATGGCATATCCCGAACGCGCCGCCGGTGTCGCAGTCGCAATTTCTAGATGCACTTTCGAAAGCAATTGGCAAGCCGGTCAAGCCGATGGTTGCGGGGCCGTTCCTGATGAGCGTGCTAGGACTGTTCAATCCGGTGATGAAAGAAACCGTTGAGATGATGTACGAATGGCAAAAGCCGTTCGTGGTCGATAGCCGCAAATTCGAGAATGCATTTTCAATGAGGGCCACGCCGCTCGCGCAAGCGATGTCGGAAAGCGTGGCGTGGTTCAGGTCGCATCCGAAACCGGAAAAACATTGAGCACAACGGGCACAAAAAAAGCGAGACTATCATCTCGCTTTTTCGTTTGGGTGTTCTTTGAGAGTTACTTGTCGCCGCCGTCTTCTTTCTTGCGGGCGGCTTCCAAAAGGCCGCTGATATCGCGCAGGAAATCGCGTTCGAAGACGATTAGCTCCGCTACCTGTCGCGCCGAAAGCACGTCTCGAAACTCCTTGGTGTACTTCTGCAAAATCTCGCTGCTGCCGCGCTGCGTTTCCAAAACCTGCTGCACTTTGCGGTCGAGGTCGGCATCTGCCGCGCTGCCGATGCTGAGTTCCTGCATTTCGCGGAACTGCGTCTGAAGTTTTTCCAAGTTGCCCGCCAGATCGTCCTGATAGCGGTTGTACTTCGGAAAAAATTTGACCGATTGATCTTCATTCAACTTCAGCCGCTCGGTCAGTTTCCAGATACGCAGTTGTTTGATGCGCTCAATCACTTTTTTGCGGTTCGGCTGCTGACCGCCAAGTCCGTCTCTGAGGGCTTTGCGTTCTTGTATTTGGGCTTGACGGTTGGGACGGGCGATTTGTCCTTTTGCCTCGGTTTGAAAATGAAAACCGAAAAAAAGCAGCAAGGTCAAGGCCGTTGTGATACTATTTTTCATTGAGATCAGGTTACAGTGATTCTAAAATACTTCGGGCTTCATCGTCGGAAAGCACACGGTAGGGCGAAGACTCCGTCGGAAGTTCGGCGTTCAATTCGCGGAAAAACTTTTCAGCGTCTTCATCACTCAAACTGATGGCGGCGGTCTCGGCGGAAACGCCCGACGCATATTGCAGCGTGGCGAGCGTCAAACCCGTATCCTCACGCAGGTTGTTTCTGACCTTATCGCTTTGCATCGTGAGTTGTTCAGCGGGCGAAAGGTTCACCTCGCGCGTCGCCAAAAATCCGACAAGACCAACCGTTAAAATAAAACCTGCGCAAGCCGCACCTAACTCTGCAAATGGCATCTGCAAACGCGGCGTCAGCAAATCGGTGATCCAATCCCAGAGCGTTTTCGGCGATGCTGCCAGATTTTCATTGATGCGGGCATTAACACGGACGGAGAAATTCACAAAGTAGCGCGGGGTGGCTTCGGTTGCTTTCACTTGTTCGAAGTGCAGGGCTGAAAGGCCGGAAACTTCGGCCATGGTGTGTTTCATGGATTCATACTCAAGACGGAAACCGGCGTCCGTCTTGAGCAACTGCCGGATAGCGGTGGCGACTTCGGGAGAAGCTGAACCGGAAATATAATCGGGCAGTTCGAAGAGATAATCTTCGGGGGCGACAATCGGCAATGTATTCGTCGTGTTCATTCGGATTCGATAGTAAAGAGTGCAATCAATGGACGCCTGTTCGTCCGAAAGGTTGAATCGCAGGCCTGAAATTCTTAACGCCTCACGCCCCCACCTCTCCCTCAGTTTGAACTTGCTGATCCCGCTTGTGCGGGACAGATGAGGAAGCGAGGGAGAATCAGCCGCCCAACGGCAAACGCTTTCGCAAATAGATTTCGATTTTCTTGAAGGCGTGAAAGTAATTGGCTTTCAAGCCGCCGACGCTCGTGCCCATGATCTCGGCAATTTGTTCGTAAGGCATTTCATCGTAGTAGCGCATCAGAAAAACGGCGCGTTGCTTTTCGGGCAAAGTGGCGATGGCATCCTCGATGGCTTTCGTCTGCTCGTCATTCTCCATGTCCTCTTCGGGATCGCTGGTATCGGCGGCAGGTTCGACGGTCAAATCGTCCAAGCCGACCGCGCTGCGGACTTTGCGAGACCGGATAAAGTTGATCGATTCGTTCGTGGCGATACGGTAGAGCCAAGTAAAAAAGGCGGCCTCTTCGTTAAAGTTAGAGAGCGCGCCATGAACCTTGATAAAGACGTTTTGCGACACATCATCGGCATCGTCGTGCGAGTTCAGCATCCGGCGACAGACCCAATACACTTTTTCCTGATACCGCCGCACGAGTTCCGTAAACGCCCGTTCGACCACACGGGCATCGCCTTGCTTGAACTCGGCAATTAACTCGCTGTCGGACTTCATCAAAGAAACGCTGGTTGAAATTGAGCCGTGCAAACAGGGTGAATATCTGACGGTAAAAGGATATACACGAAACGCCCACAAACGGTTTAAGCCGCCCCGAAAATTAACCGGACTTGAAGTCGTATCGCCCGTGCTCCGACAACTCCCGCCCTTGACTATTGCAAAAGGTGCATCTATATTGACCGCCCAAATCGCACGCGCATCCTTAATCTATACCGCACACTGCCTCGTGAACTCAATCGCCATCCGCTGCTTTATCGCATTTTCACTGCTTGCCGTATTTGCCAGCCGTAACGCTGCCGCGCAAGACCCGCTCCGGGCCGAGGATTACAGCCATCCGCAGCTCAATTGGCGCACTATCGAGACGCCGCACTTTACCGTAACCTACCACAAAGATTCTTACAACGGCGAAAAGGGAACCGAACGCTCCGCCCGCATTGCCGCCAAAGTTGCCGAAGAAGTGTATCCCGCCATTACCGCGCTCTACAACTTCGAGCCGGATGGCAAAGTCAATATCTTTCTCAAAGATATGCACGACTACTCAAACGGCGCAGCTTATTTCTTCGAGAACCGCATTGAAATTTGGTCGCCCGCCTTGGAGTTCGAATTGCGAGGTCAGCACGATTGGTTGCGCAACGTGATCACGCATGAGTTCACGCACATCGTTACGCTGAATGCCGCAATGAAATTCGGACGCACGATGCCCGCGATTTACCTGCAAGCCTTCGGCTACGAAACCGCTCGTCGCCCCGATGTGCTCTACGGCTTCCCGAACGTGCTGATCAGCTACCCGTTCGCCGGAATCAACATGCCGTTTTGGATGGCCGAAGGCGTTGCGCAGTATCAACGCTCGGAACTCGCTTACGAAACTTGGGACTCGCACCGCGATATGATTCTGCGGTCGCTGGTGCTGGATCATAAACTGCAAAGCCTCGATTGGCTTTCGAACTTCGCCTCCAAGAAACGCATCGAGTATGAATTTACTTACAACGCCGGTTTCGCTCTCACACGGTATCTGGCTGAAAAGTATGGCGAGAAAAAGTTGGAAGAACTCTGCAAAAACTTTGCGAGCGTCGCCAGTCTCAACGTCCATACGGCGATGGAGAAGACTTTTGAAAAACCATCCACAGATGTGTATAACGAGTGGAAAACTTTTTTGGAGCAGGATTATGCCGCCAGAACCAAGACGGTGAAAGAGAATTTGGTCGAAGGCAAACAAATCGAACCCACGGGCTTTGCGAATTACTATCCGGTCTTTGCGCCGAACGGAAAACTCTATTACACCTCCAACGGCGACGCGGATTTCGGCGGACACGCCATCGTTGAACTTGACCTTCGCTACGACAGCACGCGCATCAACACCGCAGTTGCAATACTTGCACCGGAACACAAAACTTACCGCGAGCTACTCGCACAAAGTGGTGCACTGATCGGCGAAAGCGGCGAACTTGCGGGGGGAAATAAATCCGGCATTTGCAAGATGTGTGGCTTTCACTTCGGCCTGCAGTCCGGCGAGGACGACCGCCGCGCCTTGATCCCATCGGCTGCCCGCGTACAAGTTTCGCCCGACGGCAAAACGCTGCTCTATCACCGCTACGGCGGCACTTCGGGCGAAGTACAGAACCTCAATGATGTATTCGCTTACGATCTGGCGAGCAAAGCGGAAACCCGCATCACCATAGGAGGCCGCCTTGAAACCCCAAGTTTTTCGCCCGACGGCAAAACGATTATTGCCACCGATCAGCACGACGGCACGGGAAATCTCATCGAGCTTGCGTTCGATGCCGACAAATCAAAGCAAAACTTCCGCCGCCTCACCAAGTTTGCGAACGGGGAACAAGTCCTCACGCCGATCTACAGTGCCGACGGTTCAAAAATTTATTTCGCGCTCGGCGTGCGCAACCGCAGAAGACTAATGGAACTTGACCGCGCTACCGGTGTGATGACTGCAATCCCGACAGGCGTTGATTCATCACTTGCCGATACCGACGAACGCGATCCTGCGCTCTCGCCCGACGGCAAGCACTTGCTTTTCGCCAGCGACCGTACCGGCATCTTCAACATCTATCGCTGCAATTTTGAGACGGGGCAGATCAATCAACTCACCAATGTTTTAGGCGGCGCGTTTATGCCGGGGCTGGATAAGTTCGGCAACCTTGCCTTCGGCAACTTCACTTCCGGCGGCTACAAAATTTCCGTGCTCAACAACCCGCAGCCGCTCGTGCAGCCCGATGCCGCCTACCGGCGCAAAGCCGCGATACCGGTGAAAGTAAGCACCGCGCCGGTGAAAGAATCCGTGATCGAACCGGCGAACAAACTTCCAGACAGCCTGCAGTCCCAAGCCATGCTTGCATCCGCAGGCGGTACGCTTTTGACGCAATCCGCAACTGACAGTCTTACCGCAACACCGATCAAACAATTTGACTGGAATAAGATGAACGGTTACGACGATACGCAGTTGCCCGCATATCCCGACCGTGAGTACGAAAAGATTTTTACGTCGCTGCAAATTCTGCCCATCATTCGCTTCGATGCGTATAGCAAATCGCAAGGCAGCTTTCTCGCCGATGCGTGGCGCAGCACGAAAGTGGGCGTCGCGGTCGGTTCGTCGGAACTGCTCAACAACCTGAATTTCTTCGCCTCGCTTCTGCTCGCGCCCGGTTCAATCGTCAGCAATGAATCGGGCTTCGGCGCGGTGTTGGAACTTGAGCGCGATGCGTATCTCTCGCTCGAATACAACGAAGTCAGTTTTCTGCCTGCATCGATGCTGACGAAATTCACACTCGATATTTATCACCAAACCCGCAATGTGAAAGACGGCGCGAAAATCGTTCAGGGCAACGACAGCGCAACGACGAACGTCTTTTACTACCTCACCGAAATCGATTTGTCGATGCGCTTTCGCATTCCGGTTGAAAACATTTTTTTTAAACGCAGCAACTTTCGGTTGCAACTGGCCTACAGCCCTTATGCCTCGCGTGTCGGGTCATTTTATTGGGAACCGGTTACGAATATTATTTCATCCGGCGCGGACACCTACTACATTGGCCGCGCGGCATCGCTCTTTTGGAATCTCAATCTGATTGAGCGCAGTGCAAATACTGAAATCAATCCCGTTGGTTTGCTTTCGCGCGTGCGCGTGGATTTTGAAAGCGATCAGTTGCAGGACAGCATTGAGGTTACACCCGCAGGCACGCTGAAAACCGTCTACAAAGATTTCAATTTCATCCGGCTTTCGCTTGACTTAAACTTGCACATCCCGTTGCCCGCGTGGAAACACACGCTCACACTGCGTTCGTACTCAGCGTTCAATTTCACATCGCAACCGCAAGATTTATTTTTCTACAACTTCATTTCAGGTTTGCTCGGCATGCGCGGCTACGAGTTTTATGCCATCGGTGGCGAGAAGGCTACGATGCTTCACGCCGAATACCGCGTGCCGTTGCTGGAAAAAATCAACATTCAGTTCGCCCAGTTCTACTTCGATAAACTTTACGCCTCGACGTACTTCGACATCGGCGCGGCGTGGAACGGCGGCGCTGTGCCGAGTCTGGCGGAGTTTCGAAAAGACGTCGGCGTCGAACTGCGGCTCGAAGCCCCGTCGTTCTACCTTTTCCCGACGCGCGTCTTCTTTAGTGCAACCTACGGCCTCGACCGGTTCACGCAGGATTTAGGCGAGCAATTTGTAACCTCCAGCGGACAGCGTTCGGTTTCCTACGGCGGCGAGTGGCGGTTTCATTTCGGCATTCTGTTCGATTTCAATTTCCTTTCCGATGATTCCCGCAATGCCTCACGCGGCCTTGTCAGATAAGGCGTTACACAGGCAGTATCAAAAAATTGAACTATGAAAAAAGCATTTCTTCTGTCGCTGTGCGTCATCGCTTGCAACCAACTGGCAGCGGCGGGCGTCCCGCGAAAACCCGAATGGACGCGGCCTGTGGCTGCGGCTCCACTGCCGAAAAACTTCACGGCAGGAAAGTTTGAGACCGGCAAACCGGAACTTGATCTGTCGCTGAACGCTATGTCCGTTACCGCCGATACGCTTGGGGAAGAAGGGGGTTTGAAAATTTACGGTGGTAAACGCTCACCGGTGATCGCCGCTTTTTTTTCCGCAGTGTTGCCGGGCGCGGGCGAGTTCTACGCGGAAAGTTACTTGCGAAGCGCGCTGTTTCTCGCGGTAGAAGTGGTGAGTTGGGCACTGTACGTCAATTTTACCAATCAAGGCCACAATGCGGAGCGGGCGTTTGTGGGCGTTGCCGATCAGCAATGGAGTGCGGAGAAATACGCACGCGGCCTGAACACGATCTACGGCGGCAGCGTCTTTACCGAAACAGACTACGCTGAAATTCGCGGCGGAAATTATTCGAAGCTCAACGCGTTCGAACGGCAGGCCAAGTTTTCCAACGGTAACACGTTCTCGCACACCTTACCACCAAAGGGCGCACAGCAGTACTACGAACTCATCGGCAAGTACGAAACTTACAGCATCGGTTGGGACGATTATCCGGCGGAGCAATTGAGCAGCAGTTTTCTGTTTCGCTCGCAAGCTTTCAAAGACTATACCGTGCAGCGCGGCGACGCCAATACCATTTTGAGCCGCGCCTCGACGATGATCTCGGTTGTCATTATTAATCACGTCGTCAGCACCATCGATGCGATCTTTGCGACGTCGGAATACAACCGGCGTATCAGCATCAGCGCGCAGATGGGCGTGCATCCCGTTACACGCGAGGCGATACCGGAAGCGAAAGTTTCGGTGTCCTTTTGAA
>JACMJS010000076.1 GCA_014380515.1 Chlorobiales bacterium
CGCCGCACTGCTGCTGTTCATCGCCGCCCCAATTGGTTTTTTCGCGCTCAACCGAAATCCCGCCGAAGCCAAAGCGAATGCAGATGAGACCGAAACAAAAACGTCTGCAGCACCAAGCATTAATGTTTCCGTGCTCAAGTTGTCGCGTCGCGTTGCGAAAGAATCGCTCACGTTGATCGGGACGGTTCAAGCAAAGCACGATGTCGTCGTTGTATCGGAAGCGCAAGGCCGCGTCGTTCAAACGCTCGCCGAAGTAGGCGACAAGGTTCACACGGGACAAGCCCTTATCAGAATTGACGCCGTGCTTCGCCAAGCCGCCGCCACGCAAGCAAGCGCGCAGCTTCAGAAAGCCAAAAAAGACGCCCGACGATATACCGCACTGCGCGCCGAACAAAACGCTTCCGACGCCGACGTCGAAACCGCTCAGCTCGCACTCAAAACCGCCGAAGCAAACTACACGGTTGCACAACGTCAGTTCGAAGATGCAACCGTTCGCTCGCCCATCAGCGGCATCGTGGCCGAACGCACGGCGGAGTTCGGTGCAACCATTCAGGCCGGAACGCCCGTCGCTACGGTCGTTGATTTGACGGCGCTCAAAGTAAAAGTCTTCGTCTCGGAGCGCGATGTCTTCGGATTGAACCTCGGCGACAACGCCATGATCAGCGCGGATGCTTATCCCGATACGGCTTTCGCGGCGACGATCAAAAGTATCGGCAGCAAAGCGAGCGACGCCCGCGCGTTTCCCATCGAACTTGTTTTTCAAAACAGCAGGGCGCATCCGCTCAAATCCGGTTTGACCGCCCGCGTAACCTTTAACATTCACAGCGGCGAGCGTCTGCTCATTCCCCGCGCGGCCTTGCTGGGCAACGCTTCGCAGGTGTCGGTGTTCGTCGTTGAAAACGGCGTCGCAATCAAACGCATGGTGATTACCGGAAAAACTTTCGGTGAACAAATTGAATTGCTGCGCGGCGTGCGCGAAGGCGAAGCCGTCGTTACCAGCGGCCAAAACATTTTGCGCGGCGGCGAGAAAGTTGAGATGCGATAATTGACGTGCAAAAACCATCACTGTCATTCTGAACGAAGCTCAAACGAAGTGAAGGATCCCTTGTCTTGAGAATTAGGGATTCTTCGCTGACGCTCAGAATGACAAAACAAAAATTTAAACTTCTTTTCCGATGTCCATCACTGAACTTTCCATCAAACGCCCGACGCTCATCGTTGCGATTTTCATCGTGCTCACCGCGCTCGGCCTTGTTAGTTACAGCAACCTTCGATACGAACTCCTTCCGAAAATTGATCCGCCCGCGGTTACAGTGATTGCGGTTTATCCGGGCGCATCACCATCAGAAGTTGAAACGAGCGTAACGAAAGTGATCGAAGATGCGGTGTCGACGGTTGATAAAATTAAACGCATCTCAGCGCAGTCGGGCGAGGGCGTCGCAACCGTGGCGGTCGAGTTTCAGATGAACGCCGATGCGAATCTGGCTTTGCAAGACGTGCAGCGCAAGGTGAACGAAATCGTTTCAGCGTTGCCCGCCGGGGTGAAGTCGCCGGAAGTCATCAAGTATTCGCTGGCGGATTTGCCCGTGCTGCGCGTCGGCGTAACGAGCCTGTTGCCGCCGCAAGACCTTTCCGAGTTGCTGAAGCAACAAGTCAAACCGCGGCTCTCACAAATTGCAGGCGCGGGGCAAATCACGTTCGTCGGCATGGACGAGCGCGAAGTTCAAGTGAGCCTCCGCGCAGCGTCGCTTGAAGCATATCATCTTTCAATCTTGCAAGTGCTGGATGCGCTCAAAACCTCGAACCGCGACGTGCCTGCGGGCAAGTTGAAAGAATCCACGCGCGACGTCAGCGTCCGTGTAACAGGCAAGTTTAAATCCGTCGCCGATGTTCAAAACGCGGTCGTCCATACAACCAATACCGGTGGGGCTAGCGGGGCAATCGTGCGGCTCTCCGACGTCGCCGATGTGTTCGAGGGCGGCAAAGATCAAACCATCATCACACGGCTCAATGGCAAATCTTCCGTCGCCCTTTTGGTACAGAAGCAATCGGATGCCAACGCGGTGAGCGTCAGCGAAGGGATTCGCGCGGAAATAAAACTACTTGAAGGTGAGTTCGCGGAGGCCGGATTGAAGTTCGACGTCGCGCAAGATGCGTCGCGCTTCACGCTCGAAGCGGCGGAAGCGGTCAATCACGATCTCATACTCGCCATCATTTTCGTTGCGCTCGTGATGCTCGTCTTTCTGCACAGCCTCCGCGATCCGCTCATCGTCATGGTCGCCATTCCGACATCGCTTGTAACCACTTTTATTTTCATGTATCTCTTGGGATTCTCGCTTAACCTGATGACGCTGCTGGCGATGTCGCTCGCCATCGGTATTCTCGTTGACGATGCAATGGTGGTGCACGAAAACATCGCGCGTCATTTGGCGATGGGCAAGGACAAGATGCAAGCCGCGCTCGATGGCCGCAATGAAATCGAATTTTCCGCGATCTCGATCACGCTGGTCGATGTCGTCGTCTTCCTGCCGATTTCATTTGTGTCCGGCCTCATCGGAAACATCCTGCGCGAGTTCGCGCTCGTGATGGTCGTCTCAACGCTCACAAGCCTTTTCGTCTCTTTCACCTTAACGCCGATGCTGGCGAGCCGATTTATCAAGCATGAACATCTGGATAGAAAAACATGGTTCGGAAAATTCGGCCTTTGGTTCGAGCATCAGTTCGAAACTTTCACCGCGTTTTACGCGCAAGTGTTGAAGTGGGCGTTCTCGCACCGCTGGGTTGTTGCAACCGCGGCGGCGGGGTTACTTATCGGATCGCTTGCCCTTGCCGCGTTCGGCGTGATCGGTGCGGAATTTATTTCGAGCACGGATCGAAGCCAGTTGGCCGTCATTCTTGAAACGCAGCAAGGCACGAAACTTTCGGAGATGAACCGCATCGCGCAGGCGGCGGAAGAAAAATTGCGCGCGATGCCGGAAGTGAAAACGGTTTTTGCGAGCGTCGGCACATCGAGCGACAGTTGGATCGGCGGCGATGCCAATGGTAACACGGCGGAGTTGAACGTCTCATTGATCCCGAAGGAAGAACGCTCGCGGCCAGCGACCGAAATCGGCGAGGACATCAAGCGCGTTGTAGAAAATTTTGCGGGCGTCAAAGTACGCATTGCGCCCATCGGCATCTTCGGTTCGGCGGACGATGCGCCGATTATTCTCACCATGCGCGGCGCGAACCGCGATAGCGTGCTTCATGCCGCCGAACAACTTTCGGAAATCATTCGCCGCACTGCGGGCACGGACGGCGTGAGGCTCTCGCTACAAATGGGCAAGCCGGAGTCGCGCGTTGAATTGGATCATGCGCGAATGGCGGCGTACGGACTTTCAACCGAAGCCGTCGGCGAAGCGTTGCGCGTGGCTTACACCGGCGATGATGACCTGAAGTTTCAAAGTGGCGACAACGACGTCAAACTTCGCGTCAGGCTTGGCGAATCCGACCGCGCTAAAGCCAGTGATCTCGAACGATTGAAGTTCATCACATCCAATGGCGACGCGGTTGAACTTGGTCAGTTCGCCAGCTTTGTCTCCGCCGAAACGTATTCGAAACTTGAGCGGCGCAACCGTCAGAACTCGGTAACGGTTTATGCGCAAGTGTTGGGACGCGCGACGGGCGACGTCGGCGCGGAGATTTTAGAAAAGATGAAGAAGATTCAGTTGCCGCAAGGCGTGAAGTTGCTTACCGAAGGCGACTTGGAATATCAATCCGATGCGTTCGATAAACTGTTGCTCGCGTTCGCGGCGGCGGTGCTGTTCGTGTATCTCATCATGGTTGCGCTCTACAACTCGTGGGTCTATCCGTTCGTCGTGCTGTTCTCGATTCCGGTGGCGATTGTGGGCGCGCTTGCTGCACTGGCAATCACCGGACACACGCTCAACATCTTTTCGCTGCTCGGCGTCATCATGCTCGTCGGCCTTGTGGCGAAGAATGCCATTTTGATCGTTGATTACACCAATCAATTGCGTGCGCAGGGTTCAAGTGTTGAAGAAGCGTTGATCACCGCAGGTCGTACGCGGTTGCGTCCGATTCTAATGACGACGATGGCGATGGTCGTCGGGATGCTGCCGATTGCGACGGCGAGCGGCGCGGGCGCGGAATGGAAGAACGGCCTCGCGTGGGTGCTCATCGGCGGCCTGACAAGCTCGCTCTTGCTCACGCTTATTCTTGTGCCGACGGTTTATATCGACATCGAACGCTTGCGCAGTTGGTCGCTGCGCATGGCGAAAGTGCTTGCGAGAAAATTTTCACAGACACCGGAAACTTCAAAGCCGTCGCACGAAAAATCCGGCTCGCTCTCGAAACCGGCGGCATTGACGATTTTACTTTTGACGCTGGCTTCGCCGGTGCGCGCGCAAGTTGATACGCAGATGCAAGCAAAATCTTTATCGATGCGCGAAGCGGTTACGCTGGGACTGGAGCGCAACATCGATGTTCAAATCGCGGCACTCGGTGTAAGAAAATCGGATGAGCAAGTGCGCGAAGCGACGTCGGCGGTGTTGCCGGTCGTGTCGGCGTCGGGACAATACATACGCAATGTGCGGCAGCCGGTATTTTTTTTTCCGAACATCACGCTCGATGAAAC
>JACMJS010000077.1 GCA_014380515.1 Chlorobiales bacterium
ACCGGCGCTCTGAACGGTAGCGATGTCGGCACGGTGCGAATCGCCCGCATCACGCAACGCTGTGTGGCGAGCGGTGGGGCGATTGAACGCAAGAATGGAAAACTGCAATCCGGTCATGGAGCCGGTGATGTTGGTCTAAATGTGTAAAAAAAATTCGCCCGCGAATATAACATTTAAGCCGTAGAGTGCGGCACTACAATGCAGCCGTTTGAAAGTCGAGTCTGCAAATTCAAACCTGATTTTAAGCGAACTTAACCGCGTTGGGTTTTATCGGGAGCGGCGGATTGATCAGCGCCGAGGCTTCGCTATCCATGAGGTTTCGCCAAAAGGCACGGGCGAGCGACGCGGTTTGTTCGGGCGATGTGGCGGCTTCAATCGCTTCAAGCAACGCCGAACCGACCACCGCACCATCCGCCGTTTCAAGCATAGCCTTGACTTGCACCGCATCTCGAATGCCGAATCCGACCACGAATTTTTTCTGCGTGTTCGCACGCACGCGGAGGAGAAAGGCAAGTTGATTTTCGTTCATCGCCCCGCCGGTTGCCCTGCCCGTTACACCATTGGTCGAGATGCAGTAAGAAAAGTGCGTTGACAGGCTATCGATGAACCGGATGCGGGCGGCATCTGAAACAGGCGAGATGAGAAAAATCATCGAGAGGCGGTGATGATCAGCGCGGGCTTTGAAGTTCAACGCTTCTTCGGGCGGCAAGTCGGGAATGATGAGGCCGTCCGCGCCGCTCAAGGCAGCCTCGGCAAGAAATTTTTCCGCACCATATGCCAAGATGGGATTGATGTATCCCATCAACACCACCGGCACACCGACGCCCGCCGCACGAGCTTCTCGGACAAGTTCAAGCACGCGGCTCAACGATGCGCCGTTTTTGATGGCCACTTGCGACGCCGCTTGAATCACTGTGCCATCGGCGAGCGGGTCGCTATGCGGCATTCCGAGTTCGATCAGGTTCGCGCCGCTTTCTTGCAGGGCGAGCAGGGCGGGTACGGTTGCGCCCGCGACGGGAAACTCCGGCGTTAGATACGGCACGAGCAGTTTCTCGTTTGATGCGAGCAGAGATGCGATGCGATGCGGCATCACACCCGCAGGCTTATCGGTTGATGTTTCTGAACGCTCTGCCGACATTCTATTTTCCGTTCGCATCCAGATATTGTGAGAGAAATGTTTCCATGGCTTTCTCGAACAACGCTTTGGCTTCGGCGGGGACGCTCGCGGCGGCGGTGCGCTTCGTGGATTGATAAGACCACGTCGGAATCTGCACGAAGGTATTGGTGCGCGTCAGGCTAACGCCCTGTTGCAGATTGATTTGCAAAACCACGTCGTAGCTATCCGTGTTCTGACCGAGCACGAAAGCCATCGTCAGCACGCCGTCTTTTTGCGCATCCACTTCGCTAAGTGCGCCCAATACTTTGACGCTGGTTTTGCGCAGTTCCAAGTTTGCTTTGCGTTGAAACTCAGCGGCATCCAGCGCGTTCGCACCGAGCTTGCTGTTGTTCTCCGAGACTTTTACTTCGAGATACACGCGCTGCAATCCCGCCAGCGTTTTGCCTTGCTGGGCGGTTTGAGCAGACACGGATGATGCAACAAGCATCAGGACGAATGCGAACAGAAAAACTTTTTTGAAGGTGTTCATTTTTAGGTTTTTTAAGTGTGTAACGATTGTGTGAAGGCAAAGAGGTCAAGCAGGCGTTGCCCGTTTAAGTTTCGTTGGGGTTTCCGCCGCACCGCAAGATACGGCGAGATATTTCTCCATCTCATTTTTCAACCGCCGTGATTTTTTCAACGCGGCGTTCGTGGCGTCCGCCTTCGAACGATGCGGCGAACCACGCCTCGAGGCACAGGGTGATTTCGTCGTCAGTCATAAACTTGCCCGGCAAACAAATCACGTTCGCATTGTTATGCTGTCTGGCGAGCGTCGCAATCGCCGGTTTGAACACCAACGCCGCCCGGATGCCTTTCACTTTATTGGCCACGATTGAAACCCCGACCGCCGTGCTGCACACCAAAATGCCTTGTGCATCGATGCCCGCTTTGTTACTTGCGTCGACCGCCGTTGCGACTTGTTTGGCAAAGTCAGGATAATCGACCGAAGCGTTGCTGAACGTGCCGAAGTCGGTGAAGTCGTGGCCGCGAGCGCGAAGCCAAGCCGCAATGAATTTTTTACCTTCAAAACCCGCGTGATCGCTGCCGATATAGAGCTTCATCGTGATATAATGTTTAATGAGTTTCTATTTTATTGATTGTTAACTATTGCAATTTCACCTGAGCCTAAACCGATATATCTTTTATCTTGATACGAAAATTCATAAGTCTCGTAACCCGACGACGCTATATAAATTTGAATTTTCATATCGTCTGAAATTATCAATGTCAAATCTCCGGTGTCTTCGTCAACATTTATTTCTATCAATTTTTTTCTCCTCAGTCGTTTTGCAATTTCACCAACAAGGTCAAGTGGTTTAGAAAGTCCCAATTGATGCTTATTGTCAAGTGAAACCAAGACGATTTTGTTCGCTTCAAGTAGTCGCCAGAAACCAGATGATGAAGCATAAATTTCGTCCGAAAATGTGAAATACCAATGATTAGCGTCCTCATCGTAAGTGATCGAGTCAAAAACTGAGTTAGCCTTAAAAATTAATTCTTTTGCCATCATCTAATGTTGTCTTATCGTTTGCAACTGAAAATATTGTAGTTTTCCGAAGGGTCGGATTCCAAAGCACTAGCCAGTCAATGAACGAGTTATCACATTTTTACTTGCGTTTGGCATTCAGAAAATAAGTTTGGCTGTCTATTGTTTCACCGCCGTCAATCACTGTCGGCGTGTAGATGCCGGAAGGTTGCAAGGTGCGCGACTTGACCGTATCGCGCAGCATGATCTCCAGCGACTCTTTAACCTGCGCTTTCAACCCCGCATCGAGCAACGGAAAAAGAATCTCCACGCGCCGATCCAAGTTGCGCTGCATCATATCCGCGCTGCCCAAATACATTTCTTCCGCGCCGCCGTTATGGAAATAAAACACGCGGCTGTGTTCCAGAAACCGCCCGACGATGCTGATCACGCGAATCGTCTCACTTAGTCCTTTTAGCCCCGGCCTGAGCGCACAGATTCCGCGAATGATCAAATCAATTTTCACGCCCGCTTGCGAGGCCTCGTACAGCGCGCCGATGATGTCGGGATCGACGAGCGCGTTCATCTTCATCACGATCCGTCCGTCGCCCGCAGCCCCTGAACTTTGATGGCGCAGGGTTTCGCGGCTTATGAACGCTAACATCTGCGAACGGATGTTGAGTGGCGCAACGATCAATCGCCGGTAGGATTTTTGTTTCGAGTAGCCGGTCAGAAAGTTGAACAGTTCCGAGGCATCGGCGCCGATTTCTTCATTGCACGTAAAAAGGCCGTAGTCGGTATACACCTTTGCCGACGCGGTGTTGTAGTTGCCCGTGCCCAGATGTACATAGCGTTTGAGGCCGCCCGGCTCGCGCCGTACGACGAGCGAAATTTTCGCGTGCGTCTTCAAACCGACCAACCCATAAACGACATGCACGCCGACTTTTTCCAATGCCTTCGCCCACGTGATATTGTTCTCTTCATCGAACCGCGCCTTCAGTTCCAACAGCACCGCGACTTGCTTGCCGTTCTCCGCCGCTTCAATCAAGGCTTGCACAATCGGCGAATTTTTTCCGACGCGGTAGAGCGTTTGCTTAATCGCAAGCACACCCGGATCGCGCGCCGCCTTGCCAATGAAATCAATCACCGGCTCAAAGGAATCGTACGGATGGTTGAGCAAGATGTCGTGCTGGCGAATCTGCGTGAAGAGGTCTTCATTTTCACCGTTCTCGAACGGATTGTGCGGCACGAAGGGAATATCTTTCAACGCCGACATCGGCACTTCCATCAAGGTCATCAGGCTGCTCAGGCCGAGCGCGCTTTTGGAGGTGTAAACATGGTGGCCGGTGATTTCTAAATTTTCCATCAGCATTTGCTTGATGTGCTCCGGCATCGTGGCGGTGATCTCAAGCCGCACAACCGCGCCGTAGCGCCGTTGACGGATGCCTTTCTCAATCGTCTCCAGCAAATCGCTCGCTTCGTCTTCTTCGATTTCAATGTCGGCGTTGCGCGTGAGGCGAAACGGATGCGTCTCCAAAATTTCCATGTCGGGGAAAAGTTTGGCGAGGTTGTGCGCGATGATGTCTTCGAGCCAGACGTAGGAAACGGTTTCGGGGCCGTCGTCATCGCCGCAGATTTCATCCACTTGGCACAGGCGCGGCAACACGTCCGGCACTTTGACGCGGGCGAACCGCAAGCCGCTGTCGCCGTTCGTTTCACCGGCGATCTTCAACTGCACGACGAGCGAGAGCGAAAGGTTGGAGACGTACGGAAACGGATGTCCGGTGTCGATGGCGAGCGGCGTGAGCACGGGAAAAATTTGTTCGTCGAAAAATTTGGCGAGTTTATGTTGCTGTGCTTGAGTGAATTGTTCGTAGCCGAGAATGCGCACGCCCGCCGCATGAAGTTTGGGCAGAATGTCGGCGTAGCACAGATGATGAACTTGCTCCAATTGCAGTTTGATACGCTTGCGGATTTCAGCCAGTTGCTGTTTGGGCGAAAGGCCGTCGATGGTCAGTTCGCCGAAGCCCGCGCGGTATTGCTCTTCCAAACCTGCGACGCGGATCATAAAAAATTCGTCCAAGTTCGAATGGAAAATCGCCACGAACTTCAGCCGCTCCAGCAAGCGGTGCGATTCCGAACCGGCTTCTTCGAGCACGCGTTGATTAAACTCCAGCCAACTGAGTTCGCGGTTGATGTAAAGTTCCGTCTGCTCCGCTGTCTCATTCGGAACATCGGATGTCAGGTCTATGGCTACCGGTTCAGGCGGCATTTGGTCGATCAAAATTTCGGTGTTCGGCGCGGCAGCTTGCGAAGAAGAAGCTTTGATTTCGGAAGCGGCACCGGTCGATTGCAGTCCGGCTGCAGACGCATCTTCATTGGTTGTGGCAGCGGTTGCGGCGGTGTTTTTTTTCGGTTGTGGCATTCTAAGTATGAATCAAAAAATTATTTTGGGAGGCAATATACCGCACGCCCTGCGAGGCGCGAAACCATCTACGAAACCATCTAGAAAAGCGGTTAGCTTTTTACAACGATGACTTCACTCTCGGTCAGAATCATATCGAGCGGCTGATCGCGGTGCAGTTCGTTATCTACGGCGGGCACGCTTGAAACGACTTGAAAGTCAAACGCGAGACCGAGACAAAGCGGCTTGCATCCGGCGCGATGAAGCTTTGCAAGGAAACGGTCGTAGTAACCATGCCCGTAGCCCACGCGGTTGCCCCGGCGGTCGCACGCGAGCAGCGGCATGATCACTATATCGATCACCACATCGATTTTCAGTTCATCGGTTGCCAGCGTAATGTCGGGTTTATCCAAGCGCGCACTTGGTTCGCGGATGCCGAAAGTTGAAACTTCAAAAGCCGTGTGTGCATCAATCTCAACATGACCCAGTTCGCCCAATGCGTCCGGTGCGCCCGATGTAACGACGGGAGCGAACACCGTGCAACCGCGCCGCCAAAGTTCTTTGAGAATGGCGTCCGTATCCACCTCCCGTTTTTCCACGGAGGCCAAGTAGCAGTGCACCGTCCGCGCGGTTTGAAACGCTTTTGTTTCGAACAGGCGCGAGGCAATCCGAAGGCTGCGCTGTTGCCACGCCTCTGCGGAAAGCTTGCGGCGTTCTTGTTTTAATGCGCGGCGGAGATTTTCTTTTTGTATCTCCGGCGTAGGCATCGATGTCATTTTTTGCACGTTTTATGTTGTCATTTCTACGACCTGTAAGCTTCCGGCTTAAAGCGGGAATGACGGACGAAAGGAAGAGATAAAGTCGAAAGCACTCTTGCAATCTTGCAAACTTTCCGCGAGGCTTTGAGAATCGCACGGCCTTTTCTATCTTTGCAGCCTCAAATTTCCGCCGCACTTTTTACCGGCAGTTCATTTTCATCATGGGGCTATAGCTCAGTTGGTAGAGCATTTGCATGGCATGCAAAGGGTCAGGAGTTCGAATCTCCTTAGCTCCACACTTCCGCTCTCCCGTCCGTTTCCGGCGGTTCATTTCATTACTCCGAAAGTTAAGCGATCCGATGTTCAACCTGATACACCCGTCGTTCTCCATCCCGAAGCCCGATACAAGACCCGATATAAGATTGATTCCGACCGCCGCCGTGCATGTTTGAAGTGCTTGCCATTCTCACCACACTCCTCTTCGCCGCCTTTTTTTCCGGCTCTGAAATCGCTTTCGTTACCGCCAACCGGCTGCGGCTCGAAGTCTTCGAACGCAAAAAAATCTTCGGCTCGAAACTCGCCAACTATTTCATTCGCCACATCGATCAAACCTTGACGACGACGCTCGTCGGCAACAATCTTGCGCACACCGTCTATGTAACCCTGATGGTTGCGTCGCTGGAGCGGCTGTTCGGCGAACGCTCGCTCGTACTGCATACGCTCATCGCCTCCGTCATCGTGCTGCTCGCGGGCGAAGTCATCCCGAAACTCATTTTGCGCGAACTGGCCGATTACGCCGTCATCATCATCGCGCCCGTCTTGCGGCTAACGCGCTTCGTGCTCTTTCCCGTCATCTGGATTTCCGAACTGATCTCGCGCGCGATTCTGTGGCTCTTCGGAACGAAGGACGGCAATCTCGAACAGTTTTTCCGCAAACAGGATTTCGAAATTCTCCTGCGCGAAAACGTCCCCATCGGCGCGGCTCAAGCCAAAGACGCTGAAATTATTTCGAACGTCTTCGTGCTCTCGGATATTCGTGTCCGCGAATCGATGGTGCCACGCACCGATATTGAAGGACTTGAAAAAACGTTGCCGATGAAGGAAGTCTACAAACGCTTTGCCGAATCGGGCTACTCGAAAATGGCGGTCTATGAAGAAAGCATTGACAATATCATCGGCGTGGCGTTCGTGCATGATTTATTTACCAAGCCGAAAACCCTTTCGGGGATTGTGCGCAAGGTGATGTTCGTGCCCGAAACCAAAAAGTCGGCGGAACTCTTGCGCGAATTTACGCAGTCGGGCGAGAGCGTGGCGATTGTGGTGGACGAGTTCGGCGGCACGGCGGGACTGGTTACCGCCGAAGATTTGATCGAGGAACTCGTCGGCGATATTCAAGACGAGTTCGACAGCGACGAAGAAGTGTGCAAAGCCCTCTCCGACGATACGTATTTGATCAGCGGACGCATTAACATTGATACCGTCAATGAAAAGTTTGCGCTCGGCATTGCCAAATCGGATTATGAAACGATGGGCGGGTTTGTGCTCAGCCGCATCGGACGCATTCCGCAGCAGGGCGAGATCATTACGATTGACGATTTTATCATCACCGTTGCAAAGTCTTCACGCACGAAAATCGATGTCATTAAACTTCAGGTATCGCGCCCGCTGCCCGCATGATTATTTGATCGGATTTGCCAAGACGTTTTTCATCACGCTTTCGATTTCGGGTGAACCAAACAGGTTTCATAATGCCGCAAGACAACACCGCATCGCTGGTTGATTCGCTCGCCAAACTTTCCGAGCGCAGTGCCGCCGCCGATTCAGGCCGCTATGCCGGACGCTCGGAGGTGGCGGTTTGGCTCGATAAAATTTTGTCGTCCGATGCCCGGCTGATCTTCATCGAGTCTCTGGTGCTGGTGCTGGCCGGGGCGACCTTCGCCTATTTGCTTTACCGCCGCAGCAAGCGTTCAGAGGCCAACGACGCCAGTCAGGCGCGGGCACTTTCGCTGGCGGCGTTTGCAATCGGCGCCTTGGCCACGAAAGGTTTGTTTTTCATCGCCTCGACGGCGGCGTTTGCCGGGTTGATTCCGCCATGGGCGGCCAATCATTTGTTGCGACTCGGCTGGCAGTTTTCACTGCTGTGGTTCGTCTACTTCGGATTTATTTTTTGTTTGAACTTCATCCGTTCGCGCAAGAGTTACGATGCGTATTACCTCGTTGCATTCACACTGCTCTTCGCACTCATCACGCTCGTCTACACGCAGGGAAAGTGGGAGGTTACTTTCGCATTTGATTTGATTGACAATCCCGGCACCGTGTTCGTGAGCAACGCGGTCACGTTTTATGCCGTCGTGATTCACTTGCTGCTCTGGACGTACTTGTTTCTTTACATCGCCTACCGCATCTATAAAAAGGCGATGAGTTACCGCGACCTCTCCGCGCGCCGCGCGATGCTCGTGCTTTCAATGGCGATGCTGGGCGTGGCGGCAATCGGCATTCTCAGTTTCTTTTTGTTTCGAAGAAGTCCGGGACTGTTCATCACGCAGTCTTACACGGCGGCTTGCGCGATGATGATGCTCTTTTATTTCAGCGTCCGCAACGCTTACAAGCACGGACGCTACAAGCGAGTTTGAATCATAATAGACCAATTCATCATGTGCGGAATTTTCGGAATCTATAATTCACCCGGTGCGTCGCTGCAAACTTTCTACGGCTTGCACGCCTTGCAACACCGCGGGCAGGAAGCGGCGGGGATTGTAACCAGCGACTTCGATGCGGAAAAAGACCGGCGCGTCTTTCGCATTCACAAAGGGCTTGGTCTCGTCAATGAAGTGTTTCGCAACGAAGAAATTTTTCAAAAATTGTCGGGAGCTTCGGCCATCGGACAAAACCGGTATTCCACGACCGGCTCCGGCACGTCGTTGCAAAACATTCAGCCGTTTGCGGTGAACTATAAATCGGGCAACCTCGCGCTCACGCACAACGGCAACCTTTCCAACCAGCGCACGATTCGCCAGAAACTCCGCGACGACGGCGTGATCTTCCAAGCGACGAGCGACACCGAACTGATTTTGCATCTCATCGCCCGCAGCAAAGCCGAATCGCAATTGGAGCAAATCCGCGATGCGCTCACGCAAATTCAAGGCGCGTTTTCGCTCGTCATCCTCACCGATACGCATCTCATCGCCGCCCGCGACCCGCAAGGCTTCCGTCCCCTTTCGCTCGGCATCAAAAAACCCCCCGGAAAAAAAATTGGAAAAACAACCGGCAAACTCTCCAAACCACTCGTACCGGCTGAGACGCCGGAATACATCGTCGCCAGCGAAACCTGCGCGTTCGACATCATCTCGGCCAAATACCTGCGCGAGGTCGAGCCGGGTGAAATCGTATTCATTGATCGCAATACCATCGAGACCGGCCACATCACTTCGTCCTTCCTGCCCAAAGCCCCGCGCAAGGCGCGATGTATTTTCGAGTTCGTTTATTTCTCCCGTCCCGATAGCACCGTGTTCGGTGAATCGGTCGATAAGGTGCGCCGCAAAATCGGCAAGGGGCTTTCGCACGAATCGAAGCTGAAGCCGGATGCAACGGAAAGTTACCTCACCGTGATCAGCGTGCCGGATTCGTCGAACACTGCCGCGCTCGGATTTGTAACCGAGAGCAACAAGTTCGGTACGCCCGCGCGGTTGGAGTTGGGCTTGATTCGCAATCACTATGTCGGGCGCACATTCATTCAGCCGGGCGATCACGCGCGCGAAATCAAAGTGCGTTCGAAATACAACACCGTGCGCGGCGTGTTGAAAGGCCGACGCATCGTCGTGGTCGATGATTCGATTGTGCGCGGCACAACCTCGAAACTCCTCGTCAAACTGCTGCACGAAGCCGCGCCGAAAGAAATTCATCTCTGTATTTCCTCGCCGCCGATTATGAACCCGTGCTTTTACGGCATGGACTTCCCGACGAAAGACAAACTGATCGCCCATCAGTTCGGCGGCAACATCGAAAAGATCAAGGATTTTTTGGGCGTTGAATCGCTGCAATACCTCTCGCTCAAAGGGCTGCTGCAAAGCGTGCCGCATCACGCGGGCGAAACGGAATCCGATGAATACGGTTACTGCACCGCGTGTTTTTCCGGCCACTATCCTGTGCCGGTCGATAACGCGACGACGGTGAAAGAAGAAAATGATTAAGCCCGACTCGAACGAAACCGAACCGGCGGGTAACACCGATGCAGCGACGGCGAACGCTGCAAGTGCTGCGAAGACGGACGCGCATGATCCTTACGCGGTGTTGCGTGTGAAAGATTTTCGCGCGTTCAGTTTGATGCGGCTCTTTGCGACCTTGGGCATTCAGGTGCAATCCGTCGTTGTCGCGTGGCAAGTCTATGACCTCACGCACGATCCGCTCTCGCTCGGCCTCATCGGACTTTCAGAAGCGATTCCCGCCATCGCCGTCGCGCTCTACGCGGGGCATCTGGCCGACCGCACCGTCAGAAAAAAAATCATCGTGCCCGCGCTGCTGATGTTGCTTCTCTGCTCGCTTGCACTTTTCACACTTACCATGACAAAGCGTCTTGCCCTGTTCGGCGCGGTACCGATTTACATCATCTTTTTTATCGTCGGTCTCACACGCGGTTTCCTGACGCCATCGACCTTCGGCTTGCTTTCACAAATTATTCCGCGCAATCTTTATGCGAGTGCGGCGACATGGAACAGCGTCGTTTGGCAATCGGCGTCGGTTATCGGCCCCGCGTTCGGCGGCGTGATCTTCGGTTTCTATGGCGCGGGAATTTCATACCTCGTCGATATTGTGCTCATTGCCATCGCGCTTGGATTTGCACTCTGGGTATCCGCGAGGCCAGCACCGGTGCGGCAAGCGGGCGAATCGGTTTTAGAAAGTTTGACGGCGGGCATCAGATTCGTGTTCAGCAATCAAATCGTGCTCTCGGCGATCTCATTGGATTTGTTCGCGGTGCTCTTCGGCGGCGCGGTGGCGATGCTGCCGTTTTTTGCGTCGGAGATATTGACGACCGGGCCGCAAGGCTTGGGGTTGCTTCGCGCCGCGCCCGCGCTCGGCGCGGGGCTGATGGCCGTTGCTTTGACGTTCAGACCGGTTGGCAAACACGCAGGCCGCAAGCTCTTGTATGCCGTAGCGGGTTTCGGGGTCTGCATGATTCTGTTCGGCCTCTCGCGGAATTTTTATCTCTCGCTCGTCATCCTCGCTGCGAGCGGCGCGTTCGATAGCGTCAGCGTCGTGATTCGCTCGACCTTGCTCCAACTCTTTACGCCCGATCATCTCAAAGGCCGCGTGGCGTCGGTCAATAGCATGTTTATCGGATCGTCGAATGAAATCGGCGCGTTCGAATCGGGCGTCGTCGCACGGCTGATGGGCGTCGTGCCGAGCGTCGTCTTCGGCGGCGCGATGACGCTCGCGGTTGTCGGGGTTGCCGCCTTCCGCGCCCCGCAATTGCGCAGACTCAACCGACTGACGGGCGAAGCCTTGCCCGCCTGAAAATTTTCAATCCGAAATTTCAAGCCCTACGCGATGAGCCGCTCCGAATCAACGTTGCAATCCGTTCCGAAGTGGTTGAGGCTGCTGGATTATTTTTTTATTCTTCGCCCGACGCAGTTCTTCCCGCTCTGGACAACGATGCTTGCCGGAACCATCGCCGCCGCCCCTGTTTCATTTTTCACATTCACTTTTCCGGTTGCATCACAAATCCTTTGGCCGATGCTTTTAGCGATGCTTTGGCTGACGCTCAATGTCGGGGCGATTTATATCTTCAATCAAATTGCCGATAAGGACAACGACAACTACAACGACAAACTTTTTTTTATCTCGCACGGTGAAATGACCGTCGAAGCCGCATGGATAGAGGGCATCGCGCTCACGCTCGTTTCGCTCACGGGCGCGTGGTTTATCTCGATGGATTTCTTTGTGATGATTTTGGCCTCAACGCTCGTCGGCGTGTGCTACAACTTTTTAGGATTTATGAACCGTCCGCTGCCCGCCCTCTTGATGAATTTTTCCGGCGGCGTCATTTCTTTTCTCGCCGGTGCAGCCGCAACATCTTCCCTTTCATCTTCCTTCATCCCTTTGCCTTTGAGCCAAAGGTTCATCAGCCTCCGGCTGACATCCCTCATCTTTTCTTCCCTTGCCTACGGCTTCGCATGGGCGGCGGTGTATTTGCTTGTAACCTTGCCGGATGCGGAAGGCGACCGCAAGTTCGGCAAGATGACGTTCGCCGTTCGTTACGGCGCAAAAGCCACGCTCATCGCCGCACTCACCAGCGACGCGGTAAGTTTAGTGATTGCAATTTTAAGTCGTGATGTGATTATCGGCGTGGCGGCGTTCGTGTCGTTGCCGCTTTTTTGGCAGGTGGTTCGGGCGGAAAGTTCGAAGGAAGTTTTTTCGCCCGTGAAGTTCTCAATGCTTTTCTTGGCCTTGATGGTGTGCCTTTACTTACCGCTATTTCTATTGCTGCTCGTGCTGACTTTCCTCGCGTGCAAAATTTATTATCGCGCCCGCTTCGGTTTGGATTACCCGAACTTTCAGCGCCGATAGTTAAAGCCGACGGAAGTGTGCGTTCAGCGAGACGGTTTTGCATTCTTGGCAAATGCCATATGAAGTCATGCCTTTGTTTTCGTGGTTACGGCGAACCCGCATCGGCTTTTTGCACCACGCACAGATGTAGAGCACACAGCCATCGACGGGACGCAAATCTTTACCTTCGCTTTCGCAATCAAACAACGCGCCGTCGGGAAAGAAGCGTTGCAAGGAATTGCGCAACGCATCCGTCTGGGCGGCGGCATCAAGCGTTGTATCACTCGCCTTCAAGCTTTCTTCCAATTCAGCGATAAGCCAGTGGTAACGCTGCGTGCATCCCATCTCCATGCACTTCCATTTTTCGAAACTATGTAAACATTCACGTACTTCCATACTTTCTCCGCCGCATGCTTATGTTCATTAGTGTGCCCTGTAAGTCACCCAACGTAACTTTAATAAAATCCAACCTTCGATGATTTCTTTTCTATTTTTCCGGCTTCAACCGCAGCGATCTGCCGTTACATCAAATCGCCGAGCGGACCGAGATTGATGTTGAGGTCTTTTTCTTCGAGGCCGAACGTGCGCAGCATCTCTTTCATCCGCGTTTCAAGCCGCTCGAAGGTTTCGCCCAAGTTTTCAATTTCCACATCGCTGAGCGTCCCCGATTCGACGCGGCGCATCGCTTGCTTTTCCATCAACCGCCGCAGAAGTTCTACCACCGTCAGCACCAACTGCGCAAGCCCTTTATCCGACTCGCCGCTCGCCATATTGATCCGCTGCGGCAGCACCCCACTGATCTCTTTTAATTTTTCCGCCGCTGCACCTTCAACATTGACAACATTTACAATGGGTTCATCCTGCCGCGCTTCCGGCTGCACACTCGCCCGGACAGCCAGTTCGGCAGATACCTTAGCGGGTAGCTCGGCGGATACTTCAGCTGACTCTCCGCTTACATTTTTTAATTGCAATAACGGCTTATCGTCAAGGCTTATCGCTTCGACCGGGCGGTGAACCGCCTGCGCTGCGGCTTGGATGCGTTTCGGAAACGGCGAGGTTTGTTTGATACGATTGGCCGTATCCGCCGAGCACAGCAGCGCACGCAGTTCGAGATAAACCAAATCCACCTCGGCTACCGAGAGCATCACATCGCCCGAAAGCACGACGCCCTTGTTGAGCACGCGGTCGAGGACTTCGAGCAACGACGCATCGCGCTGCCCCACCATAGACGATACCGATGGCACAGGCGCAACCGGCATTGCAGATTTCGGAGACGGCGGGTTCGGCAGCGGGTTCATACTTAGGATTGATTAACAGGCGATTGATTGGGCGATTGATTGGCCGCGGGTTGCGAAGCGATACCGCAGAAGTGATACGGCGGCCAAGGCCCCGTCAGCACAGCAATCATGTTTTCCTCTTCCAGCCGTGCGGTCAATAGATTCAGGGCTTCGCGGAAGGTTTGCGCGGCGGATTCAGCAACCAAAAATGCAGCATTGAAAATCATCTCATCCGTACGTCCGGTCGCACGCTGCGGTAACACGGCGGAGAGATGCACGGCGTCGCTGTGCCGGTGCAACGCACTTAAACTTTCCTGCATCAATGCTTCGATGCCAAGCCGGATTTCACCTGACATCAGTTCATCTTTTTTCTTCCTCAGAAAAAAAGCCTTGCCCGCTGCCGCAGTCTCAATCTCCGCATCAAGTTGCCGCAACCTCTCGCTCCGAAGCAACGGCGAAGTTTCCCGCACACGTCCGTTCCAAAAAATCTTCACGCCCCATTCCGTCTTCTGATAAAGCGATTGAAACTGCCGCTTGATCTCCGCGCGGTTTTGGTCGATAAACGCTTGCACGTTTTCTTCCGAAGTAAACAGCGTCGGAAACTTGAACGGAATGACCGTGCCTCGCCGCATCATCGCTTCCACTGCGGCTTCGTGGCGACGTACTTCCCGTTCCGTCCACAGCACGTCTTTCAAGTTTTCTTTGAATTGTATTTCCGCATACTCTGATGCGCTCGCGCGCCGCGCCGCGGCAAAAACTTCTTTCGATTCGATGGCAAACATACCTTCGGCCTCCGGCGGCGGATGCTCCGAAAGCGCGCAAATCAAAATGAGCGTATCGGGCGCGGCGACGGGGATCGTTGCGTTCGTTCCGGTTATCGAAGTCATTGGGGTCATTGGAGTCATCGGGCTTCGTTGAGCAGGCGGGCGCGGTCGATGAGCGCGAGCAACGCCGCTTCGCTTTGGGCGTATTCGGCTTCGGAAATTTCCTCCATCTCAAGCCGCAGTTGTAAATCCATCAACTTTTGTTGCAACGATCCAACGTCGTTGATCTCCAAATTTACTCTTTCATCAATCGCTTCGAAGACGGCGAGGAGTCCCGCGGCGGGCATGCCGAGTAAGTCATCAATTAAAAACATGGTTAATTCTCCATCGTCAGTTTGAGATTGACAAAGTTATACGGCGGCAGATTGCCCGCGTATTTGAATTTGACTTTCGGATACTTTTCGGAAATCGCCGCGACTTTTTCATCGAATGTTTTTTCATTCGCGTGCTCCACGAGAAACGCCATGTTCAAAATCATTCGCTCGCTTGCCGGTTTATTGCTCCGGTGTTCCACCGCAAGGGACGAGAGTTCATGGAGCACATCATCCGCAATTTTTTTCTTTTCAACCTCAAGTGCCGCTTCGACCGCCTGCCCGATTTCAATCAAGTCGTGTGTGGTTTTTGATCGCTGTTTTTCGAGCGCGTCTTTCTTTGCTTTGAGAGTAGCGTTGGTGGTGAGAATGTCTTGAAAAATACTTTCGGGAAATACGGCCTTCAATCCCAACTCTTTTTTGCCGTGCAGGTGCGAAAGCAGCGAGGTAAAGGTTTCGCGCTCGCGCTCAAGCAGCCGCAAAAGTTTTTCATCGCTTTCGGCGACGAGCGAGTAGCGGACGGGTAGCAGCGTGTAGTGCACCATCACGGTTTCGAGCACCCGCTCGTGCGCGGTCAGATGTTCCTTGGCGATGCTGTAAGTAATGATGGGCGAACGGCTCACCACCGCGCCCACCGCGCCGCTCCAGAGAATCGAAACTTCGTCGCTCCGCCCGCCGATGCCAATGTTTCCGAAGGTCTCCGGCCTCGTATCATTTT
Source organism: Chlorobiales bacterium (assembly GCA_014380515.1). GTDB lineage: Bacteria > Bacteroidota > Chlorobiia > Chlorobiales > JACMJS01 > JACMJS01. The sequence continues at coordinate 15,457 of JACMJS010000077.1, forward strand.
CCGATGCGGCCACGATCCCGTAGAGATATTTTCCTTCTTTTATCTCAGTGCTTTTTCTCGCTGAGAGCGTTGCGGCTGATCTATTCGCTGCTGATTTCAAAAGTGTCGTCATGCTGTGTGATTTAAATTTTTCAGAAATCCTGATTTTTGCAAGGGTGATTTTATTTCAGGCCGCGCTGTTTTTGAGCGAGCGTGAGTGCGATCTCGAAGTGCTCGCGCATGATGACGGGCGGCATTTTTCCACGCGTGATGCTGGAGCGCACCGCGAGCGACGCGGCTTTGCGGCACAAGGCTTCGATGTCCGCGCCCGTCCATCCGTCGGTCTCACCGGCGATCCACAA
>JACMJS010000078.1 GCA_014380515.1 Chlorobiales bacterium
CATTTCAGGACGCGCCGCTGCCGCACAGTGATGCTTGCGGCGGTGCGGAAAATCTTTGCCAGTGCATTTGCCACGTGCCAACGGTGGTTGCTTCGCTCTCAGCCTTCGCAGCCTTTGCAATTTCCTTTCCCTATTACCTTCCCGTTACAACTGCCACGCAACCCACTTTTCAAGCCCCGCTTCACCGTCCTCCGTTAGTCTGATTTTCCTTTCCGGTACAATTAACAATCGTGCGATGAACAATCGCTCGATGCTCGCAGCTTTTCGCTGTGCGCGCTTCTAAATTTTAAACGAAAGGAAACTTGGTTATGAAAACGTACATATTTGCGGCATTTATTTTTCTCTTCGCCGCGCCGGTCTTCGCGCAAACCGCGGTGCTTTCCGGCATCATCAAAGATATCACCTCCGATGAACCGTTGACCGGCGCAACGGTTTCGCTCGAACATCAAACCACAAAATTGAAAGTGGGAACGGCGGCGGATGGCGACGGAAAGTTTTTCTTATCGCCCGCGGACACCGGTCGTTACACGCTTCAGGCATTGCTCGCCGGATACAATTCATTTCAAACCGACATCGTGATTTCCGGCGACACGGCAATCGTCATATCGCTTCGGCCCGACGCAACGGAAGTGGAAGAAATGGTCATCACAGGCACGCGCACCGCAAAGAGCATCGCCGATGTAGCGGTACGGGTCGAAGTGATTCCGCAGGAGGAAGTCGAGGAGAAAATTTTGATGAAGCCGTCGTCGGTATCGATGCTGCTGTCGGAGTCGACGGGGATGCGGGTGCAAACGACGTCGGGCACAAGCAACACGAGCAACTTACGTATTCAGGGATTGCAAGGCCGCTACACCCAACTCTTGGTCGATGGCGTGCCGAACTTCGGCGGACTTTCTTCGGGCTTCGGCCTAACGCAACTCGCTCCTTTAAATTTGCGGCAAGTTGAAATCGTCAAAGGCGCGGGGTCGGTGCTCTACGGCGGTGATGCGATTGCGGGCGTCGTCAATTTCATTACGAAGAACCCGAAACCGCAACCGGAAGCGAGCGCGATCTTAAACACGACCACGCAGCGCGGCCTCGATCTCGCCGGTTTCTACAGCCAGCAGTTTGATAAACTCGGCGTTACGGTGCTCGCCGCAAGCAACACGCAACCGCTCACCGATGTCGACGGCGATGGCTTCAGCGATGTCTCGGAATACACACGCTTCAACCTGACGCCGAAACTTGTTTACAATTTTTCAGAGGCGGTGCGCGGGTCATTTACCTTCGGCGTGCTTTCGGAAGAGCGGCTTGGCGGCACGGTCTCAGCACCGCGTTCGGCGATTGGCACTGATGCGCCGTATCTCGAACAAAACAAATCCTTGCGGCTGAACATGAGCGGCGCGCTCACTTTGGAATTGCCGAACGCACAATCCATCGCGGTAAAGCTTGCAGCGATGCGGCTCACGCGAGATGCGTTCTACGGCGCAACCCCTTTCGATGCGACGCAAACGCAGGTCTACGCCGACGCCCAATATGCGGCGACTTCCGGCGCTCACGCTTTACTTTTCGGATCAGTCTTCACGCTCGATGATTTCGCCGACCGCACGCCGGTGGTTAAGCCGAGAAGTTATGCACTGAGCACGGCTGGGGTTTTTGCGCAAGATGAATTCACGGTTTCGCCGCAGTTTAAAATTTTAGCAAGCAGCCGGATGGATTTGCAAAATGAATTCGGTTTGTTTTTTACGCCGCGTCTCTCGCTGATGTGGCGTCCTGCAAACGCACTGACCGTACGGTTTGGCGGCGGCACGGGCTATAAAATTCCGACGATCTTTGTGGAAGAAGCCGAAGAAATCGGATTCCGCGGCGCATCGCAACAGCCGAAAGATTTCGATGCGGAACGCTCGCAAAGCTTATCGGTCGACGCCAATTACAAAATTCTTTTTGGCGAGATCGCCGCAACGTTCAACGCTGCACTGTATCTGACGCGCCTTGAAAACGCGCTCATCACGGATGAAGATTCTTTACGCGCAGGCCGGACTTTTTTAGAAAATGCGACCGGCGAAACGCTGACGCGCGGCGGCGAACTTTCAACACAGTTTGCTTACGCGGGCTTCAAACTCTCACTCGGATACACGTACATTTTTGCCGAGCAGACGCACGAGGAAAAGCGGTATGAGATAGAACTTAATCCGCGTCATTCGGTTGGGATTGTGCTCGTGTGGGAAAGTGAAGCGTCGCAGATTAAAGCGGGACTTGAAACCTACTACACGAGTTCGCAACGCATTGACCGTACGCCGTTTCGAACCCGCACGCCGGAGTATTGGGTTACAGGCGCGCTCATCGAGAAGGGCATCGGACGGGTTCGATTTTTTATCAATTTTGAAAATATCTTCGACACGCGCCAAACCCGTTTCGATCCGATCGTGCTCGGCGATCCGCAATCGGGCAACATCGAGACATTACATATTTACGCGCCACTCGAAGGTCGTGTGATCAACGGCGGCATTCGTTTTGTGTTCTAAGCAATTTTTAAAATGAGACGACAAATTATTTTTTCTTGCGTTGCAATCATGCTGTCTCTCAATGCAGCTTGCAACGTCGCTTCGCCGCTGGATCAAGGCGCGGTGCAAGGCTACACGGCGACGGACGCTCTGGGCGGCGTAATCAGTGAAGACAAGGACGACTGGCGCATCGCGGAAGCCTACAGAAACTTTTTCACCGTGCGGCCTGCTTATCCGAATCCGGCACCGGACGCGCGGGTGAAAGTGCGGATTGATTTCACGCAGCCGGATGCGGTAGGCCGGTTGGATTTTTACGGCATCAATACGTCGGGCAATCCGATATTACTCGCAACGGGACCAACCCCGCCGCTCGGCACACAGTACTACGATTTGAACTTGTTGTACCTTTCGCCTGCACTGAGCTTGGAAGACCTGCGCGGCAAGTTGCTCCGCATCTTAATTTATGATCAGCGCGGCGTACTTGTAACCTACGGTGATATTCAAATTCCCGCGGCGTAATCCCCCAGCCCCCTTTGACAAGGAGGAGCGAAAGAGAATGCTCCGATGAACTTTAATAAACATTTCAACAAACTTCTTAACCAACATCTTTTCTTGTTTCTCTCCAATCGTGCCCCCTTGTCAAAGGGGGTTAGGGGGATTTCAAAAAGGGTTCGTTATCTTTTCGGCAGTTCAAAAACATAGAAACCGTACGACCGATGATTGCTTCACCGCTTGCAACAGCAGTTCCCAAGAGGCCTGACGCTTCCGCGTTCTACGCCGCTGAAAGCCTCAATACCCGCCCGCTCAAAATTTTGTTCATCACGCCCAAAGGCAAGAAGGAAGAAGATTCAAGTCAGAAGCCGCTCTTCTCGATGGCGATTGCGATTCTCGTCAGCATTACGCCGCCGCAACACACGCTGGAGTTGGCTGATGAAGTCTTCGGTGATGTGATCAACTTCGACGGCGACTACGATTTAATCTGCATTACCTCGCGGACGATGAACGTAACCCGCGCCTACGACATCGCCGATGAATTTTTGAAACGCGGCAAACAAGTGCTTCAGGGCGGCGTGCACGTGTCGTTCAATTACGATGAAGCCAAACCCCACGCCACGAGCATCATTACGGGCGAAGCTGAAAATTTGTGGGACACGGTTTTAAACGACGCCGCTCGCGGCTCGCTGAAACCCAAGTATGACGCCAAAGATTTTCCGCCGGTGAACTTCGTGCCGATGGTCGACTACGAACGCATTTTCAAATCCGGCAAACGCGGCAAGGTCGATGCCCGCAAATCGATTCCGATTTTTATGACGCGCGGTTGCCCCTACACTTGCACCTTTTGTGTTACACCTAATTTCACCGGGCGGCTCTACCGCGTGCAATCCGCCGAGACGATCAAAGAGCAAATCAGCGAAGCCAAGCGCGTGTTCTTCGAGGAAACCAAGTTCGGTAAAAAACCGTGGCTGATGTTTACCGATGAAAACTTCGGCGTCAACAAACAAAAAATGTGGGAGATACTGGAAGTGCTCAAAGAATGCGACGTCAAGTTCAGCACTTTTATTAGCATCAACTTTTTGGAAGACCCGCAAAGCGTGAAACTGCTCGTCGATGCCGGTTGCGCGATGGCTCTCGTCGGGTTCGAATCGATCAACGAAGAAACCTTGCGGCACTACGACAAAGGCCGGATGAACACGATTTCGAAGTATGAAGAAATCATCCGCGCGTGCCGCAAAGCGGGTTTGAACATTCAGGGAAATTTTCTCGCCAATCCCGCAATGGATACCTACGAAGACATGGACGCGGTCGAAAAATTTATTCAGAAAAATTATTTGATGATGCCGATCTACTCGCTCATCACGCCGTATCCGGGCACGGAAATGTATAAAGATTACAAGGCGAAGGGGTTGGTCGTGGACGAAGATTGGGACAAATACACCGCGCATAATTTGGTGGTGCGCTGCGACCGGTATGATCCGCAGGAATATCAGGTGAAGTATATGGAGCACTTCTTGGGTTTCTATACATGGCGAACGATCTTCAACCGTGTGTGGCACAACCCGAACAAACTTTTGAATTTGGTTACGAGCCTAATCTTCAAACGCAATCTCGGCGATCAGTTGAAAAGCATCAAGACCGGCCATCGCCGTGCCAAGCCGCAATCCAAACTGACTTCCGCCGCCGAAACCGTGGCGTCATTCGAAGACACGTATTGAACCCCTCTGCGCTCCCCTTTGCCAAAGGGAAGAGTTGTAAAAAGAAATCGTGATTATACAACTTACGCCACATCGGGTCATTTGTCATTTCGCATCTTTCAACGCTCTCCCCTTTGCCAAAGGGGAGAATGTCCGAAGGACAAGAGGGGTTCATCGCGTTGACATCCACGATTCGTTTTCTTATCATTGAATCTCGCTCCCCACTTTTGTAATCTTAACCGGAAACCTGCCAATGACGACACTGCGCCCGCGTGGATGGCTCACGCTCATCTGCTTTCTCTTTTCTTTCTCTGCTGCTTTTGCTCAACCCAAATCCGAGCAAAAGCAGCAGAGAAAGAAAAGAG
>JACMJS010000011.1 GCA_014380515.1 Chlorobiales bacterium
CCGGTAGATTGCAACATCACCACCCGCACGTCCGGCTCAGAGTCCGCGTCCCGCAAGGCTTGGCGGAGTTCCGAGATTAAAACGGACGTTAACGCATTACGCTGTTCCGGACGGTTCAGCGTAATGCGGGCGATGCGGTTTTGGATTTCGTAGGTGAGTTGCGTAAAGTTCATCGGACTTTTTTTCGGTAAAACCTTTCGATGACGAAGATACTTAAAGCCTACGCGAAAATAAATCTAGCACTGTTCATCACCGCCAAACGCGCTGACGGCTACCACGATTTGGAAACGGTGTTCGCCCCGATCAACTGGTTCGATGAACTTCATTTCTCCCCTTCCGAGACGCTTTCGATGACCTGCAGCGACGCCGGTTTGCCCGCCGATGATTCCAACCTGTGTATGAAAGCCGCGGGACTTTTACGAGCGGAAAGCGGTACAAAGCGCGGCATCAAAATTCACCTGCAAAAAAACGTGCCGTCGGGCGCGGGTCTCGGCGGCGGCAGCAGCGATGCGGCAACGGTGCTGCGTCATCTCAACGAAGCGTGGCAACTTCATTTGCCGCCCGAAGCGTTGCTCAAACTTGCTTCCGCACTCGGCGCGGATGTCGCGTATTTCCTTTCCGATGCGCCGCTCGTTTATGCGACGGGCAAGGGCGAGGTGCTTGAGCCGCTGGAGTTCAGTTTACCTTACGCCGTCGTTACGCTGTTTCCGCACGCGAGCGTTTCAACCGTGTGGGCGTATAAAAATTTTAAATTGAAACCGAATCGAACCCTGCCGGATCTGAAAGCCGCGATGCAACAGGTTTGTCTCAACCGGAACGCGGCGGCGTTCTCTCTGTTCGAAAATGATTTTGAGGCTGTTGTCTTCGAACACTATCCGCAGGTAAAAGCGGCGAAAGCAAAATTACTTGACGCCGGTGCGGTCTTCGCAAGCCTTTCGGGGAGCGGCTCGGCGGTCTTCGGTGTGTTTAACGATGATCGCGCAGCCTTGAATTGCTATGATGATCTGCGCCGGTCTTACCCGGCCTCGCTGACGCCCGCCGATTTTCGCCGCTCTCCACGGAAAACTTAACAGTTCCTTAGCACGTCCTTGAGATATAGCGCGTGTATCTTTTCCGGTTGCGGGTTACGCTCCGGTACTCGTCCGGCCAGCTTTAAAGTCCGGTCAACTTTAAAAAATCATCTCCTGAAATGACGCGAACTTGTTCGTCCGTTTTTACACTTGGTCTTGCGCTGATGTTGCTTTCAACGCTCGCGGCGGCTCAACCGAAATCCAATCGTGCACAGGCCGCCGTTGATACGTCCGTCGTGTTCAGCGAGATCATGTACGACCCGCCCTCGAACGGCACCAACGATGAATACCTCGAAGTTTTCAATACAAGCACGACGACGTCCATCAACCTTAGCGGATGGAAAATCGGCGGCTCCGTAACAAATCCGGTTACACTTTCCGATACCGGCACGGGGCAAACGACGCTCGCTCCGCAGAGTTATGCGGTGATCTTGGGCAGCGGATATTTCAGTGGCGGCGCCCGCGCCTATCAAAATGCAATTCCGGCGGGTACGCTGGTGATGAAAACTTCCGCAGGTCTGAGCCTCAACAACGGCAGCGATAATTTGCGGCTCATCACGGCAAGCAACGACACCGTAGCCAGCCTGACTTATACTGGGCCTTCGGACGCGCAGGGCAAGTCGCTCGAGAAAATCTTGCTGAACCGCAATGACGCCGCAACCAACTATGCGCTGTCGATTACGGGCGGGACGCCGGGTACGAAGAACAGCGTTGCCTCGCGCGACCGCGACGCCGCGCACATCCGCTTGATGTTCACGCCGAGCGATTCCGTGCCCGTCGGGACGAGCGCACTTCTTACATCAACCGTCAAAAATCTCGGCCTGCTTGCGCTGACGAATTTTACCGTTGATTTTTATGAAGATGCCAATGCCAACACGCAGCTTGAAGCCGCCGAAAAGTTCGACACGAAATCTTTTTCCGGTTCGCTCGCGCAGAACGATTCGGCGAGCGTTACGGCGAACATCCTCACACCCGCAGCAGGGACGCGGCAGTTCGGGGCAGTCATCGTTTCGGCGGGCGATGAATTTTCGGGCAACGATACGCTTCGCGCCGCGTTGAAAGTCTATGTACCGATCACTAACAATCCGCTCGATACGAATTTAATCGTGAGCGAAATCATGTACGCCCCAACCTCGCCGCAGCCGGAATTTCTCGAACTCTTCAACAAAAGCACCAACGCCGCCGATTCGATTAAACTCAACGGCCTGCGCATCGGCGATCGCGCGACGCTTTCGCAAGTGATCAAAGACGGCGGTGTGAATCTTTTTTTGAAGTCGCAGCAATACGCCGTCGTGTTCGCCAACGGAAATCTTGCAACGGGCACGGCGAACTATGTGATTCCCGCGTCAGCATTGACGCTTGAAGCCGGTGCCGATCTTTCGCTCAACAACAGCGGTGATTCCGTCGTCGTCATCAACGCATCGGGCACAACGCTTTCACGTTTTTTTTATGCTGATACTGCCGCGCCCGCCGGAAAGTCGTCCGAGAAAATCGCGCCGACACGCACGGATTCCGCATCCAACTTCGCCGCATCCGTTGCCGCATCGGGCAGCACACCGGGCGCACGCAACAGCGTAACCGCGTTTGATCGCAACTTGTCCGTTCAAACGAACGCGGCATTTTTCACGCCGCCCGCCACGCCGGTGAACTTGACTTACAACGTCATCAACCGCGGCCTGCAACCTTTCGGCAACAGCGCAACCGTACGATTGTTCAAAGACGACGACAAAAACAACTTGCCCGACGCTTCCGAGCAAATCAATCTTTTCACCCTCACTACGAACCTCAATCCGAAAGACACGCTGAAGTCTTCTTTTGCATTCACTCCCGCATCGCAGGACTCTGTGAATTTTATTTTTACGCTGACGGTTGCGGGCGATGAGGATACGACCAACAATCTCGC
>JACMJS010000079.1 GCA_014380515.1 Chlorobiales bacterium
GCCAAAATGACACGCACCCGCAGCGATACATTTCCAACTCGACTGAGAATTTTTATGTCCATCAACTATCTCAACGGCTACCGCCTCAAGCGCGCCATTCTTGCCGGTTCCGAATCGGTAATTCTCCACAAAGATTACCTCAACAAAATCAACGTCTTTCCCGTCGCGGACGGCGACACGGGCACGAACATGGCCCTCACGCTCAAGTCCATCGCCGACGGCCTCTACGAGTGCGACGAAAGCACCATCGATAGCGTGGTGCGCTGCGCCGCCGATTCCGCCCTCACCGGCTCGCGCGGCAACAGCGGATCGATCCTCGCCCAATTCTACCAAGGCATCTCCGATGGCCTCGCCGGACGCGAGCGTGCGGATGCCAAACACTTCGCCGAGGCCGCCGTGCTCGCCAAAGAATACGCCTACGAATCAATGATGGAGCCGAAAGAAGGCACGATTCTCACTGTCATCCGCGATTGGTCGACGGGCATCACCAAGAGCGCATCGGCGGGCAAAGATTTCAAAGCGATGTTCGCTGCCGCCCTTGCAGACGCCAAAGCCGCCCTCGCCCGCACGCCTGAGGAACTGAAAGTAAACGGCGAAGCGATTTTGAAAAAAGCGGGCGTCGTTGATTCCGGCGCGCAAGGCTTCGTCTCGATGCTCGAGGGCATCATGGACTTTATGAACAAAGGCACTTTGCGCGGCTATCTCCAGAAAAAAATCTTTTCCTTTTCCGATGATAAAGCCGCCAACGTTGTCGCCGATACCGACGCCATCACTTTTCAGTATTGCACCGAGTTCCTTTTGGAAAACGGCCCCGACTTCGATAAGAAAGCCTTGCGCAAGGCGATTATTGATTACGGCGATTCGCTGATCATCGGCGGCTCAAGCACGAAAACGAAAGTGCACATTCATACCAACGAACCACACAAGGTTTTTGAACTGGCAGAAAAATTCGGCGTGGCCAGCAAGCGGAAGTTTGAGGACATGAAAGCGCAGAATGAAGCGGCGTTCGGCAAGAAAGCGGCCATCGGCATCATCACCGATTCGACCTGCGATTTATCCGACGAGTATCTCGAAGCGAACGGGATTCGCATCGCGCCGTTGCATGTCTTTTTCGGTGAAGAAGAATTTTTAGACCGCGTAACGATTTCGCCCGCTGAATTTTATGCACGTCTCGCCACCGCGAAATCGTTACCGAAAACCTCGCAGCCTTCGACGGCCAGTTTCAAGCAAGTCTATGAAGATGCGCTCAGAACGAGCGAAAGTTTGATTTCGATTCACATCTCGAGCGGCATCAGCGGCACGTATCAAAACGCCCGCACCTCGACGAAGTTTTTCAAAGACAAGAAAATCCTGACGATTGATACCAAGGGCACATCGATGATGATGGGTTTTATCATTCGTGAAGCGGTGAAGATGCGCGAAGCTCAGAAGTCCATCGAAGAAATTGCGGCGCGGCTGAACGAGATGGCGACCAAGATTAAAATTTACATGAGCCTTGAAACGATTGACAACCTCGTCCGCGGCGGACGGCTTTCGGCGGCGCGCGGCTTCGTTGCAAAAATGTTACGCATCAATCCCGTCTTGGTGTTTGACGACAAAGGAAAAGTGGTGCAAGTCGCCAAAGGCATGGGACAGCGCGGCGCATTGGAGAAGGCGATTGAACTGACGCTGGAGCATCTGAAAGGGAAGACGGATTTGCGCGTGGCCGTTGTCTATGCCGATAAAACGGCGGGCGCGGAATATGCGAAGTCGCGGCTCATGGCGGCGTATCCCGATCTGAAGATCGAGATCAGTCAAATCTCACCGGTGCTCGGCACGTACGGCGGCAGCGGCACGACGGCAATCATTTCCTTCGCAGAGTAAGATTTAAATTTCCTGTCATTCTGAGCGTCAGCGAAGAATCTGCATTTCACACCGCCGTTGTAGAGGCGAGGCCACAGAGCGTAAGCTCGGGGTGAACTCGCTATCGCCTCTACGAAAGCCCGGAATGACAGAAGATATTTGCAGAACTTTGGAAAGGCGGCGGTGCAAATTTATCTTTGCATCCCGTTTTCAAAACGGGTACGCACCCATAGCTCAACTGGATAGAGTATCAGCCTCCGAAGCTGGCGGTTGCAGGTTCGAATCCCGCTGGGTGCACCAGATCGCAAACGCCGTCGCTGCTTGAGGGGTGCAGCGACGGCGTAGTTGCTTGAGGCTCGTTATGGTTCAAAGGCAAGTGAAATTTTTCTCAGGCGGCGCGATGCAACAAGAGCGGTTCAACAGACTGTCGGTTTTTTCCGATGAGAAAGTAGGTCGCCATCGCGCCTTTGCCTTTGATTTCAATGTGCCCGCGCGCTTTGAAGGTGTGCGTTGTTTCCAGTTGCCGGTAGGTCGAAGCCGACACATGAATCCGTCCCGCCGTGCCGTGTGATTCCATGCGGCTGGCGACATTGACCGTATCGCCCCACAAATCAAACGCGAGTTTATGTTTGCCGATCACGCCCGCCACCACCGCGCCCGTATGAATCCCGATTCGAATTGAAAGTGTCGATCCGTGCCGCTGGTTGTAACGGGCAAGTGCGGCCTGCATTTCAATCGCCGTCTGCGCCGCTGCCGCTGCGTGATCTCTGTGTCCCGACCCGCGCCCGGAAAGTCCGCCCGCACACATATACGCATCGCCGATGGTTTTAATTTTTTCAAGGCCGTTGCGGTTGGTGATGAGGTCGAAGAGGGAAAAAATATCGTTGAGCATGCCGACGACTTGCTCCGGCAACAGTTGCTCAGAAAGTTTGGTGAACCCAACGATGTCGGCAAAGAGCACGGTTGCATCAGGAATACTTTCGGCAATGACCTGTTGCGTGTCCTTCAGTTGCTCAGCGATGTGCGCGGGCAACATGTTGTTCAAGAGCCGCTCCGATTTTTCCTGCGCCGCCTCAAGTTGCCGGTGCTGTGCGTCCAGTTCGCGCTTCTGCAAAAAATCCCTGCGGCCATAGCGTTCGAGCAGATAACTGGCAAAGGCGCCGGTGATGTTGGCCATCACCAACAGCGAGAGACTATTGGCGAGCACTTGCGGCTTCGTACTGCATACCGAGAAAGCAACCAGCGCATAGACGGTTGAAATCACCAGCGACGCGCCCGTCGCGTAAACAAACCGCAATCGCGCGAAAATGTAGGAGAACAGCAGCAGCAACAGGAAACTGGGGTAACGGTATTCAATCGTTTGCGGCATGACGGCGATCATCGCCACCGTACCAAGTCCGGCAATGATCATCGAAACAAACGTGAGTAGATGCACGATGCGTTTGGCCTGCGGCAAGAACGTCAAGCCAAACAGGATGAGCAGTACCGGACAAACGACCGCATAACGAATCATTTGCACATCGTGCGCCGCCGCGCCGAAAAAAAGATTATCGCGGATACCGACCGAGCCGTAAAAAATCATGCCGAGCAGTGTAGCGATTCGCGTTTGCAAAACCGATTTGGCGGCGTAGTCCAAAACAAAAATCTGTTCCAATGCCGGTGTAAAGCGAAGTCTGAAGTTTTTCATGGCAGCCGTTTGTTGAAGCCGGGTTTGATGGCGATGAGCTTTTCTACATCACAAAGTTCGGGAAAGCCCACACCGCAGTTGCCACAACCTTGTCAAAGAATTGTCAAAAAGTTGTCATAAACGGTAAACAAAAAAAGGCGTGCTCATCACACGCCTTTTGCTTTTCAACGAAATGAATTTATTTCGATGCGACGGTTTTCTCGCCGATGACGATGCGCTGCGTCGCCGTTCGGCCAAAGACTTCGGGGCGGTACATTTCTTCACCGTACGTCGGCGGCAAGGTAAATGTGCCGTAGGTCGTTGCCCGCGCGAGGTAACTGTATGTGTGCAAGCCCGTGCCGAGCCGCTCGGCGAAGAGGGTTACGCGGTCGTCCTTCAATTCGATGTGATCAAACTCATAGCCGCGCGGCGGCGCATATTCTCCGTCGCCTTCACCTTCGCTCATCTCACCTTCTCCGCCCGCATCCACATTGCGGCTTGTGCTCGTGGCCAAGGTCGGATTGACGGCTTCGAAGCCCGCTGGAAGCGGATCATCAAGGGCAAAGAAGTTTCGCTCTTGCGACACCGCCACGCGCAAGGTTACACGCACCAAGTCGCCAGCCTTGATCGTGCGAAGGCTGCGGGTGCTGCCGCCATCCAACGGTGAGATCATTTTCATCACTGAAATCCCGTTGTCGCGCGGACCCACGGCGTAGGTCGGGAAGTAGGAAAGCCGCAGGCCGTAGAATAATTTTCCCGCGCCGCTTTTCTCAATCGCAATGTCGCCCGATTTCACCGTCAGTTTGTCCATCGCCGTTTGCTTGACGACGGGCGTGAGCGAGCGGCCTTTGAAGGTTTCCTCAAGCAGCGTTTGCGAGGCGAAGGAAATCTTCGCACGGAAATCCGGCACCACGGTTTCGTACTTATTGAAGTAAGTATTCAAGGCATCGAGCACGAAGATATTTTCCTGGGTCGTCCGCCACCGCCCGTTTTTCTGCGTGCCTAGTAACCACGCGGTAATTTTATCGGCCATCGGCAAATTGACGTTCGCTTCCATCAAGCCCTGAAAGACCGTCGCCGTCGTCTTTACCGCCGAACCGAACGACCAGATGTAATCTTCTTCCTTGCCGTCCTCAAAGTGCGCGGTTGCATTCTCAACTTTAATCAGATTTAAAATTTCACCGCCGAGCGTTTGCACCCGCGCCGCACTTTTGCCTTGCACCGCGAAGGCTTTCAGCAAATACACTTTCGCATCGAGCGACAACCGGTTTTTGTTTTGATAGAGCAGTTCCGCCGTAGAGTTATCAAACTGATTGTTCAGCGCGAGCACATACAGCGAATACGATTTGTCCAATTCCAATGTGTAAGCCCCGTACGTCGTCTCGTCGGTTTTGCGGAGGATGGTTTTTAAGTATTCAAGGCCGCGATTTAAAACGTCGCGGTTGATAGCGTAGCCTTTCGCCGCCGATTTGGTGAGCGTGTAGGTGGCGTAAATCGACACGTAGTCGTAGGGATACGGGCTGCCGGGCCAATAGGAGAAGCCGCCGCCGGACGTTTGATATTTTTCAAACTCACCGAGTGTCTGTTCGATCACCCGCTTCGTGTCCGCTTTCGTCTTGCCGAACGTGTCTAAATCAAACGACTCGATCAAATCCCCTGCAAGTACGATGGGCAATATCCGCGAGGACTTTTGTTCCAAGCAGCCGTACGGATACTCAAACAAATACGCCGTCGCTTCCCGCAGACCGACGAGCGCGGTGGATGACGCCTGCGCCGTGAAGCCGCCGAGACCCGCATAAATGTTATTCGGGATTTTCACTCTTTCTACCGATTTCGTTTCCGTTGATCCGAACATCGCCAGCGTCTCTTTGGTGTAGGGCACCTGCACCGGAATTTTTTGTTCGAGCGCGTCTGAATTTCCCGCATCCGTCGTGGCGGAGAACTTAAACGTTGCAATGCCGCGCCCTTGAGTCTCGAACTTGAACCGCACTTCGCGCGTGTCGCCGCCTTCGAGCGACACCGATGAACTTGGTTCGCCGATGAGTTTCATCCCGACGACGTTCGCATTCACCTTTACCGTCGTTTTCGCTTTCGTGTAGTTGCTGACAACCACGCCCGCCTCGAACACATCGCCGATGCGTACGAAGCGCGGCAAGGCGGCGAGCATCGTGAGCGGTTTGTTGACCACGATGTCCGTCTTGGCCATTCCGAACGACGCATCTTTGGTTTGCGCCGCGGCCATGATTCGAAACGTCGTCAGGTTATCGGGTAATTTGAATTTCACTTTCGCGCGGCCATTCGCATCCGTAATCACGCGCGGATTCCAGTATGCGGTTGAAACAAACTTGCTGCGAACGTCCATACCGCCCGCCGAGCCGCCGCCGCCGCCGCCGCGGGCTTCACCTTTCTCGCCGTAGTTGCGCTGACTGATGAGATTGATGAGGCTTTGCGAGGTCGAGACGCCGAGCGGACGCTCACTGTAAAAATCATCAAACAAATCGGGCAGTTGATAGTTGATCAGGTTGAGCACGCCCGCATCGACCGCCGCAAGCACGACCTCGCCCGCAACGCCTTGTCCCGCCGCGTTCTTCAGCTCAATATCCACTTCAACCGTTTCTCCGTTTTGATATTCAGCCTTATTCGTCTTGACGCTGGCTTGCAAATGCTTCGTACCCGCATCGACCGAGAGTTTGACATATCCGATTTTAAATGACGGCTTGGCTAAATCTTGCTCGTCTTTGCCCGGCACGCCCGTGCGTCCCTTGATGAGCATCAGCGAGACATATACATTCGGCAAGTGCTCCGCCGTGATCGGAATTTGCACCGACGGCGCAGTTCCTTTGAGTTCAAACGTTTTTTGTTCGATGATGCCTTCGCGTTCGATGGTCATCAAACAGGTTGCGGTTTCGTAGGGCGATTGGATCATGAGTGTCGCCGTCTCGCCGGGCTTGTACCGGTTTTTGCTCGGCGTGATTTCCAAGCGGTCGTCATCACTGCGTTCCCACGCGACATAACTTTTGCCGTAAACATACAAGTAGGCTTCGCTGCGCGCCGTGTTGCCTTTGGAATCTTTCGCTTCGCCGCGAATGAAATAAAGTCCCGCACTTTTCGGCGTGAAGGATTTCGGCACGGCTTTATCGGTGGCGGTCGAAACTTTTTCGGTGAAAACCGTCGTGTCAATTTGTTGCGAAACCCATTCATACCGTCCGCCCGCGCCCGCTTGCCGCACGCTGACCCATTGCCGCTTGACAACCTCAACCGTAACCGATTCGCTGCGTAATTTTTTCTCCGGCGTCATCGCCACAACATCGATGCCCAGCGCGGTGCCTTCCTTGATGAACGTCGTTGCGGGCTTGAGGCCGATGTAAAATTCCGCGGGGTGAAGTAGCACGCTCGCGCGTCCGGCGACGGTTTGCCGCGAGGCATCTGTAACTTCGCCTTCGAGCGTGAGCGTCGAGGGTTCGGTGATCGGGGTTTTGAGACCCAACGAAACTTTGAACTGTCCGTTGTTATCGAGTTCGCCCGAACCGGCACCGAAGTCGTCGCCGGAGCGGTCGGTTTCGTTGCGATTCCACGCGAGTTGTTGCCAGAAGTATCCGTCGTAGCCATCGACTTCAAACGACGCGCGTGCTTTGCGTGTCAGCGACCAGTTTACTTTATCGCCCACCATCGCCGCGCCGAACAAATACCGCCCTTCGACGATGCCCTCAAACTTATCGCCGACATACACGTTCGGCGTCAGCGACTTGACCGTCGTTGCAAATGTCGCGGGGCGATAAGCCTCGACGCGGAAAGATTCAGTGGCGATGCTGCGCTCATCTTCACCTCCGAACGGTTGCGAAAGGTTCATCGAGTATTCACCGAGCGCGGCATTGGATTTCACCGCGAGCGAATCGGCGAACGAACCGAAGTCGCCGTCAACCGTGATGGTCTTTTTAGAAACTTCTTCGTAGCGCGAGTTGCGAATCGTCAGATCGAACGTGCGCTTGGCGGCAACGACCCAACGGCTGCCGCGCAGTTCTTTGACGACGCCTTTAAAGAAAACGGTTTCGCCCGCGCGGTAAAGGCCGCGTTCGGTGTAGATGCGGGCGCGAAGCGTCGTCGGCGTGTAGCTGGGTTGATAGTCGAGATCGAAGCGGTAGGGCTGAATGCCGCTCTCGTAGGAGTTGCTGGTGTAGGCGATCTGGCCGTCTTTCTCGGCGAAGGCATAAAGATTGTCTTCGCTGCTCGCATAGCCCGCGCCGATGGTTTCGTAGGAAGGCACGTTGGCAATCCCGTTTTGATTCGTCGTGCCGCTCCATACTTTCCGGCTACCGACGTAAATGCTGACGCTTGCACCGGCGGCGGGCTTGGCATCTTTGAGCGTGGTAACGAACACAAGCGAACCGCCGCGCGCAAACTTTGCGGTTACACCGAGCGAGGTTACTTGAATAAAGGCTTTTTGAAAGCGGTTGTATTCGTCGTCGGTGCGGGTAGGCCATGTACGGCGGAGTTGTAAAAATACAAGGCCGGATTTACCGCCGCCGAGTGTCTCGTTCAAGTTGAAGCGCGAGACGCTGCCTTTATTTTTTTTCGGACCGCCTGCGATGCGGTGCGATGTAAAGTTCAAGCCGGTTGTGCCCTCGCTGCCGTTCCAGAAATTGCCGTTCTCTTTCGCCTTCAA
This sequence comes from Chlorobiales bacterium, assembly GCA_014380515.1. Classification (GTDB taxonomy): domain Bacteria; phylum Bacteroidota; class Chlorobiia; order Chlorobiales; family JACMJS01; genus JACMJS01. Next base: position 8,172 of record JACMJS010000079.1, read on the forward strand.
AAATTGTTCAGGCGTCAGCACCGCCGATTCCAAAGTGATCGCACCGGTGTTGATGCTGCGCACGGGTATGTGCGAAAAGACATTCGAATCAGCCGTGCCGAAATCGTTTTCAACCACGCCGTAGCCTTGCGGAATCGAGGCTTGAGGATCATAGTCAAGGGCTTTGATCGTGATGCGAACGTCTTTGCCGAGTTTGTTGCCGAACCGGTCGGTGAGGTTTTGCGAAACGGTGAGCGTGTAAGTCGTCGATGGTTTGAGATCGAGCGAGAAATAGTGTGCGCGAGAGCCGTAGTCCGAATTATTTTCGGCTTTGGGAATATCTACTTTCGGCGTGATGCTGAGATTTTTAATCAGATCGGCACGCGACAGCGAGTTGGTGAACTCAAGTGAAAATCCTTCGTCAGCCGAAACGCTCAGTTCCGTTTTGCTTTTGTAATCGAAAACCTTGTAGGGTGCAAAAGTAAAACTGTATTTGTCTTTCGGGTGATTGTGCGTGAGCGTGTAGGTTTCGCCCGGCGTCAGTTTCGATTGCGGTTTGAGGAACAGTAAGTTCTCCGCCGCGCCGTAACGCAAGATGTAGTTTTGCTCGTAGCCGCCTTGTTTCTTCTCATTTTCATCGACCATTTTTTTGATTTCATCGGCGGTTACGGTTCGCGCGGTGAAATTTGCGGCATTGCCTTTGGAATCAGCGACGGAAATGTTCGAAAGAAAATTAGGATTCGCTTTTTGATTGAACCGTAAAATGAGTTCATCCTGAAGCCCCAGTTCGGTGTATGTGCCCGTCGGATATGTGCGGATGATTTGCGGACCCGGCGTATTGAACGTGAAACTATAATCGCTCGTAAGGCTTTGGCCGGAAAAAGATTTTAATCCGGCGGATACTTTGGCGGTGTAAGTTGAAGCGTAGGGAAGCGTATCGTTCGGCGTGAAGATGAGCGTACGCGAACCGAGCCAGCGGTAAGTGCCTTTGAGTTCTTCGCCCTTTTTGCTTGCGCTCGCGCCATCCTTCGGATCGGATGTAATTTTTAAGTCGCCGCGCGTGGATTCCATCTGCGTCTCATCATTGATTTCAACGACGGGCTGATTGAACGTAACCGAGATCGTTTGCGATTCCGTGATCGAATTTAAATCTCCCTGCGGCGATGCGGCGACGACGCCGAGCGTTTCGGAGGAAACCGAATCGGCGGTGGCGGTGGTGAGCGATCCCAACTGGCCTTCTTCAAACGGCGGAAACTGATTTTCATTTTGGCCGCCGCACCGCAGCGCAAACAGCGAAAGGCACAAAGTCGCTACAAGCCGTGCAGCGAAGCGAAGCGAAGGCATGTTCATGTTGAATGGTTCGATTGAATAGTGAAATGTTGAGTTGCAACGAGTCAATGCGATTCTTCCGAGAGGTTTCGGAGAGGGCGGATGAAGTGCCGCAAATATACACGCCGTTGCGCCTGAAATAAAAAAAGCCCGCTCACAACGAACAGGCTTTTTGCTTTTTAAAAAGCGTGCTATAAACGATCCCCGCTTTAGTTGAGCTTGACGAAACGGGTTTCGCAAGGCGAGGTGTCCGCAGGACGGGGCGGTTGGAACGAATGCAATTTCTCCAACCACCCCTGCGCTCCTCCTTATTCAAGGCGGGGAGTTAAATCAGTTAGGATTTCTTCGGGCGTTTGAAAATACTTTTCAAACCGTCAAACGCATTCTTGGCGGCGCCTTCAACATCGATCAGCTTGCGCCAATCCTGCTCTGTGATTTCCTTGTGCTTCGGACGCTGGGGCACGGCGGAAAGCCCGTTGCCCGTGTTGCCGCCATTGCCACTGTCGCGGCGCGGGGTGCTGTTCGCCGAAGGCGTGTAAGGACGCTTTGCTCCGCCGTTCGGTCGTTCGCGGTTGCCGCCGCTGCGTGAATCAGGACGGACATTGCGATTGCCGCTACGCTGCTCGCCGCCTTGAACGCGGTTGCCGCCGCTGCCTTCGGTGCGCGTGCGGCTGTTTCCGCCGGTGCGGCCTTCACTCCGCGTGCCATTCCGGTTGCCGCCGACTTGACCTTGACTCCGGCCTTGCGTGCCGTTGCTGCGTCCTTGACCTTGACGCCGGTTCGCACCCTGAGCCGAGCCGGTTTTGCTGCCGTATCGGCCTTGACTTTTGCCTTTCGCATACCGGTCGCCGAGCACATATGCCAACGGAATCTCCGATGACAACGGTTGCACTTCGTCCGTGCCAACGGTTTGATTTTCATTTACCGGCGGCACCGGCGACGTCACCGGTTTAACCGGCCTTGAAGATGAACGCGGTGCAAACGATCCTTCCGGGCGTCCTTCCTTCGAGTAAGGACGCTCACTGCGGTTGTTGCTGCGTCCGCCGCCATCCCGGCGCGTGTCGCCCTGCCGGTTGTTATCGCGGCCTGCAGTTTTGCGGCGTTGGTTGTGCTCCTGCCGCTTCTCGCGGTGATGGGCTTGTTTGGAATCGTCGCCCTCGCCGGAAGATTGCGAGCCGTTGTGCAACTCGCCGCTCTGATCGGGAATCGCCGACTCCGGTACCGGACGCGCCGAATAATTGAAGCCTTCGTACTTTTTGCGGTCGAGCCGCTTGCCGATAAACCGCTCGATGTTACGCATATGTTGTTCTTCGCCGTTCGAGACGAATGTAATCGCGTCGCCGGTGCTGGAGGCGCGTCCGGTGCGGCCAATGCGGTGGATGTAATCCTCTGCATATGTCGGCGTATCGTAATTGACGACGTGCGAGATACCATCGACGTCGATACCGCGGGCGGCGATGTCGGTTGCGACGAGCACGCGGAACTTGCCTTGCTTGAAACCATCAAGGGCGCGGCTGCGCTGCGCCTGCGTGCGGTTGCTGTGCAATGCTACCGCGCTGATGCCGCGCCGTTCCAACCGCTGCATGATGCGGTCGGCACCGTGCTTCGTGCGGCTGAAGACGAGCACCTTGTCCATTTCTTCCGTCTTCAAAATGTGGTAGAGCAACTCCATCTTTAAATCCTGCGTGACGGGATAAATATGCTGCGTGATGCTCGTCGCCGGATTTTTTTGTTCGCCGACTTCAATCATCTGCGGATGCTTCATCACGGTGGAGGCGAGCGTTTGAAGTTCGCGCGGCATCGTGGCTGAGAAAAGCAAGGTCTGCCGCTCGGCGGGCATCATTGCGATAATTTTTTTGACGTCGTGAATGAAGCCCATATCGAGCATCCGGTCGGCTTCATCGAGCACGAGAATTTCGACGTGGGAAAGATCGATACTGCCGCGGTTGATGTGATCGAGCAGGCGTCCGGGCGTGGCGATGAGAATATCGACGCCGCGCCGCAGGACTTTAAACTGCTGCTGGATATCGACGCCGCCATAGACGCAGAAACTGCGGACGCTCATAAAGCGGCTGTAGTTCTTGACGGACTCGGCAACTTGAGATGCGAGTTCGCGTGTCGGGGTTACAATCAGCGCGCGAAGCACGGTGTTACCGTCGCCGGCCTTGTGCGGTTTAGCGTCGCCATCGACGCTCGCGGGCGATGAAAGCCGGTTGAGCACCGGCAGGACGAACGCGGCGGTTTTGCCGGAGCCGGTCTGAGCGCGACCGATAAGGTCTTTGCCGGAGACGGCGACCGGAATTGCTTTCGACTGAATATCGGTCGGTGCGGTGTAGCCGGTGGCTAAGATGCCTTGAACGAGCGTGTCGTTGAGGCCAAGTTTGTGAAATGCCATTGAGAAATGATGTTATAAAGTAAATGCAAAACCGCAGCCGGTGCGAATCGCTGTGCGATTGGGTGTCGGTGGGCATAACGCGGCAGCCAAGGTGTGCAGAGCGGGGCATCACAAAAGCAAGATGAATTAAATCAACCGGTGAAGGATTTGATAAAATTCGGATGCTCTTGGTGGAGATTGATGCAGGTAGCTCGCCGGTAAATGGGCTGGTGAGATGACCTTCGTTCGGACGAATGAACCGAAAACGGTTTCAGTGATGACCGCTGCGGGAAAAATTCTTCAACCGAAGTCCAAAAGGTTCAATCGAAGGAAGGTCCGAAGCGGGCTGCCAATGTGAATTGTAAATATTGGCGACGCAAATATAGAAGATTGCTCCGCCAATGCAAATCTTCCGGTAAAATTATTTCGCCGCATCCGCCGTGTCAGGCTGACAATGCTTGCACGCCGAAAGTCCTTTCGCAACGGCTTCATCAAGCGAAATAGGAATCATGCTTTGATTCAAGTGATAACACATCGCCTTGTGAAACTTCATGCCGGATTTCGTTTTGTAGACGACTACGGATTTTTCCGACTGTTTGGCAACCGATAAATCAGCCGTAAAAAAAGGCTGGACTTGCGCGGGTGCAAAAAGCAAGGCCGCGAAACAAAGAATCGTGAGAAAGAAAAAAGATTTCATCGGTGGCGTGTGGGGAAAAATGATTCAGAAAAGAAAAATGATTCAGAAAAAATAATGAGGGACGAAGCGAAATGCCCGTCCCTCACAGCAATTAAAAACGCAGGTTACTTGGCTTGCAGTTCATCGATGAGCGCGCTGGCTTCCTTCTTGGAGAGACCTTTTTGAAGTCGCTCTTCGTAGGCTTCACGGTCGCGGTCGCCCAAATCTTTCAGGCTGAGCAGTTTCGTGATGAGCGAAACCTGTTTCTCGGTCGCAGGCACAGCATTGCGATGCACGGATGCGCTATCCGTTTCTGCGGGACGGTCGCCGGTGTTGTGCTCGCTCGGCTTGGCTGCCGGAGCGTTGATGGGTGCAGCGAACGGTGCCGGAACGGGTGCGTTGAAAGATTGCTCGCCCGCGTTGCCGTCAGCGAAATCGATATGCTCGTCCAAGCCCATCTTGCGATAAAGCCTGGCGATAATCGCTTCGTCCGATTCCTTGAAACGGTAGCGGTTCTCTAATTCAAACCACACGTTGGGCGTGGTGTAAAGGTAGCGTCCAATCCCGAACTCCGAGGCCGCACGCTTGAACGAATCGCTCGATGCGGATTTGAAAAGTTCAGACTTGGTAGCGTCGCCTGTCGCTTCGCCGTATTCGGAACGCACGATGGTTTCGGCCACATTGGAATCGGCGTCGCTGCCTTTGGCTGCGGCATCTAAAAGATGCTTGAGCGTGATGGTTGTTTTCACGACCACGCGCTGCGGTTCAGCCAGCACGACTTCCTTTTCGCTGTTCCACGCATAGCCGAACTCGGCGCAAACTTCGTCGAGCCGTTTTTGGGCGGTCTGCCGCTCAATGTAGAGCAGGGCGATAGCGCGTTGTGAATTTTCCGGAGTGGAGTAAGAGTTTCCGATGCGGGTGGAAATCTCTGAAGCCTTGAAGGGACGCGTCAAGGCGCGCATTGCGTTGATAATCATCTTATACCTCGCTTGTGATATTGTTACTATAAATAAAATGAGACTATGTTACCTTTGCTACACTGTTACCAGTTCGCATCAGCGTTGTAAAGGTAAAAGGGTTATTCCCATATTTCCAAACATTGTTTCAAAATATTTTTATTCCATAGGGCGGCGGGGAAAGGTATGTTGCCGCAGAAAAAGCAGTTAAGTCGCCGAAATTTTTTTTGGATTTTTTTGCGGCGATGCTTTTCAAGCCTCGTCCAAACTGTTGTGAAAAGCAATTTTCATCATACTTCAACCTCGCAACGCCAAACTTTTTCAACCATGAAAACTATTTCGCTGATCATCTTACTTACTGCAATAAATTTTCCCGTGCACGCGCAACCCACATCGGAAATTCGAAAAGTTTTGGACGCGCAAGTGGCGGCATGGAACGCGGGCGATGTCAAAATGTTTATGCAAGGCTACAATAATTCAGCCGCAACGACCTTCGTCGGCAAGAGCATCATGAAAGGCTATAAAGAAGTGTTGGATAATTATCTCAAACGCTACCCGACAAAGGCGGCGATGGGCACGCTTGCATTTAGTGATTTGGAAATTACCATACTTTCGGAAACGCACGCATCGGTCGTTGGCAAATGGAACTTGGTGCGCTCAAAGGAATCGGGCGGCGATGTAGGCGGCATCTTTACGCTGCTCTTCGAAAAAACATCCGGCGGCTGGAAAATTATTTTAGATCATACCTCGTAGCCGCGATGTATCTTTGCAAGAAACAACAGACGACATGCAAAAACTTTCCGAAGAAACGCTCCGGCAAATGCCAAAGGTGCTGCTGCACGAGCACTTGGACGGCGGCTTGCGTCCCGCTACCGTGATTGAACTCGCCAAAGATCAAGGCTACACCGCACTCCCCACCACCGACGCCACAGACCTCGCCGACTTTTTTTTCAAAGGTGCTAGCCGCGGCAGTCTGCCGGAGTATCTCGAAGGCTTCCGCCACACAACCGCCGTGATGCAAACGCCCGAAGCCTTGGAGCGCGTCGCCTACGAATCGGTCGAAGACCTAATGCTTGACGGCGTGTGCTACGCCGAAATCCGGTTCTCGCCCGTCTTCCACACCGACAAAGGCATGCACTGGGAAGACATCGTGAAGGCCGTCCTCAAAGGCTTCGAGCAGGGCGAGAGTGAGTTCGGCACGAAAGTTCGTCTGATCATCAGCGCGATGCGAAACATGAATTTGTCGGAGGACATGGCGCAACTAGCCATCAGTTTCCGCGACCGCGGCGTCGTTGGCTTCGACCTTGCGGGCGAAGAAGGCGGCTATCCGCCCAAGAAACACGTCGATGCGTTTCATTTTATTCAGCGCGAAAACTTCAACATCACCGTTCATGCGGGTGAAGCGTTCGGGAAGGAATCCATCTGGCAGGCGATTCAATGGTGCGGCGCACACCGCATCGGCCACGCCACGCGGCTCATCGAAGATATGGCGGTGCTCAACGGCGAGGTGATCAAGATGGGCACGCTCGCTCAGTATGTTTTAGACAAGCGCATCGCGCTCGAGATTTGTTTGTCCTCCAACATTCACACGGGCGCCGCGGAAAGTTTCGCCTTGCATCCGTTCTGGATTTTTCACAAATCAAAGTTCCGCACCACGCTCAACACCGACAACCGCCTGATGTCCAACACGACGATGACGAAAGAATACAAACTCGCGCATGAGTTTTACGGCCTCTCAATGGACGACCTCGAAAAAATTTCGATCAACAGCATGAAGAGCGCCTTCGTGCCCTACAGCGAACGCATCGAGATGATTTACAACACCATCAAACCGCGCTTCGCCCTGTTGCGTGAGGAACTTTCGCTGCGCACCGTTTCCTGAGTTTCCGCCGATGAGCGACATGATTCACAACCACATCAACCTTATTGACGCCCTTGAAGCCGCACTGGACAAGGCCTCGGGACCGAACGCTCAAATTGCCGCCCGAAACAAACTCGCGTGGGAACTTCGGCGCAGCGATCCCGAGCGTTCGGTATCTCTGGCGTTGCAGTCGCTCGCGCAGACCGAAACCCTAGCCGATGATATTCTTGTCGCCGATGCCACCCGCGCGATTGCTTTCAACCATTCTTTGAAAGGCGATCTCTCCGAAGCCGTAAGATTGGCCACGGAAATAAAACAAATCTATGTGCAGCATGGCGACCACTATGGCGAGGCGTGGGCACTCTACATCCTCGGCTCCGTGAGCGAGAGGCAAAGCAATTATGAGGACGCCTTCAAACACTACGGGGAAAGTTTGAGCATTCAGCAGGCGATTAAAGACCGCGATGGCGAGGCAACCTCACTCATGGGCATTGCCACCGTTCATGCCCGCTCCGGTGAAGGTGAAAAAGGGCTTGATTATTACTATCGCAGTTTGCGGTTGCGCGAACAGTTGGATGATGTTCAGGGTCAAGGGCTTTCGTGGATGGGCGTCGGCATTGCGTGCTCGCAGATGGGCGATTACGCCGCCGCCCTCGATGCGTATCAAAAAAGTTTGAAGTTCATCAAGCAAACCAGCGACCGCCGAACCGAAGGTTTAATCTACATCAACATCGGCACCGTGCACGGGCGTCTCAATCAAGATGAAAACGCGCTCCGCTATTTTTCCGACGGCAAAAACATCTTCGACCGCTCCGGCAATAAACACGAGGCTGCACGGGCACTGCTCAACATGGGTATCGTTCACGCTCATCTGAAAGCATATCGGGAAGCGATTGCGGCGTTCGAAGGTAGCCTCGATGTGTTCAAAGCTACCGGCGACCGTGATGCACAAAGCGCGATATACAACTGTCTCGGCGATTTGAAGACCAGCGAAAAAGAGTATGATCAGGCAAAAGCCTTCTACGATCGCGCCCTCGACATCCGCACGGAGATCGGCAACAAACGCGGTCAGACGGAATCTTACAACAGTTTGGGTTTCCTGCTCTCAGCGCAAGATCGCCACGCCGAAGCCCGCGAACACTTTGAAAAAGCCATAGAACTCGGCCTGCGTATCGGCATGAAAGATTTGGTACTCATTTCTTACGAACTCATCTCGCTCGCCTGCGAAAAGTTGGGCGATACCGCCGCCGCACTTTCGTATTACAAATCTTTTCACCGCCTCAAAGAAGAAATATTCAGCGAGCAAGCCGACCGGCGGATGAAAATTTTGATGGTTCAAGCGGGCGTCGAAAAGTCGCAAAAGGAAGCCGAACTCTACCGCGAAAAAATGGTGAGCCTCGCCGAAGCCAACATGATGCTCTACGAAGCGGGTCAACTCAAAACCGAACTGCTCTCGATAGCGGCGCACGATTTGAAAAATCCGTTGCAATCCATTCTCGGTTTCGCCGAACTGATTCGGGAAAACCTGACGGGCGCGAAAACTGCTACCGGGCAAGCCGGTACCGACATGCCGGTCGTAAACATGGCGACGCATATTACGGCGGCGTCGCAGCGGATGCTCGCGCTCATCAACGATTTACTGAGCGAGGCGTCGCTGGAAAGCCAGAGTTTGGAACTGCGTCAATCGCCGTTTGATTTAGTCGCAATGATTCGCAACGTGGCCGAAGCCGCCGCGCCGCAAGCGGGGCAGAAGTCGCAAACGCTGATTTTTGAAATGCCGGAAACCTTGATATTCACCGGCGACGCGGAACGGCTTCGGGAAGTCATTGAAAATCTCATCGGCAATGCGATCAAATATTCGCCGGACGGCAAACGGATTTGGGTGAAAATTGAAAAAAGGATGAAGGATGAATCGGGAACGATGAAAAAAGAAAAAGAAGAAAATGAATTTCTCGAGTCATCCGTTATTCGCGTCAGCGTGCGCGACGAAGGACAGGGAATGAGTGCGGAAGATTTGAAAAAAGTCTTCGGCAAGTTTCAGCGGCTCAGTGCAAGGCCGACGGGCGGCGAATCGTCGACCGGCTTGGGACTTTCCATTGCCAAGCAACTGACCGAACTGCACGGCGGCACGCTCCGCGTAGAATCGGCGGGCGTGGGACTTGGCGCAACCTTCATCGCCGAACTCCCCGCCTGACTTTCACGGCGAGCCGTGAATCTTTGGCCGCTTCCGCAGATCGCCAGCCTTCTTTTGCTCCGTGATTACTTTGCAAACCCAAACCGTTCCAAACGGGGTCAGTCCGTATCAAAATGAATCTTCGATGGTTACCTGATTCCATATTTTCGGCGCGACCCGGAGCCGTGCGGCTGGTTGCACGCTCTGTGATACGCGGGGCGGCGTTTGGTTTGTGGCTCATCGCCGGTGTGCCGGTGATTGCCGCGGCGCAACAGTCTACATCCGCCGACAGCCTGCTCCGGCGGCTTGCAGTGCTGACGCTGCCGGACACCGCGCGAGCCAATTTGCTCAACAACCTTGCCAGCGCGCTCGAATACCGTTCGCTCGATTCGTCGCTCCGCTATGCCCGCGAAGCGTTGCGGCTTTCCGACAGCCTGCGCTACGATAAAGGTCAGGCCTACGCGCGGCTCATTATCGGTTACGATTATTATCAGCAAGGCCGCTACGATGTGGCGATGCAAGAATACGTCATCGCCAGCAATCTCTCCGAGCGGATCGGCTATACCTACATCGCCGCGTTCAGTCAGGCGGGCATCGGCAACATTTCCATGCAACAAAAAAAATTAAGCGACGCCCTTGCATATTATTTGACGGCGACCCGGCAGTTTCAGAAACTCGGCGACCTCGACGGTCTCGAAACCATGGCGCTCAACATTGGCCGCATCTACCAGCAACAGAAAAAATTTGCCGAAGCCACCCGATACTTCGAACAAAGCGACAGCTTGGCCAAGATTTTAGGCGATCAAAGTGCCCGGTCATATGCCTTGCATTACATCGGGCTGACACTCGATGAACAGCAACAGTATCAAGCCGCGCTCACGTATCATTTGAACGCGCTCCGGCTCGCGCGGGCGGGCGGGGATAAACGCTATCTCATCACCGCGCTCATTACGCTCGGAGCGGCCTACGGCCAGCAAAAGAATTATGCGGCGGCCATGCGTTATGCCTCGGAGGGATTGGCGAACGCCGAGACGAGCGGCTACGCGGGCGAACTCAAGGAAAGCTACCGCGTCCTTTATGATCTGAACCAGCAGCAGGGAAACTTCAAAGCCGCGCTCGAATTTTATCAGCGATACACCGCCGCCAACGATTCGATTTTTTCCGACGAAAGCAACCGGCGCACGCTTGAGTTACAAACGCGGTTTGAGACGCTTGCCAAAGAGCAGCAGATCGCCATTCTTCAAAAGTCAAATGAAGTGCAGTCCTTGGAGGGTGAGCGGCAGCGCAACGCACTCATCGGCGGTATTGCCTTCGCGGCGGCTTTGGCGTTGCTGTTCGCCAACCGCTACCGGCTCAAACGTCAAGTGGCTGATGCCCTGCGCGAAAAGAACGACGCGCTCACGCGGCTCAATCACGACCTCGCCGGCGCCAATCAACTCAAAACCGAACTGCTTTCCATCGCCGCACATGATTTGAAAAATCCGCTGCAAAGCGTGATGGGGTTTTCCGAACTCATCCGCGAAAGCGAGCCGCCCGCATCCGCCGTCTCGGAGATGGCCGCCATGATTCGAACGTCGTCGGAGCGGATGCTGGCGATTATTTCCGATCTGTTGCAAACGGCGGCGATGGACTCGGGAAAATTAAATTTGAATCGCAGCCGCGTTGATCTGGCCGGTTTGGTGGAGGCTGCGGTGCGATACAACAGGCCGCAGGCCGCCAAGAAGTCGCAGCATCTCGACTTGTCGCTGGGCGCGGAGGATATGTCGGCCAGTGTTGATGCCGAGCGGATGCTCGAGGTGATTGACAATCTCATCAGCAACGCGATCAAATATACGCCGCAAGGCAAACGGGTTTGGGTGAGCGTAGCGCAGTTGCGACGCACAGATGTTGGATTGCGCGTTCAAGAAGGAAAAAAACTTCAATCGGCAACCGGCGCGCCGCGCGCCGCAATTCGAATCTCCGTGAAAGATGAAGGGCAAGGACTGACGGCGGAAGACATGACGAAAATCTTCGGCAAGTTTCAACGGCTCAGTGCAAGGCCGACGGCGGGCGAATCGTCGACCGGCTTGGGACTTTCCATCGTCAAGCAATTGGTTGAACTTCACGGCGGCAGCGTGCAGGCCGAGAGTGAAGGAAAAAATAAAGGCAGCACTTTCACGGTTGACCTGCCGAACGCTTAACTTCTCCTCCTAACGTTTTTAATTCAAGATGACTGTAAATACATCCGGCCTCGATGAAACGCTCGCATCCGCAGCGGGTTCAAGCGAAGCCAAACGGCTCAACGATCAAGCCGCGGAACTGGCGCAGAACGATCCCTCGCGGGCACGCGCACTGGCCGAATCCGCCGAAGCCCTTGCGATCGAGTATCACAGCGTAGCCGCACTCGCCCAAAGTTTGGCGACGCAAGCGTACTGCAATTATTTACTCTCCAACTACGAACACGCTTTATCGCAATCGTTTTTGGCGCTCTCCAGCTTTCAATCGGTACGCGACGCGAAGGGCGAACTTTTCGTGCTCAAAAACATCGGCAACGTTTATCACCGCATCGGCGACTACAGCAAGTCGCTCCGCTTTCAGGAACGCAGTTTAGACCTCGCCCGCCAATTGGGCGAGCGGCGCGAAGAAGCCGCTGCGCTCAACAACATCGGCGGCGTTTATATCTCGCTCTCCGATCACGCCGCCGCGCTCGAATATCTTTATGAATCGCTGACGCTCTTGCAGCGGCTCGGCGAACGCGCGCTTCAAGCCAGCACGCTCGGCAACTTGGGCGCAGTCTATGAATATCTCGACGACGACCGCAAAGCCCTTGAGTGTTACGACGAAGGTCTTTCGCTGACGAGCCGCACCGGCACGACGCCCATCGAAGCCTTGCTCTTGCGGAACAAAGCGAAAGTTTATGAGAAGCACGGCGACTACGAAGCCGCACTGTCGTTTTATCACCAGAGCCTCGATATCCGCCGCGCGATCGGCGATAAGCACGGCGAAGCAAGTTCCTTGCACGGCGTCGCGGGCGCCTATCTGAAACTGGGCGACTACGCGCAGGCCACGCATTTTTTCGGGCAGTCGCTTTCGCTGCGCTGTTTCATCGGCGACCGGATGGGCGAAGCCGAAGTGCTGCTCGACATCGGCAAACTGTGCCTCAATCAACCGCTGCTCGAACTGCCCAAAGAACTACTCATGCAATTGGCGCCGGGCAAAGCGGCCAAAGTTTCCGAATACTGTTTGCTGCGGTCGCTTGCGGGCGCGGAGGCGGCGGGCGTTAAGCGGACGCTTTATCAAGCGTCGCAATTGCTCGCGGAGTTTTATGAGCAGCAGGGCGATTACGGCAAAGCGATCATGTACCTGAAAAAATATCACGCCGCCGAGCGCGAAATTTTCAACGACGAACAATCGCAGCGGACGCGCGCCCTTCGAAACACCTTCGATATTTCGCAGGCCAAAAAAGAATCGGAAATTTTCCAACTGCGCAACGAGAAACTCACGAAAGCCAACGACGCGCTCGCCGAAGTCATCTATCAGTTGGAACGCTTGAAAGTTACCGCCGAAGCGCATCGCAAGGCGGCGGAAGACGCGAGCGCGTTCAAGTCGGAGTTTCTCGCCATCGCCGCTCACGATTTGCGCAACCCGCTTTCGGCCATCAACGGTTTCGCCGAACTGATCCGTGAATCCGAGAGCCTCGGTTCGGTTAAGAACATGGCGGAAATTATCGGACAGTCGTCGGGGCAAATGTTTTCGCTGATCAGTGATTTGCTCCGCACTGCGCAATTGGATGCGGGAAAGTTGGAACTGCGGAAGTCGCTGGTCAACTTGTCGCTGCTGGTGGAATATGCGGTGTCGCGGGTCGAACCGATGATTCAAAAAAAATCGCAGCGGATCAACTTAAGCGTCTCGCCGAACGTGCGGTTGCTCATTGACGAAGAGCGGATGCGCGAAGCGATTGACAACATCATCGGCAACGCGGTCAAGTATTCGCCGCAGGGCAAAACGATTTGGGTCAGTCTCGCGCGCGGCCACCGGTTCAATCCGCACACCGAAGCCGACGCCGAAAAGCTTTCCGTTGCCGCGCCCGAACTCACGCCCGAAGTGCAGCAGGTCGTCCGCATCGAGGTGCGCGATGAAGGACAGGGACTTGATCTGGACGATCTTAAAAAAGTCTTCGGCAAATTTCAGCGGCTCAGTTCGCGTCCGACGGGCGACGAGAGTTCGACCGGCTTGGGACTTTCCATCGTCAAGCAATTGGTCGAACTTCACGGCGGCAAAGTGTGGGCGGAGTCGCAAGGCAAAGACATGGGCTCCGTGTTCATCATCGAATTGCCGGTGTATGAATAGATTTTTTCTTTGTGTCACTCCGGTCAAGTCGCAATGACCGCGAAATGGAAAAACGTCTTATTGTGATTGCGACTTTTGTTTTTACAAATCCCCACCTCTGCGCAACCAGCACAATTTTTTACGATCACCATCCGTGCCCGATTTAAAATCGCCGCCGAAACTCTCTTCGGCTGTTCAGCAACTCCGCGAGAAACTCCGCACCTTGGAGCCAGGCAGCGAGCGCGCCGATGTGCTCAACCTGATCGCGGCGGAACTCAAATACAGCGAACCGCTTCGCGCGCAAGACGCCGCCAAAGAATCCTACGCGATTTCAACCGCGCTCGGATACACCCGAGGCGCGGCCTACAGCCTCATCAACAGCGGCTACGCGGAGTGGCGGCTCGGTTTGTTCGGCAGCGCGCTCACCAAATCGCTCGATGCCCTTTCACACTTTGAACAGACCGCCGATAAATATGGTGAGGCCGACGCGCTCAATACCATCGGCCTGATTAGCAATTCGCTCGGCGACGGCGAAAAGGCAATGCACTACTACGAACAGTCGCTGAAAATCCGTGAAGCCACCGGCGACCGGCAAGGCATGGCGGTTTGTCTCAACAACATCGGTGAGTTTCACCTCAGCAACGGCGACTATGCGGGCGCACTCGAGTGTTATACGCAAAGCCTGAAACTCAAGGAAGGCGACGGCGGCTGGGGACGGGCACGGGCGTTGAGCGGTCTCGGTCTCGTCTACCTGAAAATGGGCGACGCCGCCAATTCGCTGCGTTTCTACACCGACGCGCTGCGGCTGCGCGAGGAGATCGGCGACGTCGCCGGTCAGGCCGCATCGCTCAACAGCCTTGCGACCGTCTATCAGCACGGACACGACCTTGCAGCGGCGGAAGAACATTACTTGCAAAGTTTGAAAGTGTGCGAAGGCGAAGACCTCCGCACCGAGTATGTAGAAGCGTTGCTCGGTTTGGGAATGCTGTTTACCGAGTCGCATAAAACCCAGCGGGCGTTGCAGTACTTGCATCAAGCGTTGGCCGTGCCCAAGTCGGCGGCGGGCACGGAAGAAAACGTCAAGGAACTTACCGCATATGTGCATGGCGCCTTGGCCGATGCCTACCGGCAGGCCGGAGATTATGCGAGCGCGTTGGAACACTTCGAACGCTATCATACGCTGGAGAAAGAATTCTTTAACGACGAAAGCGCGCGCAAAACACGTTTGCTTCAACTGCGCTATGAAGCCGAGCGACTCGCCCGCGAAACCGAGCAGCGACGCACCGAAACGAATTTGCTTAAAACGAAAAACGAGGAACTGGCCGAAGCCTTGCGCGAAACCGAACGGCAACGCGCCGAAGCCGAATGGCAACAAGCCGAGGCGGAACGTCAACAGGCCGAAGCCGAGCGTCAGCACCGCGAAGCGGAACGGATGCGCGGCCTTTCGGAAAGCGCAAGTCAACTCAAAACGGAATTGCTCAACATCGCCGCACATGATTTGAAGAATCCGTTGCAATCGATTTTGGGATTTGCCGACTTGCTGCGCGAAACGATTGAACAGGAAGAAACCCAAAACCTGCCGCTCAAGGCGATGGCCGGATCGATCTTCACATCGTCGCGACGGATGCTTTCGCTGATCGATGGATTGCTTGAGGCCGCGACCGTCGAGAGCGACCGGTTCGAAATTCATCCGATGCCGATGGACTTCGCCGCGTTGGTGCGCACGCTCGTCAGTTCGATGGAGCCGCTCGCGGAGCGCAAACAGCAATCGATCATCCTCACCGCGCCCGAAAGCCTGATGTTGACCGCCGATGCCAAGTGGCTGATGGACGCCGCCGAAAATCTTTTGAGCAATGCGATCAAATATTCGCCGCCGGGCAAACGGATTTGGGTGGATGTACTTCGCAACGCAACGCAAGCCGAACTCCGCGTGCGCGACGAAGGGCCGGGACTCGGTGAAGACGATTTGAAAAAAGCCTTCGGCAAGTTTCAACGTCTTTCGGCAAGGCCGACGGGCGGCGAATCATCGACCGGCTTGGGACTTTCCATCGTCAAGCGGCTTGTAGAACTGCACGGCGGCAAGGCATGGGCGGAATCGGACGGCAAAGAAAAAGGCGCGACGTTCGTGCTCACATTGCCGGTGTGAACCCCTCTGCGCTCCCCTTTATTCAAAGGGGAGAGTGATTAAAGGTAAATCCGTTTGTCGGGCCTCATTCCTCATTCTTCATTTTCCTGTCGTAACGCTTTCCTTAACGCCGCATCGCTCCGTCTTAACGCCTGCTTTAACGCTTGCCCCTGCGCCCCGCCCGTAAATTTGCCTCATCAACCTTGACGCGATTGCCACCGGCGGCATCTAACCGGTAGCATGGTGTCAGGAATTTTTTTAACACATATCCAAAACGGAGGCAATTATGTTGCAGGAAAAAAAGCAATCAGGAAAACTGAAATCCGAACGGAGGCAGGAAAACTGCTCTGAACCCCGCCAACTTTCGAAGGCGATGAATCTTGAAAGCGGTTACCGCCGCAGAGCCGCAAATCTGGCAAGCGTGATCGGCGCGATGGTTTTAGCCGCCGTGTTTTATGCGTGCGCGCCGCACAGCGAAGACGCACCCGTCATCAAGCCGCGTCAGGTTACGGGCACAACCGAACTCGCTCCGCCATCCTCTAAAAAACCAACTTCCAAACCGACGACTGCTGAAACCGCGGACGACAAAACGCCCAAAGACAATCAGCAAACCGGCGGAGACCTTAGCAGCACGCGAATCGGCGCTGTGATGCGTTCCCTCCCGGAAGCCGAGCAATTGGGGAACACCGGCGTCGGTACCGGCGAAGGCGGATCAAGCGGCACCGTCGGCGGCGGACGCGGCGTGATCGGTGCGCCTTCGCCAATCCGTTATTCGAAGATAGATGCCCGTGATCGTGAAGGAGACGCCAAGTATTCCCGCGTGCCGGAAACGGCGTTCAACACGGAAGAATACGGCGTGATCGTTGAGAATGAATTTTTGGACGCCAAAGAAAACGCACTCTCGACGTTCTCCATCGATGTGGATGCCGCCTCCTACGCCAACATGCGCCGCTTCCTGACCCAAGGCGCGATGCCGCCTAAAGATGCGGTGCGCACCGAAGAACTCGTCAATTATTTCGACTATGATTATCCCGAGCCGGACGATGAGCATCCGTTCTCGATCACGACGGAAATGGCGGAGTGCCCGTGGAACAGCAGGCATAAACTGGTGCACATCGGATTGCAAGGCAAGCGTATTGCGACGGAAAATCTGCCGCCCTCGAACATCGTCTTTCTCATCGATGTCTCAGGATCGATGGAAGATGAAAATAAATTACCGCTCCTCAGACAAGCCTTTGCACTGCTGGCGGGACAGTTGCGCGAGAAAGACCGCGTGTCGATGGTTGTCTATGCGGGCAGTGCGGGCGTCGTCCTGCCGCCGACGTCGGGCGCGAACAAACGCAAGATTTTAGAAGCTCTCGAGAAACTGCAGGCGGGCGGATCGACCGCAGGCGGCGAAGGCATTGAACTCGCGTACAAAATCGCCAAAGAGAATTTCATCGAAGACGGCAACAACCGCGTGATCCTTGCGACGGACGGCGACTTCAACGTCGGCACTTCGTCGGACGGCGATCTTGTCCGCTTGATCGAAAAGAAACGTGAATCGGGAATTTTCCTTACCGTGCTCGGTTTCGGAATGGGCAACTACAAAGATTCCAAGATGGAGCAACTCGCCGACAAGGGCAACGGCAACTCGGCCTATATCGATAACATCATGGAAGCTCAAAAAGTATTGGTGAGTGAATTCGGCGGCACGCTTTTTACAATTGCCAAAGATGTCAAAATCCAAGTCGAGTTTAATCCGGCCAAAGTTCAGGATTACCGCTTGGTCGGTTACGAAAACCGGATGCTGAAAAAAGAAGATTTCAACGACGACAAAAAAGACGCCGGCGAAATTGGTTCGGGACACAGTGTAACCGCGCTCTATGAAATCGTACCCGTGGGTGCCGAAGCGAAATCGAAGCCGGTTGATCCGCTGAAGTATCAAGCAAAGCAACAGGCTTCGGAGACCGATGAAATGATGACGGTCAAGTTCCGCTACAAAGACCCGAAGGGAAGCACGAGCAAACTGATAACGAAAGTTTTGAAAGACGAATCGCGCGCGCTGCTGCAAACTTCGGAAAACTTCCGCTTCTCGGCGGCGGTCGCGGAGTTCAGCCACATTCTGCGCGATTCCAAATTCAAAGGTGAAGCGACCTACGCCGAAGTGCTCGCGCTTGCCAAAGGCGCGAAAGGCCGCGATGATCAAGGCTACCGCGCGGAGTTCATTCGCCTCGTCCAGATGGCGCAATCGCTCGGTGCGAGCGCGATGAAAGAATAACCCGAACCCTCTGTCCGCTTCGGGCGGACATCTCCCTTTAATCAAAGGGAGAAGTGGGTGAAGGCAATTTTCTTAACCTCGTTTTCTACACCGCGCATTTTAACGCTGTCCCCTTTACCAAAGGGGACGTTCCGCTAGCAAGCGGGACAGAGGTTTCCGTCCGTTTCAGTGCTCCCCGCGCCGGAACGGACGGATTCTTTTTGGTGTATTAGGGGCGGCAAAAATCATCACTGCCGCAATCGTCCTTTGACCCAAAAACCTAAAACCATATCACCATGGCTCAGATTGAGTTCAAACTCTTTGCCCCGAACAACAACGCCGTGTCGCTCAAGGGCGACTTCTCCGATTGGAAAGACATTCCGATGACGCGCGGCGACGACGGTAATTTCCGCACCAGCGTTGATCTCGCCGACGGTCGCCACCTCTATAAATTTCACTTGCAATCCAAAAGTTGGTTTTTCAAACCCGATCAATGGGTCGATGTCGTTGATCCTTACGCGACGGCCATCGACAAAAATTCACAGTGCGGCGCAATCAACGTTAAAAACGGTCAGCGAATCATCGATGAATACGTCTGGCGGCACGACGATAAGCCCTTGCCTTCCGATCACGAACTCGTGATCTATGAATTGCACGTCGCCGATTTTTCCGGCGGCGAACCGGACGCCTACAAACGCGGCAAATATGAAAACGTGGTCGAGAAGCTGGATTACCTCACGGGTCTCGGCATCAATGCGATTGAACTCATGCCCATCAAAGAATATCCGGGCGACTACGGCTGGGGCTACAACCCGCGACACTTCTTCGCCACCGTTTCGTCCTACGGCGAAACTTACGACCTCAAACATCTCGTCGATGAATGCCACGCCCGCGGCATCCGCGTCATTATGGACGGCATCTACAGCCACGCCGAATCCGAATCGCCGCTCACGCAAATCGATCACGACTACTGGTTTCATCACGACCCGCAAGACAAGGAAAATAATTGGGGGCCGGAGTTCAACTATGAATTTTTCGATGAACGCTTTCACACGAAACCCGCATGGACGTTCATCCGCGATTCGATTTGCTTTTGGATTCAGGAGTATCACATCGATGGTATCCGCTACGACGCCGCGCGGCAGATCAACAGTTTTGAGTTCATGCACTTCATCGTTCAGGAAACCAAAAAGGAAGCGGGCATGAAACCGTTTTACAACGTCGCCGAATTTCTCCCGCAGAACCCCGCCGTTACCGGCCCCGACGGCCCGATGGATGGCGCGTGGCACGATAATTTTTATTACCGCATCACGGAGCACCTTACCGGAAAAACGTTCGATATCGAAGGCTTGAAAACCGTTATCGATGCCAAACGCGAAGGCTTTCCCGGCGCAACGAATGTGGTGAACTACCTCACCAACCACGATCACAACCATCTCATGCCCGACCTCGCTGACGCCGGACTCTTTGACGACGCGGCCTTCCGGCGTGCAAAACTCGGTTCGGCGATTTTGATGACCGCCGTCGGCATCCCGCTGATCTGGATGGGCGAAGAGTTCGGCGAGTATAAATACAAGTCGGAAAGCGAAAGCAAGATCGAGTGGGCACTCTTGGGCAACGATCAAAACCGCAGCCTCTTCGAACATTACAAAGGGCTGATCGCGCTGCGCAAAAATAATCACGCGCTTTACACCGAGAACATTACGTTCTTCCATGAAGACGCGGAAGCCAAAGTGCTGGCGTACGTGCGGTGGAATGACGAAGGCTCGAAGGTCGTCGTGATTCTGAATTTCTCAGGACAATTCCTCGGCAACCACACGATTCCGAACTTTCCTGACAACGGCAAGTGGCGCGAATGGACACGCAGTTTTGACGTAGAGTCCGGTGATGGAAAACTCACGATTGACTTGCCGGAATACGAAGCCAAAGTACTCGTCTGGCAATCATAGAACTACGCGAAACCGCGCACGAAAAAACCGTTGTCTCCTGTACGACAACGGTTTTTTCTTTTCCATGAATCATTAAAAGCAGACTTTAATACGTCGGGCGCATCTGCAAGCGTTTGCGGGCGGCGGCCAGCGCATGCGCCAGTGAAACATTTGCGCTCAAAGCGGCGGGCGACAGCGGCGAGACGATGGGCGTGATGCGCAGTGAACTCTCCTCAGCCACCGGCTCGGTTGATACCCGGGCGAAATGCTTTTCAATCGCCAACTTCAACGAATCTTGAATCGCCTTGCGTTGAAACGGCTTGATGAAATAGCGGAACACCTGACCTTCGTTGATCAGGCGGATCGCCGTCTCCGAATCCTGACTGTCGCTAATTAAAATCGGCACGACGTCGCGGCATTGCTCGTGAAGCAACACCAGAAAATCAACACCGTCGGCATCGGCGAGATTGACTTCCGTGATGAGCGCGGCGACGGGCGTTGTCGTGAGCACCTTGAACGCCTCACTGACCGAACCCGCCAAATGGACTTGATAATCTTGCGCGAACAAATCATTGAGCGCGGCCAGATGCAGATGATTGGTGTCAACGAAAAGGACGTGAGGTTTTGATGACGGCGCGGGCTTGGGCGAAACGGCATTGCGGGCTTTCTGAAAGCGTTCGTTCATTTCGCAGCCGAGCGCGATCGTTTCGCGCAGCCGGTCGGTGTTCCATGGCTTGCTGACGAATCGAAACACTTCGCCGGTATTGACCGAATTGATAATGCCTTCAAGATCGCTGTAGCCAGTAAGTAAGATGCGGATGATGTCGGGATTGATTTCTTTGACGTGCCGCAAGAGTTCGTGGCCGAGCATCTCCGGCATCCGCTGATCGCTGACGATGACTTGCACGTCGTTTGCTTTGATAAGATCAATAGCGGTGTAGCCGTTTTGCGCAGTAAGGATATTGTAATGACGTTGAAAGGCGAACGAGAGCGCGGAAAGTATCGGCTGCTCGTCGTCGACAAATAAAATGGTTTGCTTCTTCATTGCGAAAAATTGTTTTCTGATAAAAGATTTTTATCGCCGTTTCATCGCTATTAACAGGGCTATTGCCGTTTGCGTTGCGGCGGTGTAGCAAGCGAGGCTTAGTCGGCAAAAATATCTGCACTTTTTTTCTTGCCGTCCGTCTGAAACGGCGGCTTGGGCAAGGCCGGTTCGGGTGCCGCCGCGGTGGGTTCATCGGCAAAGAGCGTGCTCGGCTGCAATGTCGCTTCGGCGGCGATAGGCAGTTCGATTTTGAATGCCGTGCCTTCACCCACGGTGCTGGTTACGGAAATCTTGCCGCCGTGCTGCGCGATGATTTTATAGGCGATTGAAAGTCCAAGCCCCGTGCCTTTGCCGACGGGTTTCGTCGTAAAGAACGGCTCGAAGATTTTTTTCAGATTTTCCGGCGCGATGCCGTGGCCGTTGTCCGAAACTTCAATCACTACGCGGTCGCCGTCGGTTGTGGTCGTCAGCGACGTCGCAATCGTGATGCGTCCGCGGGTGCCTGCCTTTTCAGTGCCGGTGCGGTCGCTGGCTTGTGCGGCGTTCGTGATGAGGTTGAGAAAAACTTGGTTGAGCTTGGCCGGATAACATTTGACGAGCGGCAAATCGCCATAGTACTTGACGACATCAATGCGGTGCTTGAGCAAGTTGCCCGCAATTTTCAGCGACGAATCAAGCCCCGAGTTGAGGTCGGCTTTTTTCATATCGGCTTCGTCGAGCCGCGAGAAATCTTTGAGGTTGAGGATCAAATCTTTGATGCGGTCGATGCCATCGATGGATTCGCGGAAACGGTCTTGAGCCAAATCATAAAAAGCAGCGTCGGCGTCGGCGAGCATCGCTTCGTTATCTGCGACTTTGGCGGCAAGCGCGTCGTAGTCGCCGGTGGTCAGCAAGTGCTGCATCGTGCGGAAGGAATCGATCAGCGTTTTCATTTCCGTGTGCAGTTCGCCAAGTTCGGCCACGTTGCTGCGGACGTAGCCGAGCGGCGTGTTGATCTCATGCGCGAGACCTGCCACCATTTGCCCGAGCGACGCCATCTTTTCGGATTGCACCAATTGATCTTGCGTCGAAGTCAGGGTAGAAAGCGTTTCCTCCAGCCGCGTGTTTTTCCGCGTGAGTTCCATCTGCTTGCGCCGCAATTCCAGCCGGGCGGCAACTTCGGCGGCGAGCGTTCGCAGCGATTCCTTTTGCATCTCCGAAAGCTGTTGCGGTTCGGGACTGATCACGCACAGCGTACCGAGATTGTAACCGTCGGCGTTGGTCAGCGGCGCACCGGCGTAGAAGCGGATGTGCATGTCGCCGGTTACCAGCGGATTGGCGACGAAGCGCGGATCGTTGAGGGCGTTGGGAATTTCGAACACTTTCTCCTCCATAATCGCGTGCTGACAAAAGGAAATGTCGCGCGGCGTTTCGGTGGCGTCCGTACCGACTTTGGATTTGAACCATTGCCGGTCTCCGTCAATCAGGCTCATCAGCGCAACGGGCGTACCGCAAATTTGCGAGGCCAGTTTCGTCAGCGCATCAAATTCGGCTTCGGCCAAAGTGTCCATCACGTTGTAACTTTCAAGCGCGGCCAGTCGCTCGGTTTCATTGGCCGGAACCGGCAACGGATCGGTGGAAGGCAATACTACCGGTGGAACTACGGGGGATTGAACGGCCTGAGGCGATGATTGAGGCGAAGGCCTAGCGGCCTCGGCGGAAAGCGATGCCGCGGCCAGAGGGCGGCTTTCGGTAACGGCGGAATCAACGGCGGATTTTTTGGCGAAGAAGTTTTTGAGAGGAGCGAGCCACGGTGTCGATAAAAAGGCCATGCGGAATCGGTTCATGTTAGATTTGACACAAGGGGGCTAAGGCTGCAAGCAACAATTAGAATGCCAAAGCGTTTCAACCCGGACCTTAAAATCAATCTTCGACATAAGACATGGCGTTACAGGCGGCTGTGCGCTTCACTTACACGGAATAAACCGTATCGTTATTCATCAGGATGGTCTTGCCGTGAGGGCGCAACATGCTACTTTTCGTGGGATGCCGCCGTTACTTTTCACCTCAAAGGTTACGAGAGGTAACGGCAGCCTGATGCCACCATTGTCGCAACGCCCAACATATCGTGTTTCCACAATTTTCTCGGAATCGTTTTCACTTCAAATTCAAACCAACTTCATAAAACCATGACATACAAGAACATCATCGTCCGCCGTGAAGCCGCGGATAAAATCGCGGTCGTGCAACTCAATCGTCCCGAAGTGCTCAACGCCCTAAACCTTGAATTGATGACGGAACTGATCGAGGCATTGGAAGGACTCGATAAAGATGCGGAAGTAAATTGCATCGTGCTGACGGGCAACGAAAAAGCTTTCGCCGCCGGTGCGGACATCAAGGAAATGTCGGGCGAGAGTGCGGTCGGGATGCTGATGCGCGATCAATTTGAAAAGTGGAATAAAATCCGGGCGTTGAAGAAGCCCGTCGTTGCGGCGGTGTCGGGCTTCGCGCTCGGCGGCGGCTGCGAACTCGTCATGCTCTGCGACATCATCATCGCCAGCGAGACGGCGAAGTTCGGCCAACCGGAAATCAACATCGGCGTCATTCCGGGTGCGGGCGGCACACAAAGACTCACCCGCGCGATTGGCAAAGTCCGCGCGATGGAACTGATCCTGACCGGAAGATTTATCGACGCCGAAGAAGCGTTGCGGCTCGGCCTGATCAACCGTATTCTGCCGGTAGAATTTTATTTGAGCGAGGCGTTGAAACTCGCCAAAGACATTGCATCCAAGCCGCCCGTCGCCGTGCGCTTGGCGAAAGAATCCGTGCTGAAAGTCTATGACGGAAGCTTGGATGACGGCCTCGATTTCGAACGTAAAAATTTCTATTTGCTCTTCGCCACCGACGACATGCGCGAAGGCATGACGGCTTTCACCGAGAAACGCAAACCCGTCTGGACGGGACGCTGATTTGAAAAAGGCTTGCGGCAGCCCGTAAATAAAGGCGCGAACCGCAGGTATTTGCCCCGTCAAAAGATGAATCCGCGTCGCCGGTGCTATATTTGGCTCAGAGATTTAGTGAACACTTGAACGGCTTCCCCCAAGAACAGATGATTGACACCGTGTTTCAACGCTTGCAGCAATCGTGGCGGCGGGCGACGCTTGCGTCGCTCGAAGCTTCCTACCGCGCGGGTTTTCTGGCGGAACTGGCCGTGAGCAATCTGGCTCGCGGCCGGGTGTTTTCGTTGTTGCTCGCCCTGCTGCACCTCCCGCTCGTCTATCTCGATCTTCAGCGCGTTAATCCCTCGCAAGGCTACACGTATCTTTTTTATATGCACCTTGCCGTGATCGGCGGGTGCGCGGTGCTCGCCGCACTGACATGGCTCGCAAGGCCGAAGTCCGTCAAGGAAATAACGGCGTGGCATCAAACGCTCGGCGTACTTTGCGGCGCGGTTTTACTTTTATGGACGGCGGGCGTTTCCATCGTCGATCAATTCATTCACGGCGAAATTACGGTCTACATCATCGGCGCATTCGGCATTGCGATTGCATTTCTCTACCGCACACGCACCAGTTTCATACTCTACTTCGTTTCGTATCTCGTGCTCATTGTTGGGTTGATGCAAGTGCAAGCCGACCCTGATAAACTGACCGGCAACCTCACCAACGCCACCGCACTTGCGGTGCTTGCTTTTATTCTTTCGCGCGTGGTATTTGTCGGACAAATGCAAAGTTACTATACCCGCAAGCGCGAAGAGGATTTGCGCATCGTCGTCGAAGAACAGGCGATGCACTTGCTCCGCGAAAACGAACGCGCCGAAATCGCGCTAAAAAAATCGGGACAGTTGAACGACGATCTTGAAGCGAGCAATCTTGCCCTGCGTGAAGCCAACGAATTGAAATCCGAACTGCTCTCCATCGCCGCGCACGATTTAAAGAATCCGTTGCAAACCATCATGGGCTTTGCTGAACTCTTGATCTCCGAACCCGGCGCGTCGTCCGCGACACGCAAGAAACTCGGCGTCATTTCGGAATCATCGAACCGGATGCTTTCGCTGATCAACGAACTGCTGATGAACTCCGCCCTCGACAGCGGTAAAATCGAACTCAACAAATCGGAAATTTATCTTGAGCGGTTGGTCGGATTCATCGCGCTGGGGCAAGAGCAACTCGCGTCGCGCAAGAATCAAAAAATTATTCTTCAGGCCGATAACGCCTGCATGGTTCATGGCGACGAAAGCCGTCTCCGCGAAGTCATTGAAAATCTTGTGAGCAACGCGATCAAGTATTCGCCGCACGGTAAAACGATTTGGGTCAAGGTTGAAAAAGGGATGAGGGATGCGATTGAGCCTGCCGAAATGAATTTCGGGGGAAGGATGAAAAAAGAAAATGAAGAAAATGAACTTCATTCTTCATCCTTTATTCGCGTGAGCGTGCGCGATGAAGGCCCCGGGCTGACGGACTTGGACAAGCAAAAAATCTTCGGCAAGTTTCAACGCCTCTCGCCGCGTCCGACGGGCGGCGAAAGTTCATCAGGACTTGGCCTCGCCATCGTCAAGCAATTGGTCGACTTGCACGGCGGCCATGTCCGCGTCGAAAGCGAGTGGGGCAAAGGCTGCACCTTCATCGTCGATCTGCCCGCACTGCGTCCCCTCATCGCCGCCGAAACCGCGAAGCAATCCGCATCGCCCGCCGCATAACTAACTCCCCCTCGCCCCCTCATCCGAAATTTATTTCGGCAAGCTCAATAGAGGGAATGTATAGCGAGCCTGACGAGCTATTGCTCGTGGGGACGGGGGGCGACCCATAGCATCCCGCACTGACAACCCTATGTCAGCAGTCTTCGAAAAGATATTTCATTATTTGACATAGTAACCGGCATGAAACCATCGCAGCCTTTTTTATATTCCCCGCTCGATTCCTTCTGCATTAGTGCAACCCTGTTATTTCAAAACTCAAACTTGACATCTCGATGATTACCGGCAGAGAAAAATTTGAAGTCGTTAGTGAATATCAACCGACGGGCGATCAGCCCAAAGCCATCGCCGAACTGACCGAAGGCATCTTGCGCGGCGATAAATATCAAACCTTGCTCGGCGTAACCGGCAGCGGCAAAACTTTTACGATGTCGCACGCGATTGCCAACGCGGGTAAACCCACGCTCGTCATCAGCCACAACAAAACCTTGGCCGCCCAACTTTACGGCGAGTTCAAACAGTTTTTCCCCAACAACGCCGTCGAATACTTTATCAGTTACTACGATTTCTATCAGCCCGAAGCCTATATCCCCACGACGGATAAATACATCGCCAAAGATTTTCGCATCAACGACGAGATCGACCGCTTGCGATTGAAAGCAACCAGTTCGCTTTTGTCGGGACGCAAAGACGTCATCATCGTCAGCAGCGTCTCGTGCATTTATGGTATCGGCTCGCCCGATGAATACGCCGCGCAGATGATCATGCTCGAAACCGGCATGGAAAAATCGCGCAAGCAATTACTGAACGAACTTGTCTCAATCCACTATCTGCGCAACGACATGGATTTTACCCGCGGCAAGTTTCGCGTCCGCGGCGACATTGTAGACATCGTTCCGGCCTACGAACAGTTCGGCGTTCGCGTGGAATTTTTCGGCGATCAAATCGAAAAAATTTCGCAGTTCAAATTGGAATCGGGCGCGACCACCGACGTGATTCCAAACATCACCATCTATCCCGCCAAACACTTCGTGGCGATGGAAGAAAATTTACACCGCGCGATCAAGTCCATTCAGAAAGAACTTTACTGGCGGCTCGGCGTCTTGCGCGATGAAGGCAAATACCTTGAAGCGCAGCGTCTCGAAGAACGCACGAAGTATGACATCGAAATGATCCGCGAACTTGGCTACTGTTCCGGCATCGAAAACTATTCGCGGCATCTCTCGCAACGCAAAGAAGGCGAGCGACCCTCTTGTTTGCTCGACTACTTCCCGAAAGATTTCTTGCTCGTGATGGATGAATCGCACGTCTCGTTGCCGCAAATCCGCGCGATGTATTCCGGCGACCGTTCGCGCAAAATGGTTTTGGTCGAACATGGTTTCCGTCTGCCGTCCGCACTCGACAACCGTCCGCTGAAGTCCGAAGAGTTCGATAATCTCACCCCGCAAGTCGTGTATGTCAGTGCGACGCCCGGGCCGGTGGAATTAGAGCGTTCCGGCGGCGTGATCGTCGAGCAACTCATCCGCCCGACGGGCTTGCTCGACCCGCAGATCGAAGTGCGTCCGGTAAAAAATCAGATCGATGATTTGCTGGAGGAAATCCGCAAGCGCACCGCGATGGGCGACAAATGTTTGGTGATGACTTTAACCAAACGCATGTCGGAAGATTTGCAGGACTACTTGGAAAAGCTCGGCGTCCGCAGTCAGTATTTGCATTCGGAAATCAAAGCGCTCGACCGCGTGCAAATCCTGCGCGACTTGCGGATGAACGAATTCGATGTGCTCGTCGGGGTGAACTTGCTCCGCGAAGGCATTGACTTGCCGGAAGTTTCGCTCGTCGCCATTCTCGATGCGGATAAAGAAGGATTCCTCCGCGACCGGCGTTCGCTCTTTCAAATCTCAGGACGTGCGGCTCGAAACGTGCGCGGCCTCGTGGTGTTCTACGCCGATAAAATGACGGACTCGATGAAAGTCGTCATTGAAGAAACCGGAAGGCGGCGCGGGGTTCAGGAAGCGTATAATGAAGCCAACGGGATTACGCCGCGAACGATCCAGAAGTCGATGGCGCAAGTGATCACCTCAACGAGCGTCGCCGACGCCGGTCAGCGGCTGCACCGCGACCGGGCGCGGATGGCGGGCAGCGCGGAGAACAAACTTTCGGCGATCATCGGACAGATGACCGCGGAAGATAAAATGCAGATGATGGCCGAGATGCAGGCGGAGATGGACGCGGCGTCGGAGCAGATGGAATATGAAAAAGCCGGATACCTGCGCGATGAAATTCTGCGTCTGCAAAAATCCATCGAAGAAACCGAACCAACGAAATGATCGGGAAATAATTTTAAACCACAACCTTAATTAAAACCAATGCCTGAAACCTTAGAAGCCTCTGAACCCGGCGCCTCTGCCGAAGAACCACGGCGCACGATTCCTGAATTGGATGCCGCGATCATGGCCGATCCGAAAGACGTCAAAGCGTATTTCGAACGCGGTCTGTTGAAAGCCGAAGCCCAACTGACCGGCGAAGCCATCGATGATCTTTCAAAAGCCATCGAGCTGAAGCCGGATTTGATCGAAGCCTACAGTGCCCGCGGCTTGGAACTGTTGTATCGCGGCGAACTCGCCGATTCACTCCGCGATTTCAGCACCGTCCATAAAGCCGCACAGGCCATGGGCATGAGCGACGTCGCAACGCTTTTCAATCTCGGTCTCGTCTATTCGCAGATGCCGGGCAAATACAAAGAGACGTTTCATTACTTCGAAAAAGCGATCAAAAACAATCGCGGGTTGCTCGTCAACTATTACAAGTCCGGCGGGGACGATCCGACCGTAGCACGCCTGATGACGCTGCTTGAGAACACGCTCGCCAAACTTTCGGACGATCTGGCCGCCAATCCGAAAAACTTTTACATCAAACAACTCTACGATTTCTTAAATGAAATCCAAACGCAGGCGAAAGCGGCCGCGGGGAAATAATCACCGGAGGGGCGACAGCGAACTTGATGAGCTAACGCTCAATGTCGTCGCCCGTCTTCAGGGCAACCACAAGGGATTGCCCCTACATCGCATAAAAAACGTTTGTGTAAAAAAACAGAAAAGGGCGACACAACGGTCGCCCTTTTTATTTCGATGATGCCTTGTAAAACCTATTGCTTCTTGCGCAAGTCGCTGAGGGCTTTGAGTTTATCGAGTGTGCCTTGCGGCGCGGTCTCCGCCGAAGCGGGCGCGGGTGTTTCCGCAGCGGGCTTGGATGCCATCGCACCAAGGCTTGCGTTACCGCGGCTTTTAAGCCCGCTATCGATGCGGCGCCGATATTCGGTGACGGCTTCGGCAAGTACTTCGCGCAGCGCTTTACCGTCCCATGGCTTTTGGATGTAACGGAAAATTTGACCTTCGTTGATCAGTCGTACGATGTCTTCGACGTCGGTGTAAGCGGTCATTAAAATTTTCGGAACCATCGGGGTAACGTCTTGCGACTCGACCAAAAAATCCGCGCCTGATTTTTTCGGCATGCGTTGATCGCTGAGCACGACGGCGACGAACGCATCTTCGCGCAACACCGC
>JACMJS010000080.1 GCA_014380515.1 Chlorobiales bacterium
AGTCCCGCGAAGCCCGCGCCCAAAATGATGACTTTGGGTTTGGCGGCAATCGCCGTCGCAAAGCCCAAGGCTTCTTTGTGAAACAATGTTGCTGCTGCCGCAATCGCCGCAGAGGTTTTCAGAAAATCACGTCGCGTGGTCATCGTCGTTGATTGTATTGAAGTTGAATTTCTGTATCGGTCAACCGTCGTAGAGGCGAGGCCATAGAGCGTTAGCTCGTTGAACTCGCAGTCGCCCCTACAATAATTTTTTCATGCGCTCTTTGGCCGCTTCGTGAGAAATGGTTTGTCCCGCGTCGGTTTGTCGCAAACCGGTTTCAAGTTTGTGCAAGAAGTAAAGCTGCTCCATCGCATCTTCAATCGTCGCATCGTCGGGAAGGTTTTGCACCGCTTTAAGCATTTTCTCTTTGATGCTCATTGCAAAAGATTTTTTGTTAACCCAAGAAAAACTACGGCATCACGAGTTTGAAATCAACCGCGATCAGGTGCGGATTGGCGAGGCGGTTTTTGTTGAGGTCGTAAATCTTGCGCCAACTTTGCATGTCGCCCAATTCTTGTTGCGCGATTTTCGTGAGCGTGTCGCCGCGCTTCACCACATATACCTTCGCCCCTTTGGCGACATCAGCCACCGTAACCGCGCTCGAGGCCAAGTATTTCCGTACCAATTCATCATAACTTTCTGATGCGGTAACTTCCGCGATGCCTTTGTTGAGTGCGTCGAGCAAGTCGTCGTTGCGCGCGGGGATGCCAATCGAATACTGTGCCGAGTTCAAATTGAGTTTGACGATTTTCAGTCGCGGAAATTTTTTGATCTCTTCGACGGCGAACGGATAATCATAAATGATCGCATCAACTTCGCCGTTGTCAAGAGCTTTGAACCAACCCGTTTCCTGATACTCTCTGACGAGGCCCACGGCTGAAACATTTTCCTGCACCCATGTCTTTGCCGCTTCATCGCTGTAGATGCCGACCCTGCGGCCCGTGAGTTGCTTCGGATCTGTAAGCGCGGAGCCTTGTTTGGCAATCATGCACAGGCCGAACTCCAAATAGCCTTCCGTCCAATTCACTTGCGGAATCGACGGGTCGGCGACATAGCCGCCCATGATAATATCCACCTCGCCCGCGCGCAATTTCTTCGGCAGTTCATCGTAATCGGCCTCGACGACATCAACGCGGCTTACACCGAGTTTGCGCGCCAGTTCGAACGCCAGTTGAAAATCAAAGCCTTCGCGCTGGCCGCGTTCATCGAGCGCGTTCATCGGCGGGGCTTCCGGCTCCATGCCGACGCGCAACACGCCGCCCGCCTGAATGCGGTTCAAGACGCCCGTCGGCGCGGTCGCATTAGCATCGGTTGATGCACCGGTGGTGCCTGTACCGCTGCCGCCTGGGTTTGAGTCCGATGGTCGTTGCGATGCGGAACTCGCAGAATCCTTCGAGCCGAAAAGCGAGCCGAATGAGAAGCCACCCGAACGCCCGGCCAGAAGCCACGCGCCGAGGCCTATCAGCCCGGCGATTAAAATAAATGTAACAAACACGCCGAGCGGCGTGAGTTTAGCTTGACCTTCACTCATTGAGCACTTACGGTTTTAAATGTTGGTTGATGTGATTTGAAAACTACGGCAACATGATAATATCCCACAGGGTTACCTCAACGGCTTTGATCGTGATGTAATCCACCGCGATCTGGTAACCCGTCTTGACCGATTGAATCTGATACCGTCCGGCTGCCACGTTGCTAATTTCAAAAGCACCGGACGCATTCGTGGTCGCCGTGCGGCTCACGGGCGAAAGGCTGACGGTCGCACCATCGATGCCGCCTCCGCCGGGCGTTTTAATTGTCCCCGCAACCACGCCGGTGTTCGGATTGACGTACGGCGGGTCGTCCGGTATCACAGCGGCTTCCGGTCTGCACGAACATAAAAGCAGCAGCACAAAAACTGCGGGGTAATAGCGTCGCCTCATTTTTATTGTCCCTCGGTTTGCGGCCCGATTTCTTTTTTCATCTCGGCGTTCGCGGGCGTATCAACCTGAATACCTTGCTGCGAGAGGAACTCGGCGAGGGCTTGTTGCTCCAACGCTTGGCTCTCGACTTCTTTTTCTTTCACCTTCGCCATGTCGGTCATGTCATTGGCGACGCGGGCTTTACCGGCGGCCTTTTCATAACGCTTACCCAAAATTTCATCGATGCCCTTGAGCGTATCGCCCGGGTCGCCGACTTTGAACGCCACACCGTTCAATGCCGCCGCCGCTTCCGACTGCGCTTCCTTCACTTTCACTTGCGAGAGTTGGCGTTCGAGATTTCGAACTTTATCGCCAAACTCTTTTTGCGCCATCTTCGCATTGCGGACGTTGTTTTCATACATCCCTTCGGTCTCTTTCAATTCTTCCGCGTTGTGCTCCAAATCCGCTTTGACTTCTTGCAGCTCGCGCGCGAGGCTTCCGGCCAGCGACACGTTGCCCGCTTTGTGATTGGCGACGATGCGCGTTTCCAAATCTTTGATGCGCGTCGTTTGCGTCTTGACTTGAATCTTCAAGCGTTCCGAAATGCCTGCGAGGCGAGCGAGGGCTTGGTTGTACTGCGCCATTTTGTTTCTGAAATCCTGCTTGGCATTTTCAAGCAAGGCTTCAGGATTTTCTTCTTCGAGGCCGCTGATGAACAGGCTGAAAAAGCCTCTGATAAGCCGTCCGATGCGTGCAAACATAATTAGTCTCCGTTAAGATTTAAATGTTGATTGAAATTTGAAACTACGATTTATTCAGGTTGCTCACCGAGATTTTTTCCTCCGCCGTCAGCATCGAAACGACTTTGACAAGTTCTTCTTCTTTCTCGGCCTTCTTCACCTGCCACGCTTTGAATGCTTCTTCCGCTTGTGTCATCGAAGTTTTCACACGCGCGATTTCTTCCTCGCACTGCTTGATTTGCTTTTGCAAGGTTTCAACATCTTGCGTGTGCGTGGCGAGCCGCTCGGCAAGTTTTTTCGCGGCGTATGCTTCGTAACTATCGAGAGCTTTGTCGCGGTTAACGGCGTCTTGCACAATATCTTCCGGCGGCACTGCGCTTGCGGCGAGCATCGCTTGCATCGCGGCCTTTGCGGTTGCCGGATCAATCGCTTTGAACTGCGGCGTACTGATCGCAGTGATCACCTTATCGACGTCCCAGCCGTGCGCGGGC
>JACMJS010000081.1 GCA_014380515.1 Chlorobiales bacterium
CGGTAGATTTCGCCGTTGAGATATTCGTTCGTCATCGGGGCTTGTTTACCCAAGTCGAACTTCTCGATCCAAAACCCTTCGGACTTGATTTCCTGCGTCGTCTCATACCGCTGCGGCAAAACGCGACAATAGAGTTTGTACGTTACCGTCGCCGGTTCCCCCACGACCAAATTTGTTTTGCTGACGACGGGGCGGATGAAAACTTGATCCCGCGCCACTTGTGCGCCGCCGCCCTTACCACCGCCCGTGGCGCCGCTGCCTGCCTGCGTCGGTGGCGGTTGTCCCGCTTTGGCGACCGTCATTTCAATCGCATTGGATTTGTACGTTTTGCCGTCGATGGCGACTGTTGCGGCGGGAATGGTATGCTTGCCTTCTTTCTCCGCAACCATCGGATATGCAAAGGCTTTCGAGACGGACATTTTGCCGTTGACGATCTGCATACTTTGCGACTGCGAGACGCCGCCCGATTGCAACCGAAACGCCGCCGAGTTCCCAAGCGACACGGTATTGAAACTCGAACTGCCTTGTACCTCGACCGTGTAATAGAACGGCTGCCCCGCCGTAACCGACGCGGACTCGACAGACGCCATCACTTTAATTTCTTGCGCGAAGGCAAGGTTTGCACTGAGCAGCAGTGAAATAAAAAAGATGCGTTTCATCATTGAAGTTGTTTTCGCGGGTGTTACCAATCTTTTTCGATTTTGACGCCGGTCGCTTTTTTGATCTGATATTTTTTCAGCGTGTTTTTTTCATCTTGCTTGAGCGAGTTCAAAATCCGCTCGGCTTCTTTTTGTGAGAACTGTTGAGGCTGCCCTTGTCCGTTCTGCCCTTGCTGCGGTTGATCCTGCGGCTTGTTCTCACCGTTTTTATTTTCTTCGTTTTGCTTGTCCTGATTCTGCCCGTCCTGATTCTGTTTATCCTGTTCTTTTTGTTTGTCTTTCTGCTGATCGTTCTGGTTCTTGTTCTCTTCTTGCTTCTTCTGATCTTGTTGATTGTTTTTATCCGGCTCTTTTTTCTTGCCGTCTTCCGGCGCGTCCTTCTTCTGTTTTTTATCTTCGTACTTTTTCAAGGCGTTGCGCACGAACTCATAGTTCGTCTTTGCATCGCGGTCGGCGGGATTGAGTTTCAGAGATTCTTTGTAGTGCTTCAGCGTCTCGGTCAGTGCGGCTTCTTTTTCTTCGTCATTCAAGGATTCCGATTTTTTGTAGAGTGCGTTGCCCATGTTGTAATGCGCCGCTGATCTGATGCTCTTGTCCAACATGGCGTTGGAGGCGATGCTTTCAAAAGATTTCTGCGCGGCGTCAAATTCTTTTTTGCGATACATCGCATTACCGCTGTTGAAGCGGGCTTCCTTTTGCGCGGCGGCTTCTGGATGTTCGGCAATGACTTTATCGTACGATTTTTTCGCTTCGTCGTATTGCCCGTCGCCGTAGGCCTTGTTGCCGCTGCGTACATCGAAGAACTGTGCCGCCGCCGGTTTGGGCGCAGATACGAGCAACAAAAAAATGATGAGGCAGTTCTGTTTCATCAACTGTTCCGTCAAACTGGTTTGATTTTATTTTTCCGGTCGCCGATGAGCGATTCCATCACCAGCAGCAAAATACCCGCACCGATAAAGAACTGAAACTTATCATCGTAGTCCAAAAATTCCTTCGAGGCAAATTCTTGCTTCTGGAGTTTGTCGAGTTCAACGTAAATCCGCTCCAAGGTTGAGCCTTGCGGATCAATGCGGTAAAATGTGCCGCCGCTTTTTTCCGCAACCTGCCGCAGCGCGGCTTCCGTGAAAGCCGTCGTTACAACGCCGCCATCGCGTCCCCGTTTAAAATCTTTCTCACCGCCTTCGCCGGTAACGACGGGAATCGGTACGGGCTGACTGCCGCCGACGCCGACGGTGAAAATCCGAATCTTCTCTTCCGACGCCCGCCGCAACGCCGCGTCAATACCGGCTTCGTGGTCTTCGCCGTCGCTGACGATAATGAGCACTTTGTTGCGCACGCTGCTGCGGTCTTCCGCGCCCGCCGCTTTCTCGATGCCCCGAAAGGCTTTGATCGCCTCGTCAATGGCTTCGGCGATGTTCGTGCCTTGCGTCTCAACGGCGTCGGGCGAGGTTACATCTAAAAATAATTTCAGCGTCGATTTATCGAGCGTGAGCGGGCATTGCAAAAAGGCTTGACCGGCAAAGACGACCAATCCCACACGGTCGCCGCCGAGCTTATCGACGAAGCCGGAAATTTCATACTTCGCTTTTTCCAACCGGCTCGGCCTCACATCCTCGGCACGCATACTGTTGGAGACATCGAGAGCGACGACAATATCAATGCCTTTGCGCTTGACTTCCTTCAATCGCTCACCGACTTGCGGCCCCGCGAATCCGAACAGCAAAAACACCGCCGCCCAGAGCAGCAACACGATTTTCCAAACCTGCTTGACACGGCTGACGGAATCGGTTAAGCCCATCATCAACCACTTATCGCCCAGCCGCTCCAGTGCCACCTTCCGCGCACGATACGCATAGATGAACAATCCCAACAGCGGCAACAGTGCCAGCAGCCAAAGTAAATTTTCAGGATGACTGAATTTCATTTTTGCATTTACAAATTTTTCTTATGGCTGCCATTCCCCGCCATGCGAAACCCGTTTCGCTAACGCTCACAACGGGAATCCGGCGCATTCGTGTTCTCTGGATTCCCGCCGTCCCGCTACGCGGGATCGGCCACGCTTTGCCTGTCCGCCTCTGGCGGAGGGGCGGGAATGACCTAGAAACATTAAGGCAACTTTCTAAATCGCGTATTGGCGAGGATAAGTTCTATCGCAAGCAGCAAGAGTGCAGGCGTCAGAAATGCGGCGAACTCTTCTTTGTATTCGGTGTAGTTCTGCACTTCGACTTTTGTTTTCTCAAGCCGGTCGATCTCGCTGTAAGTCTGTTTCAAACTTTCAAAATCGGTTGCACGAAAATATCTGCCGCCGGTCATCTTGGCAATCTTCGTCAGCGTCGAATCATCGACGTCCACTTTTGCTTTCAGGTAATGTTTCAGCCCGAACTGATCGGTGTAAGGAAAATTGGCATAGCCGCGCGTGCCCGCGCCGACGGTATAAATTTTCACGCCGATGGCCGCCGCCAGTTCCGCCGCCGTTAAAGGTTCGATCTCGCCCGCGTTGTTTTGTCCGTCGGTCAAAAGAATGACGATCTTACTTTTTGCGGTGCTGCTGCGCAGGCGGTTTGTGGCCGTTGCGATGGCAAGGCCGATGGCCGTGCCGTCTTCGTCCATGCGTCCGGCTTCGAGACTCTCAATCAGATTGATGATGAGTTCATAGTCGAGCGTCGGCGGGCATTGCGTATAACTTTTTCCGGCAAAGACCACCAACCCGATACGGTCGCTGACGCGGTTTCGAACGAACTCTTCGGCGACGGACTTGGCGGCTTCAATCCGGTTCTTCGGATCGAAATCTTCGGCTTGCATGGAGCCGGAAAGATCGATGACCAGCACCATATCCACGCCTTCGGAGTAAATCGTTTGCTTCTGATTTTCCAACCGCGGACGTGCGAACGCAATGACGAGCAGCGCGAGCGCGAGCAGCCGGAATACGGTTACACTGTGGCGCAGCGATTTAAAGCCGCGTTGCTTCACCGATTTCATTTGTTCCAAACCCGAATAAACCACCGCCGCACTTTTACCCGACCGTTCTCGCCGCCACTGCCACACGGCGACGAGCGGCACTAGCACGAGCAGCCAGAGAAACTCAGGATTCTGAAACGAAAACTGTTTCGAAAAAATCGTATTGATAAACTCTTGCATGTTTTAGTCTTGGTTCGAACCCCTTGTCAGCAGTGGCTGACATTCCCCTTTCGCAAAGGGGAAAGTGATTAAAAAAAAGAATGAAAAAAGAATGATTAAAGGAAAGAAGGAAAGAAGAAAAAAGTTTACTCACTTGCGCCCTTCACATTCTTCCAACTTCTATTTTTTTGATGCTTGTTCTTTCAACACTCAACCTTCAATACGCTCCCCTTTGTGAAAGGGGAGCGCAGAGGGGTTCACAGCCTCCATCGGTTTCGGTCTTGCGACTTCAATGGCGCCAAACGCGAGCGACAAACTTTCCTTCGCTTCCAACTTGCTCGGATAAAACTTAGCGAACTTCACCAAATCGGCCTTGTCCAAAATTTTCTTGATCCGGTCGGTTTCCACCGCGCGCCGCTCCGAAATCAAAATCGCATTCACAATCTCCGGCGTGATTTGTTCCATCGCCGCAATGCGGTAATGCTGCTCAATGAACTCGCGCGTGATGTCGGAGAGTTCAGAATAAAATTTTTTACTTTCTTCCTCACTTTCCAGCGGATAAGATTGCAGGGCTTGCAGGCGTTCAGTCGCCTCGTCAAACGCCGACTTCACCGGCATCCGCCTCTCCTTTATCGGTGCGGGTTTACGGGCTTTCAAATACCGGTAAATAAGGAATGCCGAAAGTGCGATCATCAATATCACGCCCGCAATCGCAAGGTAAATCCATAGCGGCACGGGCGGCTCCTGCACCGGCTTGATGTCGGCCACGTCTTTCGCGTCCGCGGGGAGCACGGAGCGTACATAAATTGTTTTGCCTTCGATGTCAACCGCGCCTTCTTTTGCGGACGCCGCATCTTCGAGATACCGCAGCCTAGCGAACGGAATTGTTTGTGCGCCGGTATCAAAGACCGCCAGCGTGATTTGAATTTTTTCAAACACCACGTTGCCCTTCCGCTCCGACGACAATTTTTCAATCCGCCGGATTTCGAACGGCGCGAACAGACTATCGTTTTCAACCGGATATGCAATCGATACATCCACGGCGTGCGACACGGTAAGCGTATAAAATATATCATCGCCTATCGTGCAAGTATCCGGCGCGATGTCAACCGACACATCCGGCCTCGTCGCCTGTGCAAACGCCGCGAGCGGTGTTGATAGTAAGCAAAGCACTAGAAATCGTTTGAGCATCTTATACGGACATGATTCGGTATTGTCGTCGTAGGGGCGAGGTCTTCTCGCCCGTCTTTACCCAACAAATGCGGGGCGAGAGAACCTCGCCCCTACACGGTATATCAAATAAAGGCGGCGGTTAATATCGCGCGTCGCGTTGGCGGAAAAATGCGGCGAGCGGTTTGATGTAAGAACGCGCGGTGGATACGCCCACCATATCGATCTGAAGTTTTTGAAACTGTTTTTTCCGCTGTTCCGCCAATTGCTTCATCCGCAGTTCATAGTTTTTTCGGAACATAGCGTCCGACGTATCGGCAAGAAAATGTTCGCCCGTTTCGGCGTCGGTAAGTTCAACCAGACCCACGCGGGGCAGTTCGGTTTCCAACGGATCGCTGATGTGAATCGTTACAAAGTCGTGCTTCTTGTTCATCAGTTTCAAGGCGTCGTCATAATTTTTGTCCATCAGGTCGCTGACGAGAAAAACAATCGTGCGGCGTTTCAAGATGCGGGCCGCGAGCGTCAAGGCCGAAGCGATGTTGGTGCGGCGGCTTTTGGGCTTAAAGAAAAAAATCTCGCGCAAAATTCTAAGGACGTTCTTGCGCCCTTTGCGCGGCGCGATGAAGAGTTCGACCGTATCGGTAAAGATGATGAGTCCTACTTTATCGTTGTTCTTGATTGCACTGAAGGCGAGCGTCGCGGAAATTTCGGCGGCAAGATCGCGCTTGAACTGGTTGATTGAACCGAACGCGCCGGAGCCGGAA
>JACMJS010000012.1 GCA_014380515.1 Chlorobiales bacterium
ACTTGGGCTACCCCGCCGTCTACCGCATTCACGATTCGCCGCATCCCGACCGCATCCGCACGCTGGCGGCATTCGTGGCGAAGTTGGGTTTCAAACTTGAGTTGAAAAAGAACGCGCTCAACAACGACACCGCCTCGCAGAAGGCGATGAAGCACTTGCTGACGGAAGTCAAAGGCACGCCGGTCGAGTTTATGGTCAATGAAATCACGCTTCGAACGATGGCCAAGGCGATCTACTCGGAGAAGAACATCGGACACTACGGCCTTGGGTTTGATTTCTATACGCACTTCACGTCGCCCATCCGCCGCTACCCCGATCTCATCACGCATCGCTTGCTATTCGAATATGAAGCCTTGCGCAAAGCGCACGCCAAACTGACGACGACGCGCTTAGGATTTTTACGGCGTACAATTCCGGCGATTTGTCAGAACTCCAGCGAACAGGAAAAGAATGCGTCGGATGCGGAGCGCGAGTCCATCAAGCTCAAGCAAGTCGAATACATCACCGATCACATCGGCGAAGCATTTGAGGGCGTCATTTCCGGTGTAACCGAGTTCGGCGTTTATGTCAAGATCGATAAACTGATGATCGAGGGCATGGTGCACATTCGAAACCTGCGCGATGATTACTACAAGTTCGACGAGCGCAGTTATTCGGTTGTCGGCGAGCGGCGCGGCAAGCGGTTTCAGATGGGTCAGCGCGTGAAAGTGCAAGTCGAAAGCACCGACATCAAGCGCAAGACGATTGACTTCGCGCTCGCGCCCACAACTTGAAGCATCATTATGTTCCCCACCTCAGATGAGGAGAGGTGTCCGCATCCCGCTCAATGCGGGATTCAAAGCAACAGCGGGACAGGCGGACGGGGCGGTTGAACGTCAGCGATTCGTCAAACTACCCCTGAACCCCTCCTTAAAACAAGGCGGGGAGTTTGTTTCGGAAAGCACTTCAGAATTTTACAACCGCACTTTTCATAGCCGTACACTCACGCCTTTATTTGCAAGAAATTGTTTGGCTTCAATGATGCTGAACTTGCGGTAATGAAAGATGGACGCGGCGAGCACGGCGTCGGCGCGGCCAAGGGTAAAGGCGTCGCAGAGATGTTGCAAGTTGCCCGCGCCGCCGGAAGCAATGACGGGAATCGAGACGGCGGTTGAAATGAGTTTCAGACTTTCCACGTCGTAACCATCCTGCGTGCCGTCGCGGTCCATGCTCGTCAAAAGGATTTCACCAGCGCCCAATTCCGCTACGCGCCGCGCCCAATCCAAAGCCTCAAATACAGTTTCTGTTTTGCCGGAGTGTGTGAAGACTTTGTAGCCCGTTGCGGTTCGCTTGATGTCAATCGCCACCACCACCGCCTGCGAGCCGAAGCGTTCGGCCAGTTCCGAAATCAGTTCAGGCCGCTGCACCGCCGCCGTGTTGATGGAGACTTTATCGGCGCCGTGCAAAAAAGCCTCGCGGGCGGCGGCCACGCTCGCAATCCCGCCGCCGACGGTCAGCGGAATGAAAATTTCGTTTGCCGCTTTTTCAACTTCCGATAACGTTGTTTGCCGCGATTCGGTGGAGGCGGAGATGTCAAGGAAGACGAGTTCATCGGCCAGTTCCCTGTTGTAAAACTTCGCCTGTTCTAAAATCGAACCCGCATCGCGCAGCCCTTCAAAATTGATCCCTTTAACGACGCGCCCGTCTTTGACATCGAGGCATGGAATGATACGTTTTGCCAGCACGGAAAAAATAGTGTTGTAGAAAATGAAAAGTCTTTCGATAAGCATACGACAAACTGCGAATTGGACAAGGGCTTTCGTAAATTCACCCGCAAGTTTTTAACCACCGACACACTCACACACGCACCGCAACAGAGTTATGCCGCTCCGTCCGTCCGCTCTTTCCATACTTTTTATCAGCATCGCCTTCGCCGTCAGCGGATGCACTGCGCCGCAACCGGCCTTGAAATCTTCGGCGAAAGCGACTTACACCTACACGGTCGATGCGACCGCGCCCGCGTCGCATAAATTCAAACTCACGCTGCGCGCGTCAGGACTTTCGCTTCCCCCCGGCGAAGCCACATTTTACTTGCCCGCGTGGGCACCGGGCGCGTATCAATTCACACAGTTTGGCCGCTACGCCGATAGCCTTGCAGCCTTCGCCGGTGATGGCTCGCGGCTCACGGTGCGCCGGGAAAACTTTAGCACGTGGAAAATTTCATCCGTGGAAAAGTTGGAGCGCATCGAATATCTCGTCGGTGAAATCATTCGTCCCGAACTGTTGTGGCCGGAAACTACGGAACTGAATCTCTCACGCGGCTACTTCAACGGCACGAACGTGTTCGGATACTTCGCGGGCGTCAAAGACGCGACGTGCAAAGTCAGTTACAAATTGCCCGCCGGTTGGCGCGTCGCATCGGGCGTTGAAGTTGCACCGAACTCCGTCGAAGCCGTTGCAAGTGATTACGATGAGTTGGTTGATGCGCCCGTGATCATGGGCAAGTTCAACCGCTACGATTTCACCGTTCAGAATAAACCGCACAGCGTTGTTATCGACGCCGACAGTTTGATGGGCGTGTATTCCGGCGCGTTCAAACCGGACAGTCTCATCGCCATCACCAAAGAAATCGTCGCCGCACAAGCACGGCTCTTCGGGGAATTGCCGTATCAAAAATATCTATTCATTCACCGGCTGGCGCGTCCCAAAATCTTCGGCGCGTTCGGTGCCCTTGAGCACCGCAATTCTTCGGCCTACTATATGCCGCTCTTCGACGGACACAAAGTGCGCGACAACCAAATGACGAACGTCGTTTCGCATGAGTTTTTCCACCTCTGGAATCCGAAGCGTATTCATACCTCGCTGCTGGGGCCCTTTGATTATCAGTCGCCCGTTCAAACGCGCACGGTGTGGTTTGCCGAAGGCATCACCGATTACTACGCCGATCTGCTGCTGCTCAAAGCGGGCATTATCAGCGAAGAAAATTTTTTGGCGGCGGTGTTGCAGCGTATCAAACTCATCAACGGTTTGCCGAACAGTTACAGCGAAGGCTTGGAATCCTTGAGCCTGCGTCTGGCGAGCGCGGAAGACCCGAACGAGATCACGCCGTTCTACTATAAAGGCACGATGCTGGCGATGCTTCTGGACATCGAACTGCGCAGCCGAACCGCGAACCGCTTCGGCACGGATGAACTCGTGCAGGCGTTGAACGAACGCTTCGGCAAGGGTGGGAAAACATTTGAGGACACCGAACTACCGAAACTCATCACTGAAATTTCCGGCGTCGATATTTCCCTGTTTCACCGGCGGTTCATTGCGGGCAAAGAAACATTTCCGTTCGAGGAGCAACTTAAAAAAGCCGGATTGCTTTACGCGAAGCGCCGCGAAGACACGCCGTTTCTCGGCGCGTTCATCTTACCGGATTCCAACGATGTGTATAGCGTCGCTACGGTTGTGCCCAATTCCACCGCCGACAAAATGGGATTGAGAGAAAACGACGAGGTGCTGCGTTTCAATAACGTTACGCCGCTGGAGCAGGAAGAATTTTTGCGGTTTCTCCTGAACACGGCGAAGTGGAAAACGGGCGACGCTGTAACCATCGTGGTGCGCCGGAACAAAAAAGAAGTAACGCTTACCGGCAAGTTGGGTTCACGCCGCATCGAGACCGAAACGCTCGCGCCCAATCTTGATGCAACGCCGGAGGAGCGAGCAATTCTCAAGCGCATGTTGCATCAGTTCAATCGCTAATTTTTCCTTCGTGTCATTCTAAGCCGTAGGCTCACAAGTGAGCGAAGAATCTGCAGTTGAATTACCATCAAAGAATGAATGCAGATTCTTCATTGCGCTTGTGCTTCATTCAGAATGACATCACAAACTTTTTTTCATCCGATGAAAATTTTGCACACCGCCGATATTCACATCGGCTACGATACGCACGGACGGCTTGATCCGGCGACGGGCCTTAGCACGCGCTGGGGCGATTTTAAATCGGCGTTCGAGTTCATGGTCGCTCGCGCGATCAAAGAAGACATCGATCTGTTTCTCTTCTGCGGCGACGCTTACC
Organism: Chlorobiales bacterium; assembly: GCA_014380515.1. Lineage (GTDB taxonomy): Bacteria > Bacteroidota > Chlorobiia > Chlorobiales > JACMJS01 > JACMJS01. Next base: position 4,043 of record JACMJS010000012.1, read on the forward strand.
GCGACTCCACGCCGACGCCGACCGAGCAACGCATTTTCTCGCAATGTTTGCGTCCGCTGCTCGAGGCGAAGATTCCCGTCGTGATGCTCGTCGGCAACCACGATCATCCGGTTTCGTTTGGCCGCGTGAGTTCAATCGATATTTTTCCGAACCTTATCGGCAACGTGGTGCTTTTCTCCAAGCCGGGCGTGAAGGATATTGAAACGAAGTCCGGCAAAGTTCGCGTCGTCGGGCTGCCGTGGCCGGTGCGGAGCAACTTGATGTCGAAAGACGAATACGCCAAACTCACGCCGGAAGAGTTGAAGCAAAAGATTTATGAAATCTATACGGGCTTCGTCGATGTTCAGGCCGAAGCGATTCGGAGCGAGAAGCTCACTTATCCCGCCATCCTCGCCGCACACTTGGAAATTGATACGGCGGTGTTTTCGAACGGCTCGGAAAAAGTTACCATCATCACCAAAGACCCGCAGTTCTCCGTGCAGTCGCTGGCGAAGCCGGAGTTTAGTTACGTCGGATTGGGACATGTACACAAACATCAGGAACTCAATAACGGCCAGCATCCGCCGGTGGTGTATAGCGGCAGCATCGAGCGGATCAGTTTTTCCGAGCACGATCAGGCGAAAGGCTTTGTGATGGTTGAGATCGATGCTGGCCATCGCGCAAGCTTCCGGCATGTTCAAACGCCCGCCCGTCCGTTCGTTTCGATTGAATGTGATGTAACTGTGGAAACGGAGCCGATGGAAAAAATTCTGCGCGAAATAGATCGCAACAAACTGACCGGCATGGCGACGGCGTTTGAAGGCGCGGTCGTGCGAGTGCGCATCAAATGTAAAGACGCGCAGAAGTCTCAGATTGATACGGATGTGATTCGTCAATCGCTTTCCGGCGCATTCACCATTTCAGAACTTTCACTTCTGAGCGAAGAACAAGTTCGCAGAATCCGTGCGGTCGAGATGACGCGGTTTATGTCGACGGGCGAGGCACTCGAGAAGTACATCGTGCAAAATGAAAAACTCAAACCTTTGCGCGAAAAAATCCTGCGTGCTGCTGCGGAACTTGAAGCCGAAGAGCACGGTGTCAGTGCCGAGTAATTTTTTTTCTTCATGTCGTTCCCGCCATGCTGGTTCAAGGTTCCGCGCCGTGAGATCGGGAATCCTTCTTTTGTAAGAAGAGAGATTCCGGGCAAGCCGGAATGACACAAGAAAGCATCCTGTTTTTGCCAACCTTTTTTTTCACCAACCAACTTTTTCAAATGACTTCGTACCGTTTTTATTTCCTTCTTTCAATTCTTTTGCTTACCGGCTGCGGCCAGAAACCTGCGACAGACAAGGCTTCACAGGCGACGGGCAATACAATTAAAGTCGGCACGTTTGCCGCGCTCACGGGCGGCAACGCCGTTCAGGGACAGGTGATGACGGACGGCGTGCGTCTGGCCATTGAAGAAGTCAATGCCGCGGGCGGCGTACTCGGTCGCCAAATCGAACTGCTTTCCGAAGACACGCAAACGAAATCAAGCGACGCCGCAACCGTCGCAGCCAAACTGATCACGAACGATAATGTGGTTGCACTGATCGGGGAACATGCCAGTTCACGCTCGCTTGCCGCCGCCCCCATCGCGCAGCAAAGTAAAATCCCGATGCTCTCGCCGTCATCGACCAACGAAAAAGTTACCGAGATCGGCGACTATATTTTTCGCGTTTGTTTCGTCGATGCGTTTCAGGGCGAAGTGATGGCGAAGTTTGCGGCGAACAATTTGAAGGCGAAAAAAGTCGTCATTCTCAAAGACGTCAAGTCGGATTATTCCGTCGGCCTCGCAGCGGCCTTCACCAAAACTTTCACCGCGCAAGGCGGCGTGGTGCTTGCCGAGCAAGCCTACGGCAGCGGCGACAAAGATTATAAAGCACAGTTGACTTCCGTCCGCTCGCTCGCGCCCGACGTCATTTTCGTGCCGGGCTATTATGCGGAAGTCGCGCTCATCGCCCGTCAGGCACGCGAGCTTGGGATTACCGTACCGCTCATCGGGTGCGATGCGTGGGATTCATCCGCGCTCGTTGAGGTTGCGGGCGCGGCAGTTGACGGCTGTTACTACTCGAACCACGTTTCATATTCCGATACCGCGCAGACTGTCCAGACGTTCGTCGCGGCGTATCGCAAGCGATTCAATATGGCACCGGAAGTCAACAGCGCGCTCGGCTACGACGCCGGAAAAATCATGGCCGAAGCCATCCGCGCATCAGGGACGGCCAAGCCCGCAGACATTCGAGCAGCCCTCGCAGCGACGAAAAATTTTCCGGGCATCACCGGAAGTATTACGATTGACGAACGGCGCAACGCGCAG
>JACMJS010000082.1 GCA_014380515.1 Chlorobiales bacterium
AAACGTGCCCGCAATCGACGCGCCGGAATAAATCAAAAAGATGGCCGAAAGCGTCAGGCCGTTCAGCGCGGCATAAACGAAAAAGAGCGCGGTTGCGACCGCTGCCGGAATCCGGTTGATCGCCCAACTGATGCCGATCACAAGTGCGAGTTCGGCGATCATAAGGCCGTAAAAGACGAAGCGGTTCGAAAACAGAAATCCGAGAATTTCTTCCGAGCCTGCGGTGTAGTAGGCGACTGCCGCCGTGAGCGCGAGTCCCAAGCCCATCCATGTATAGACCTGACTGATGACGCGCCGCTCGGTGGAGACAAGTTGCTCCGAAACTTCGCCCGTTTGCGGAATAAAAGTATTGCGTTCCATAGTTTGGTTTAAGTGTTAGAGTAGAAAAATTGTGTGCGTGTTCTACGCAGGGTTTGACAATGTGTTGCTGTTAGCGAAATTCTATTTCTTCGCCTCCAGCAAGTTTTTCAACCGGACGATTTCCGCCGCCGATTCGCTAGCCGTCAAAACTTTTTCGTCGTTTCGATAAAGCCTCAACAAGTCATTTTCATACACAACCGAGAGGCCGAGTTCGGCAAAAAACACTTTGCCATCTTGCGGCTGAATAACGGTGTAGCGACCGCGTTCGTTCAGGCGGTGGCCGGTGAGTTCGCTGCGTTCGGTGTCCAACTCCGCGTATTCACTGACGCCAAGTTCCGCGTAGCGTTCATACTTTTCATAACGCTCGGCGGCGGAATTGCTTTTGCTCCACACCTCGAGCACAAACCGCATGGACATTTTTTCTTCTTCCCAAAACTTGATGCTGCTGCGAAGCCCGTTGCCGATGCCGCGAACGAGATACACATCGGGACAAATCACGTCGCGGTCGTCTTTTGCGTTCCAATAAAAAGCCTGATCGCCGCCGATGTTGGCGTCCGCATCATCTTTGAACTGCGCGCGCAGCATCGTGGTGAACTCCGAGCAAACCGTGTAGTGAAGATTGCTTTGCATTTCTTTTTGTTCAAACGGAAAAAGTTGATGCCGCGCCGCTAGCGCAGCGTCCGCCGCTTCCGCATCCGTTTCCTGAAGTTGCTTCACTTCGCTCATCGAACTTTCTCCGTTCATCTTCTGCAATGCTTCTACAAAATATACCGGCTGAGGTCTTTGTCTTTGACAATGCTGCCCAAATGCTGCTCGACCATTTCCTTTGTAACCAACACTTTTTTCACCGAAGTATTCTCCGGCACATCGAACATTAAATCTTCAAGCAGCGTCGTCATAATCGTATGCAGCCGCCGCGCGCCGATGTTCTCAACCGATTCGTTCACTTCCGCCGCCGTCCGCGCCACTTCCCTGATGCCGTCCTCCGAAAATTCCAACTCAACGCCTTCCGATTTCAAGAGCGCGGTGTATTGTTTGATCAGCGCATTTTCCGGCTGCGTCAGAATCTTTACGAAGTCATCTTCGACGAGGCTTTTCAACTCCACACGAATCGGAAACCGGCCTTGCAACTCAGGAATCAAATCGCTCGGTTTCGAGACATGAAACGCGCCCGAGGCCACGAACAATACATGATCGGTTTTCACCATGCCGTGTTTCGTCATCACGTTTGATCCTTCAACAATCGGGAGCAAATCGCGCTGCACGCCTTCGCGGCTGACATCGGGGCCTCTGCCGCCCGCGCCGCCTGCGGATGCCACTTTATCGATTTCATCGATAAAGACGATGCCCGATTCCTCGACGCGATAGATGGATTCTTTCACCACCGCATCCATATCGATGAGCTTCTGAATTTCCTCTTGCTCCAAAATGATTTTGGCTTCGGCGATGGTAACGCGGCGCTTCTTACGTTTTTTCGGAAGGCCGCCGATGAGGTCTTGCATCGCGCCGCCCATATCTTCCATCGGGCCGAAGGGGCCGAAGATTTGCATGATGCCTTGCTGCTCGCTGGTGATGTCAAGTTCAATCGTGCGGTCGTCCATCTTGCCGCCACGGACGCGCTCGCGCATCTTCTCGCGCGAACGGTCGTTCATTTCCATTTCCGCGTCCAAGTCGCTTGACTTTTTCGATTCCTGTTTTTCACCCGCGTCTTTTTTCCCCGCGGAAATTTTTCGAACCGGCGGCAACAGAATATCTAAGATGCGTTCCTCCGCCAATTGCTTGGCCTTCTCGCGCACTTCAATCGATTTTTCCTGCCGCACCATGCTGACCGACAGATCGACCAAATCACGGATCATCGATTCGACATCGCGCCCGACATAACCGACTTCGGTAAACTTCGATGCTTCGACTTTAATAAACGGCGCACCGGAAAGTTTGGCGAGCCGCCGCGCGATCTCCGTTTTGCCGACGCCCGTCGGCCCGATCATAATGATGTTGTTCGGCATGATCTCGTCGCGCAGCGGTCCTTCGACTTGCTGACGGCGAAACCGGTTGCGAAGCGCAATCGCAACCGACTTCTTCGCCTCCTGTTGGCCGACGATGTACTTATCCAGTTCGCGCACGATTTGCTGCGGCGTGAGATTCATCAGCACCGGCTTCGCTGCGGCAGCCGTGCCGTTGCCGTTTAAATGGTGTTTGTCGCCCGAGGTTTCTTTCACAAGCGTTTCGGCGGGCGTTTCAGTCGGCGTTTTCGATTTTGCCATTTCTATAAAATTCGTTTCGAGATTAAAATTTGAATGACTGTCTGTTCTTTTCGGCGGACTTCACTTTCCTAAAGTTCTTCGATTTTGAAATTGGCGTTCGTGTAGATGCAAATCTCCGAGGCGACCTTGAGCGATTCCAACACCATCGTTTTTGCGTCCGCCTCGGTGTGCCGCAACATGATCCGTGCGGCGGAGAGGGCGAACATGCCGCCGCTGCCGATGGCGACGATGTTGTCTTCCGGCTCAATCACATCGCCCGTACCGGAAATGATCAGCGTCCGGTCGGCACTGACGACGGCGAGCATCGCTTCAAGCCGGCGGAGTAATTTATCCATGCGCCAGTCTTTGGCGAGTTCAACGGCGGCGCGATCCAGTTTGCCGCTGTGTGCTTGCAATTTTTCTTCGAAGCGGTCGATGAGCGTCAAGCCATCGGCGGTGCCGCCTGCGAAGCCGACGAGAATTTTTCCGCCGTGAAGTTTTCTAAGTTTATTGGTCGTCGGTTTCATCACCGTCGCGCCCATGGTCATTTGTCCGTCGCTGCCCAAAGCCGCCTTGCCGTCGCGCACGACGCCGATGACGGTGGTGGCGTGATAATCTAACTTTTTCAAAGAGTTTGAATTAATGTGTTATGAATTCTTAACAATGGTTTTTTTGTCATTCTAAGCGGGGCGAAGCGTTGTAAGGGCGAGGCCTGCCTCGCCCCTATGTTCGTGCTCCGTTCACAATGGCACAAGAAAAAAATTTACATCACTTCGATTTTTTTCCGCAACCGCGCGACGGGAATGTTCATCTGCTCGCGGTATTTGGCGACGGTGCGCCGCGCGACTTTGTAGCCTTTGTCGGTGAGCATCTCGGCCAGTTTGTCGTCGGAAAGCGGCTTGCCGGAAACTTCGGTCTCGATAAAATCTTTGATGAGTTGCTTGATGATGCGGTTGGAAACTTCGTCGCCCGATTCGGTTTCCATACTGGCACTAAAGAAGTATTTGAGTTCAAACGTGCCCTTCTCCGTCTGCACGTATTTTCCGTTGGCCACGCGGCTGATCGTTGAAATATCCAAACCCGTTTCTTCGGCCACGTCTTTCAAAATCATCGGCTTCAATTTATGCGCGCCTTCGGTGAAAAATTCATACTGAAGTTTAAGCATCGCCGCGATCACCTTGCGCATCGTTTGCTGGCGCATTTGAATGGCGGTCATAAAACTTCGCGCGCTATCCAACTTTCCTTTGATAAACTCGCGGGTCGCCTTCGGCTGCGAACGGTCTTCGAGCAGCGTGCGATAGGCGTTTGAGATTCGAATCTGCGGCGCGTTGCGGTCGGTGGTCGTGGCGACAAGTTCCGTCCCGTTGAAACTGATCACGAAATCGGGCGTGATGTAATTGCCCCGTGCCTGCCCTTGTCCGCCGCCGGGTTTTGGATTGAGATGCTGAATGACCATCAACGCGCGTCGCAGCGTTTGCATCGAAACACCCAAGGCTTGCGAAAGTTTCTCGTAGTGCATCATCGTGAAATCGGTGTAGTATTGGCCGAGCATTTTTTCAGCGAGCAAAGCCAGCGTTTCTTTTTCTTCGTCGTCCGTTTCGCGGATCAGCACGCGCAGTTGAATGAGTAAACATTCCTGCAAGTTTCGCGCTCCGATGCCGACCGGATCGAGATACCAGATTTTCTCCAGCACATCCTCGATTTCTTTTTCCGTCGTGGTGATGCCGAGCGTGAGCAGGCCGTCGGCGATGGCTTCGAGCGGGCATCGCAGGTAGCCGTCATCCTCGATATTGCCGACGATTTCCCCGGCGATCTGAAACTGTTTTTCGGTAAGCGATTGGAAGTGCAATTGTTCCATCAACGATTCCGAACAACTTTCTTCGTAGGCTTGCTGAAACTCGCGGCCATCATCGTCGCCGGATTTCAACTCGAAGTTTGACGTCTTGTAGCCGTCGTAATCATCGCGCAGATATTCAGCGATCTCATGCTCGAAATCTTCGTCGGCGACTTTCGGAAGTTCCGTCGCAGGTTCGATGATGGGTTCTACAGCCGCGTCCGGCTTGGTCTCAGCGGCATCTTGTTTAAGTTCGCCGTTGGTTGCCGCAATATCCGTTGTATCTGCCGTTGTATCTGTAAGTGCGGAAGGCTGCGCCGGTTCGACATCGGCAGGAGCATCGGCGGCGGTTTCGGAAAGCGTCGCGGCGGGCGGTTCGGGTTCAGCAGTTGCGCCAAGTTCCGCTTCGGCGGCCTCAAGGGTTTCCTCCAGCGATTCTTCAAGCATCGGATTTTCTTCCAACTCTTGTTTGATGCGTTGCTCTAGTTGAATCGTCGGCAGTTGTAAGAGTTTGGCGTAGAGAATTTGCTGCGGGCTGAGCCGCATCGTCTGGCTTTGACGCTGGGATAGACTTTGAGACATAGTAAAACAGTGTATCTGTTTTTAATAGCCACCATGGTGAAAGTGGCCGTTAAGGGTTTCAGGTGAAAGTGCAGAACTGATCAGGGCGAACCTTATCGTGAGCGACAGTAGGCTAAAAATTTCTCCGTCCACAGGTCGCCGTACTTGCGCCGCAACGCAGGCGCGACGAATTCCGGCAACGGTACTTTTTCCGCCGCGCCGCATTGACGCCCGCTGTGGCACTCGTCGATTTGCATGTAAGTCAAGTGATCCATGCCGAGCGATTTTCGGACGCGGATCGGAAACAGGTGGCACGAAACGGGTTTTCGAAAATCGGATTCACCTGCCAAATAAGCCCGCTCGATGGTACAAGTCGCCACGCCCGCCGTATCAATCGTTGCAAAGACGCATTCGCGTCCGCCGACGGTGGTGTAATACAAATTGCCGTATTCGGCTTCGAACACGCCTTGCTTCCCGATGGCATTCAGATTTTGCGGCGGCAGATATTTTTTAACGGCCTCAAGGTTGCGTTCAATCGCCTCGACTTCGGCGCGTGTAACCGGCGGCCCGAGATCGCCTTCGACACAGCACGCACCTTTGCATTTTTCAAGCGCACACCGGAACTGGGCGGACAAGATGTCATCGTCAATCATCACATTATCAAAGACGATGGCTGCCGGTTTGGCGGTGGGCTTGGGCATAAAATCACGAATGGGTGTTAAAAGTGCGTTTCTTATATGAACGCCATATGAACGCCGACAATCTAACAAACCTTGTGCCGCAATTGCAACAATGACAAAAGTTCGTCAAAACATTCCACGGGTATTTTCCGGCACGGCCAGATGCGCGGCGGAATTATAGTCGTCATTTGCAACGAGGATGAATCATTTGAGTTTAAATAATCGTTTGAACAGACATTATTCAAAACTTCATTGTTTCTATTCTATGACCTCAATCCATTTTCCGCCTCCGGCACGCCGCGGCAAAATGCCCGCGATGTTTGCCGGACACGGTTCGCCGATGAATGCGATTGTGCCCAACCCGTTTTCAGAAACGCTGGCGCAATTGGGTTTGCAGTTCGGCGCATCGTTGCCGAAGCCGCAAGCCGTATTAGTGATTTCCGCGCACCAACTCACGCGCGGCACGTTCATCTCAACCGCGGCTAAGCCAGAAACCGTGCACGACTTCGGCGGGTTTCCCGAAGCCCTGTTTCAAGTTCAATATCCGGCCAAAGGTTCACCGGAAACCGCGCGGCGAATCCAATCGCATGTGGAGCACTTTAAGATTCAACCGGACACGGCGATGGGGATGGATCACGGCGCGTGGGCGGTGTTGATGCACCTTTTTCCAAACGCCGATGTGCCGGTCTTGCAACTCAGTCTTGATACGGCGCTTGCGCCGCAACAGCATTTTGCGTTGGCCAAAGCGTTACGCTTCTTGCGCGATGAAGGCGTGATGATTCTCGGCAGCGGTAACATCGTTCACAACCTGCGCCGCGCGAATTTTGCATCGCCCGATGCACCGCCGCACGATTGGGCAAAAGCCTTCGACGAACAAGTGAAAACACTCTTGATGAACGGCAACGCTGACACACTCGCGAGTTTCGATACTTTGGGCGAGGCTGCCAAACTTTCCGTCCCGACGAGCGAACATTATTTACCGATGCTTTACGTGATCGCCCAGCAATTGCCTGATGATCATCTGACTTTTTTCAATGAAGCCTTTCAACACGCCGCCATTTCAATGCGTAGTTTTCTATTAACATGACGCCGCAAAACCTTTCGCTCGTTCATCTGATCCAGCCGCCGAAAATTACTTTGGCGAAATCGCCGCTATTCCTGCTGCTACATGGCTACGGCAGCAATGAAGCCGATTTGTTTTCGCTCGCGGCGGAATTGGACGACCGTTTTTTCGTGGTCAGTGCGCGGGCGCCGTTATCACTGGGTTATGGCGCGCACGCTTGGTTTCACTTGGATTTTACGCCGGGCGGGTTACAGATGAAACCGGAAGAAGCCGAACGAAGCCGGTTGCTGCTGCTGAAATTTATCGGTGAACTCGCCGCTCAGTATCCGGTCGATGCGTCGAACGTTTTCATAGCGGGATTCAGTCAGGGCGCGATTCTCGCGTTGTCCGTCGCATTGACGGAGCCGGAAAAAGTAGCGGGCGTGGTGGCGATGAGCGGACGCTTGCCGCCGGAAAAAATGATCACGGTTGCGTCATCCGGGCGATTGACAAATCTTCCGGTCTTGATCTCGCATGGCATCAGCGATCCGGTGATTCCCGTCAGCCAAGCGCGCGAGGCGAAAGCGATGCTCGAAACACTTCCGGTGAATTTGACTTACCGCGAGTATCCGATGGGACACACCATTTCCGCCCGCAGCCTCGCCGATATTTCCCTGTGGCTCACCGCCCGGTTGGGCGCAGCGGCGAAGTCATAACGAGAGCCGTTGCGTTATCGCTTCTGAAAAAATTTGCCCGGCAACTGCGTGATACATTCTTTCATTTCAAGTTCGAACAGCAGCACGAGCACGTCGGAAATATCCAATCCCGATTGCAGTGCGAGTTCATCAATGTGCACCGGTTCATCTTGCAGGAAGCTGTAAAGTTTTGATTCATCATCCGTCATTTCAGGCAACGCACGTTCAACTTTGGTGGCTGTAGAACCTGACGGGAAGCGGAGTTTTGGTCGGAGTTCGTTTAAAATATCTTCGGCGCTCATCACGAGTTTCGCGCCGCTGTCGCGGATCAAAGCGTTCGTGCCGCGCGATTTTTTCGAGAAAATGCTGCCCGGCACGGCGAAGACTTCGCGGTTTTGCTCCATGGCGTATTTGGCCGTGATCATCGCGCCGCCTTTCAAATCCGATTCGATAATGACCGTGCCTTGCGAGAGCGCGGAAATGATGCGGTTTCGCTTCGGAAAATTTTCCGCCACCGGCGCAGCCCCCATCCATTCCTCCGAAATAATCGCGCCCTGTTCGATGATCTTCGGGTATAAAATTCCTTTCGGGTCGGTGTAAATAATATCCGTGCCGCTGCCAAGCACCGCAATCGTTCGCGTCCGGTTTTGAATCGCCGCCGTATGCGCCACGGAATCGATGCCGTATGCAAGACCGCTGACAATCGTAAAGCCGTGCGGCGCGAGTTCTTCCACCAACCGTTTCGCGGCATTCTTACCGTACTCCGTCGGATAGCGCGTGCCGACAATCGCAAGGCCTTGTTCATCTTCAGCCGTGAGCGAACCGCGCATGAAGAAATATGCGGGCGGATCATAAATCTCGCGCAGCATCGCCGGATAATTTTCATCCCATAGCGTGATGAGCGACGCCTGAAATTTTTCCGCAAGTTCCAACTGCTTTGTCGCCGCCTCGCTTGCTTTGACTTTTTCCGCGCCGCGCGAAAAACCAACAATGCTTCGTGCGAGTGATTCCCCGATGCCTTCAACATTTCCAAGTTCCGCAGCCGACGCGGCTAGTACGCGCTCCGCCGTCCCGAAGTGCTGCACGAGCACGCGCAACCGCGCCGCGCCAATGCCCACGACGCGCGAAAGCGTTAGGAGTTGAATTTTAAAATCAGTGTCGACCGTCATGGCGGGGGCTGTGTGCATCTTCGGGGGAAGTCTTTACGGGTTGCAAAAAATTGAAGTGCGAGAACATACAACCGCTGCGAGAGAATCGCAAATGTGCGGCACTTTGGCTACATTTGTGGCTACATTTTAACTGCGGCGAACTGTGGCGACACAGCCTGCTTGCTTCTACGGAACTTCATTCACTTTACAATTCTCTCGAATCATGGTTGTCGTCATTGAACAACAGGCTTCCGAAGCCCACATCGAATCCATCATCAACCGGCTCAACGACTACGGCTTTGATGTGCATCGCTCGTCGGGCGTCAATCAAACCGTGCTCGGCGCCATCGGCGTCAAACCGGATTTTGATACGCGCGAACTTTCCTTGATGGATGGCGTGGCAAATGTTTTTCGGGTAACCTCACCCTATAAGTTTGCGAGCCGCGATTGGAAAAAAGAAAATTCGGTGATTGATATTAAAGGCGTCAGGATCGGCGGCAATGACGTGGTTGTGATGGCGGGGCCGTGTTCGGCGGAATCGGAAGAACAAGTTTTCACGATTGCGGAATCCGTCGCCAAAAGCGGCGCGACGATTTTGCGCGGCGGGGCGTTCAAACCGCGCTCGCTGCCCTACGCT
>JACMJS010000083.1 GCA_014380515.1 Chlorobiales bacterium
GCTTTTTTTCCATTCATCTGGCTACCGACGTTCGTTGTGCCGCTCGCGCTGCTGGGACACATCGCTTCGCTGCGTCAATTGCTTGCAAGGCCGCAACCGGCAAGCCTTTCGGAGCGGAAGTTTTTTGTGTCTCAATGACTCTCGTTTAGTATCACAGAGTTTTTATCAATCTGGCTATCGGCAATGAAAAAGTTTATGCTTATTCCGTTTCAACCGATACCGAGTGTAGAAGAATTAGAAAAATTGAATAAATAGTTTTACGTAACATTTTTCGGAGGGCGGTGAACCACATCGCCCTTTTTATTTTCCATCGGGACTGTTTCGCCGGAAAAAAAATTCAAAAAAAAATTTTCGAAGTATGTCCAGATTCGAAAGGCTCGTTCGTTATGAAGATGAAAGCATCTCAAATCACATTTTTTTGTTTTCATTTCACAGATTCATTCACACTTAAAATTCTACATCAATGAAAGAATTCATGCTCATTTTTCGCGCCAACATCCAATCGGAAGAAGATTTTGCCAAATTCTCGCCGGAAGCGATGCAACAGGAACTTGCCCTGTGGGGCGTCTGGATGGGCTCAATCGCCCAGCAAGGCAAGATGATTTCGGGACATCCGCTGCAGTCGCATGGCAAGGTGCTTCGCGGCACGGCCAAGAAACTTACCGATGGTCCGTTTATGGAAAGCAAGGAAATCGTCGGCGGTTATTTGCTCATCAAAGCCACCGATGAACACGACGCTCTTGAAATGGCCAAGGGCTGCCCGTCGCTGCGAACCGACGACGGCACGGTCGAGGTGCGAGAAATCATGCCCGCTGTCGCGTAAAAAATTTCTGCAATTTCCGAACGCATTATTTTACTCTGGTCTCAGCTTTTAAAACGCATTTCAAGCAAGGAATATCACAATGAACAAGCACAATCATCTCACGGTCATTTTACTTGCGCTCGTCTTTCAAGTTTTGGGCGCGCTCTATTACGGTCCCATCGGTTTCGGCCCCGTGTGGCTTTCGGGACAGGGCTTCACGCCGGAGCAGAACATCGCTTCGCGGCTGGGCGCAGAACCGTTCATCTACGGTCTCATCGGCGCGATCGGTCTGTGTTATTTTATTTCGGAGCGGATTCACAAATCGAATGCAACCACGCTCAAAGAAGGCGTGCAAACGGGCGCGATGTTTTTTTTCGGCGCAGCGTGTGTGTTGGCGATTCGCTTTAAGTTTTTGGGCGTCGCTACTTCGGTGCTGCTCATCGACTTAGGCTTTACCGCATTGACGCTGACGCTTATCGGCGGGGTACTCGCTTTTGTTCGTGGCCGGTCGTTATCCGCTTTGAAGAAAAAGTCTGAAGCCGTAAACTTGGAAACCCTCGCGGCTCAGTCATGAAACATCAAAGATGAAATCTGAATCATCGCCGGCCTCGTCCCCTGACCCATTGCCTGACGCGGCCTCCGTCTCGCAACCGGTTTCCTTGCAGGTAGAACAAACCATCGACCATCTTTTCCGGCACGAAGCGGGAAAGATGGTTTCGGTGCTTACGCGCATTTTCGGAACGGAAAATGTGGAGTTGGCCGAAGACGTCGTGCAGGATGCGTTGCTCAGCGCGCTTCAGCAATGGAAGATGCGCGGCCTGCCGCCCAACCCGTCGGCGTGGCTGATGACGGTGGCGAAGTCCAAAGCCATCGATGCCGTGCGGCGCGAAAAGCATAAACGAAAATTCGCCGAAGAAAACGCCGTACTTCTCGCTTCCGAATACACCATCCTGCCGACCTTTGAACGGCTGACGAACGAAGAAGAAATCAAAGACGATGTGCTGCGGATGATGTTCGCCTGCTGCCATCCCAGCATCGGCGAGGAATCGCAACTCGTGTTGATTCTCAAACTGCTCTGCGGCTTCAGCACCGCTGAAATTGCGAAGGCGTTTCTTTCGAACGACGAAACCATCACGAAGCGGCTCTACCGCGCCAAAGCCCAGTTCCGCGAGAACTCTATCCGCTACCAACTCCCCGAACCCGAAGACTTGCAACCGCGACTCGCAGGCGTTTTGAAAGCGATTTACCTTTTGCTCAACGAAGGCTACAACTCCGCCACGCACACCGACCTCATTCGCAAAGATTTGATCGAGGAATCTTTTCGCTTGTGTTTTATGCTCACGGAAAATACAAGTACCGCCGAGCCGGAAACTTTCGCTTTGCTCGCGTTGATTTGTTTTCACGCCGCCCGCGTTTCAGGACGGCTGGATGCGGAAGGCAACCTGCTGTTGCTGGAGGCGCAAGACCGCTCGAGGTGGAACCGCTCACTCATTGAAAAAGGCCGGAAGTTTCTTTCACAATCGGCGCAAGGCGAGCGGTTCACCGCATATCACGCGGAGGCGGCGATTGCGTTCGAGCATTGCCTCGCGCCGGATTACCGGCAGACGAATTGGCAAAAAATTCTCGCGCTTTATGATTTACTGCTGCAGCACGCGCCGACGCCCGTCGTTGAACTCAACCGCGCGATTGCAGTAGGCGAATTGTACGGCGCACCGGCAGGGTTGAAAGCGGTCGAAGCGATTTCCGAAAAAGCGGTGATGAACGACTACTATCTTTATCACGCCACGCAAGGTGAGTTTTATTTCCGCATGGGTGACGCTGCGAAGGCAAAAGGTTTTTTCGAAAGCGCGGCGGCCTTAACGCAATCGCACGCGGAGAAAAAATTGCTCGCAGGGAAAATTGAACTGTGTCAATAAACTGCGCCAAGTTGACACCAGTCTACAACCGCCCGAACTGCGGCCAGACCCGGCGCACCACATAGCGATCAACAAGCATCAAGCCACCGATGACGCCGAACGCAAGCATCCATGTCCAAACGTGTGAATCCGCATCGGTGGTGGTGAGGCCCGTCCAGAAACGTTGGAAGTCCGCTGACTTTTCAGCAACGAACGCATCATAGTCGGCCACAATTTTATTTATCGAGGGCGATGGATTTTGTACCGAAGCTTTCGAAGTCCATAGCGACGGCATCATCCACGACGGCGTGATCGATAGGGCGATGAACCCCATCACGATGAGCGTCAGCGCAACGGCGGCGAGGCTTCCCCAACTTGCCAACGCCTTCAATAAAAACGACGGCGCTTCTTCTTTCACCACAATCCGCGCCATCACGCTCGCGGTGAACTCGCGCGACAGTACCGGCTTCGGCTGCAATTGAATCGCCGAAGCAATCAGCCCCTGCACAGCCGCATCGCGCTGACAGGTTTCACACTGCGCCAGATGCCCGCGCACGCGCTCCGATTCCGCTGGCGCGAGAGTGCCATCGAGAAATTCGAACAAAGTTTCTTTTGCCGGATGCGTCGTCATTTCGATTTCTCCTTTGCTGTATCAGTTGTACTTGAAGCAATAAGCCGTTCGCCGTGTCGCCGCGTGAGTGCTTCTTGCAACAATGTGCGTGCCCTGAACAGTTGCGCTTTGACTGTGCCCAGCGGCAAGTTCACAATGCTTGCGATTTCATCGTAACTCTGTTCTTGCAAAAAGAAAAGTGTTGCAACCACGCTATAAATTTTCGGCAGCCGCGCGATTTCATCTTGAACGCTCATCATCACTTCGCTGGCGAGCAACTGGGTTTGCGGTGAATCTTCACTCGGAAGTTTTCCCGCCAGTGATTGCGCCGCATCACTTTCTTTATCCAGCGAAACCGGTTTGACGTCGCTGCGCCGCATCAGCCGCGTGGTGCAGACATTATACACAATCCGGTAGAGCCAAGTGGCAAAGGACGATTTCCACGCAAAATTTTCTAAGCCCCGAAACACCCGCACGAACGCATCCTGCACGGCCTCTTCGGCATCTTCGTTGTTTTGAAGCAAGCGCAAGGCAAGCGTCATCGCATTGTGTTTGTGGCGGTCAATGAGTTCGGCATACACATACTCCGCTCCGGCCAGCACGCGTTGCGCCAGTTCGAAGTCGGTTTCTGCGGCGTCCGCTGCGGCCATGATGGTTGTGCTTTGGCGGTTTGACTTCATCCAGCACAAAAAGGTTTCCGAAGCGCGTGATTTAGGAAACCTTACCGAGAAATCGGAAGTCAAAGCGGGAAATAGAAATTTTGTTCACAACTCAACTTTCAGATTTATGTTAGAAGGTACATCCGTCGCCGCATTTATGGCCTTGTCGATTCCGATCATTTCCATTGCTGGCGTGCTTGCCTTGCTTTGGAAAAGAAACGAGACTCAGCACCGCGAGCGGGTAATGATGATTGAAAAAGGCATGTCGCCGGATATGTTTGAAAGCCCGACGAAAAAACATTTTCGAGCCGAGCACCCGCTCGTCAGTCTTGAATGGGGAATGGTTTCAAGTTTCGTCGGCCTCGGTTTGCTTGTCGCTAGTATGCTCAACCGGTTCGCCGGTTTAGACAACGAAATTTTTGTCGCGTGTATGCTCGTCAGCGGCGGCATCGGTCTGATTCTGTTCTACTTCATCGCGGCAAAAAAATTGAAAGAAGAAGTTCTCAATCAACCGTAATCAGATTATGCGGTGATGAAATCAATGACGGCGGCGGTATCCGCAAGGGTTTCGAGTGTGATGTCGGGATTGTGCGAGCGAAGTTGATCAGCGGCGCGGTGGCCGGTAGCGACCGCGATGCAGCGCGAGTTCAACACGCGGGCGCAACGCACATCGTGCTCCGTATCGCCGATAATCACGACGTCTTTTCCTTCGAACCGTTTTCCCGTCTGCGCCTCCGCGCGGGCGACGGCAACGGGCGGCAGTTCATCGCGCGTCGCGGCGTCATCGGCAAATGCTCCGAACGGAAAGTAGTGATTGATTTCCGGCAACGTCAGTTTGTGCCGACCCGATTGCTCGAAGTTGCCCGTGAGCAGCGACAGCACCACGTCATCGCGTTTCGAGAGGGCTTCAAGCAACTCCGCAATCCCCGCCATCAATTTTACGTGCTCGCGCCGGGCGTTCGCTTTGAAGCCCTCGATATAGACCTGTTTGGCTTCATCAAACCCGCGGGCGATGTCGCTGTCGGACAAACCCGCTTGCTGCATGACTTCGCGGATAATCACGCCGTCCATTTTTCCCGAGAAGTCGTGCGTCGCCGCCGAACCTTCTGTACCGTAAACTTTTCGCAATGACTCGATCAGCACATTGCGGCTCACGCCTTCGACTTTCAAGAGCGTACCATCGATATCAAAGAGCACCAATTTTCTTGCGGTTGTCATTATTTAGAACTTGATGAAGATTTGATCGGGGTTAATTTTTCTGCGCGTCGTTCCACCGGACGGCGACGAGCTTCGAGATGCCTTCTTCTTCCATCGTTACCCCATAGAGCGCACGGGCGGCTTCCATCGTCCGCTTGTTGTGCGTAACGATGATGAACTGCGTATCGCGGGAAAACTTCTGAATGATTTTCACGAAGCGGTCGATGTTGGCGTCATCGAGCGGCGCGTCCACTTCATCGAGAATGCAAAACGGACTCGGCTTGACGAGATAAATCGCAAAGAGCAACGCAATCGCCGTCAAAGTTTTTTCACCGCCCGAAAGCAGCGTGATCGATTGCGGACGCTTGCCGCGCGGCTTGGCCATAATTTCAATGTTGGTCTCGAGCGCGTCAAACGCTTCGCCTTCCTTTTCTTGCAAATACAAATCGGCTTCATCGCCTTCGAGAAAGAGTTCTTTGAAAATGCCGATGAAGTTCTGCCGGATCGCCGCAAAAGTTTCCATGAACTGCTTCTCGGCGGTTTGGTTGATTTGCGCAATCGTATCGCGGAGTTGCAGTTCGGCATCCAGCAAATCTTTTTGTTGCGAGGATAAAAAATCCAAGCGTTGTTTTTCAGTATCGAATTCCTCGAGGGCGAGTTCGTTCACCGGCCCCATGCGTTTCAATTTTTCTTTCAACTCTTGCACCGTTGCCGATGCGGTTTCGCCGTCAAACGCCGTGTCGTTGAAAAACGATTTCACTTCGAGATCGAGATCATATTCGGTTTTGATGACCGTGCGCAAACTTTCCGTGCGAAGTTCTATTTGCGAGCGTTGCTGTTGAAACTCGAACACCATTTGCGACGCCACGTCGCGTCCGCGCCGCAGATCACGAAGCCTGTTTTCATTTTGATTGGCTTCTCCCTTCTGACTGCTGTAATTCATTTCAAGTTCACCGATACTTTTTTGCATCGCATCTTTTTCGGTGTAAAGGTGCATCAAGTTGGCGTTCATGGTTTCCAGCTCCGCGGCGAGCCGGAAAATTTCCCGTTCCGCCGATTGGCGTTCATCTTCGATGCGGCCTTTCTGACGCAAGGCACCAGCCGCATCGCGCTCCGAAGCATCGATCTGCGAACGGACTTTTTCCAACTCGAACTGCGACTGCTGCACTTCCATATTTTTCGCTTGAAGTTTTTGAGCACCCGCCCGCACATCCTCTTCCAATGCGGCAATCGCCGCCTGCTCCGCGCTCATCGATTCACCGAACATTTTTAAATCTTGTTCGAGTTGCAACGCAGCGGGCGAGAGTTCCGTCAGTTTGAGTTCGAGTTCTGAAACCGACCCGCGGC
The DNA here is from genome assembly GCA_014380515.1 of Chlorobiales bacterium. Lineage (GTDB taxonomy): Bacteria > Bacteroidota > Chlorobiia > Chlorobiales > JACMJS01 > JACMJS01. The sequence continues at coordinate 6,511 of JACMJS010000083.1, forward strand.
TTTGATCCGCGGAAGTCTCGATGCGGTCGAGTTCATCGGTGAACGACGCCGCTTCAAACTCGCTTTGCGCGAGTGTTTTTTCAGCAGCCGTCATGCGTTGATCGATGCGGCGAAGTTCGTCTTCATCGTCCCCGAGTGAAATGGCCGCAAGTTCCGCCTGAGATTTCGCCACCGCAAGTTCCGCCTGCTCCTGTTCCGATTCCAATTTTATTTTTTCATCGGTAAGTGATTGCAGTTCCGCCTGCTTGCCGATGCGGAGGCCTTCGGTTTCCATTTTGCTGCCGCCGCGAATAAATCCCCGCGGCCCGGCTACTTCGCCGTTCATCGTTACAAACCGAAAACGTGCGAAGGCTTCGTCCCGCGTCAAGGCTTCGGCATCTTGCAGCGCGCCCTGTTCGAGAATAAACGTGCTAGCGAGCAAAACTTGAATCACGTTTTTTACCGCGTCGTCGTCCGCGGTTACGATGCCGGTCGCAGCGACAAGTCCCGCGGGCGTTGCGGGTAACTCGGTCGCCAGCGTCAAGAGTCCGTCGGGCGTGATGAATGTAACTTTGCCTTTGGCCGCCCGGTGCAGTTCCGCGCTGCCTTCGAGGGCATCGGCGGCGGAAAGCGAGACGTAATACGTGGCGGCTTCGCCCAAGGCGGCTTCAATCGCCAGCCGGTATTTTTCGTCGGTGATCGAGATGCGGTCGGCAAGGCTTCCCAATCCGAACGCGCGACGCTCGTCGAGATGCTTGATTCCGGCGGGCAAGCCTTCGTAACTTTCCAGCAGAGATTTTAAAAACTCGAAGCGCGCGGCTTTCGAAGCAAGCTGGGAGCGGCGTTCGAGCAAGTGTTCTTTGCTTCGGTCAATCTGCGATTGCAACAGGGTGCGGGACGCTTTCGCGGCCTCCAAGTTTTGCGACGCCGCTTCACGCGACTCATGCAACCCGGTGATGGATGCTTTCACCGTCTCAATTGTTTTATGACGCTCGGCAATTTGTTCGTGCAGTTTCACGGTGCGTTCGGTGTCTCGTGCGACCTGCGAAAGCTTTGCTTCGCGCTCGCTTCGAAGTTTTTGTTCCTCGGAACGCAAACGGTTCAACGACTCAGACAGTCCCGCAGATTCATTGCGCTTCGTCTCCACCTTCGTCCGCTGTTCGCGCAACAGGGATTCGGCTTTTTCGAACGCTGATTTTTCCGCGCCCAATTCAAGCCGCAACGTTTCGCAGTCCAATTGCTTCACCTTCAACAAGGCTTCAAGTTGCGCGGCGAGCAGTTCCAACTCGGCAACGCGCTGATCTTGCGACGCCTGCTCCGACGCATACCGCACAAGGCTTGCTTCTTGGGATTTCTTGCGCTCTTCATTTGAGAGCATTTGTTTTTCAATCGAGATGACGAGTTCCGACTTCAATTGAATTTCTTTTTGCTCTTGCGACAGCCGCTTTTCCGTTTCGATGATGTCCAGATGCAGCGCGGCCAGCGACGCTTCGATCACATCGATGCTCGCCGTCAATTTCTGACGTTCATCTTCCTGCGCGCTGATTTGCAGGGAAAGCGGCGCAAGATTTTCGGCGAGTTCGGCGTAGGTGCGTTCGGCGAGTTCTATTTCCAACGTGCGCAATTCTTCCTTCACGCTGCGGGCTTTCTCCGCCTTATCGGCCTGACGCTCCAGCGATGCGACTTTTTTTTCAACCTCGATTACGATGTCTTTGACGCGCGACAAATCCTGCTCGGTCGTTTCTAGTTTCTTGAATGTCTGACGGCGGCGTTGTTTGTACTTCGTGATGCCCGCCGCTTCCTCAAAAAGTTTGCGGCGTTCGTCGGCGTTCTCGGAAA
>JACMJS010000013.1 GCA_014380515.1 Chlorobiales bacterium
CACGCCCGCCATCACATCCAAGATTCTTCGCAGGCGCGGGAAGTCGGCGAAGAATGCACTCGCGTCTTCAATCGTCATGCCGAGCACATCGGCAATCGATTTGCCTTTGTAGTGCACTTGCAGCGTTTCGCGGTTGTAGCGGCGGCCTTTGCACACATCGCACATCACATAGACGTCCGGCAGAAAATTCATTTCGATTTTTTTCAGACCGTCGCCTTCGCAGGTTTCGCAGCGTCCGCCCTTCACGTTAAAACTGAAGCGTCCCGCTTTGTAGCCGCGAATTTTCGATTCCGGCAATGACGCAAATAAATCCCGAATGATCGTAAAGAGGCCGGTGTAAGTCGCCGGGTTCGAGCGCGGCGTGCGTCCGATGGGCGATTGATCGATCTGAATCACTTTATCGATGTGCTCCAACCCCGAAATTTTTCCGTGCGGAAGTGCCGCAAGTTTCGAGCGGTAAAAATGATTGGCTAAAACAGGATACAAGGTTTCGTTGATGACGGAAGATTTACCGCTGCCGCTTACGCCCGTGATCGTAATGAACTTGCCGAGCGGCAAGGTGATCGATACATCTTTCAAGTTGTGGCCGGTGCAATGTTCGAGGGTGATAAATTTCCCGTTACCAAGGCGCCGCGTTTTCGGAATCTCGATTCGAATTTTGGATTGCAGATACATCGCGGTAACCGACGCCGGATCAAGTTCGGATAATGTTCCGCTTGAAATAATTTCGCCGCCGTGCTCGCCCGCGCCCGGCCCGATGTCGATAATGAAATCGGCGTGCTCCATCATTTCTTTGTCGTGCTCGACGACGAGCACCGTGTTGCCCAAGTCGCGCAGGTTCTCGAGCGATCCGATCAGTTTCATGTTGTCGCGCTGATGCAGCCCAATCGAGGGTTCGTCTAAAATGTAAAGCACGCCCGTCAGTTGCGATCCGATTTGCGATGCGAGTCTTATCCGCTGCGCCTCGCCGCCCGAGAGCGTTGCCGCCGAACGCGAGAGCGAAAGATAATCGAGACCGACATCGAGCAAGAATTGCAACCGCTTCGTGATTTCGTTCAGCACGGGCCTCGCAATCGCGGTGTCTTTTTCGGAAAGGTGCGGCAACAGTTCATCGAAGAACGGTTTGCAATCGGCGACGGACAACTCGGCGACTTCCGAGATATTTTTTTCCAGCACTTTGACGAACAAACTTTCCTCGCGCAGACGCGCGCCGCCGCACGTCGGGCAGGGTTTGGTGTGCATAAAACTTTCCGCCCATTCGCGCACGCCCGCCGATTGGGTCGTGTTGTAAATATTTTTCACGTAGCCCGCGATGCCCGACCACTGCTGGGCGTATTGATAGTCGCCGCCCGCGAAGTTGTAGTTCATCTGAAAAGTTTCTTTGCCCGCGCCGCCGAGCACCACGTCCAAGGCTTCCTTCGACAGTTCACCGACGGGCGTTTGCAAATCGAAGCCGGATTTTTTCGCAACGACTTTCAACTGCTGCCACACCCAACTTTGTCCCTGCCGCCCCAGCGGCGCGAGGCCGCCCGTTTCAATCGAGAGCGACTTATCGGGAATCATCAAGTCGAGCGAGAGGTCTTTTTTTTCGCCGAGGCCGTCGCAAGTCGGGCACGCGCCGTAAGGTGAATTGAAACTGAAATTGTTCGGCGCGAGGTCTTGCAAGTTCGAGCCGCCGTCGGAGTACGCATAGTCTTTGCTGAACGCGAGATCGTACGGCTTCGTCTCAAGCACTTCGCACACGGCGGATGCTTTGTTTTCGGAAAGTTTAATCGCAAGTGCCAAGGCTTCTTTCAACCGCGGTGAAAGATCAGGCTTGATGACGAAGCGGTCGATGACGAGTTCAATCGTGTGGAGTTTGTAGCGGTCGAGTTTCAAACCTTTTTTCAACTCCAGCGTTTCGCCATCGACGCGGACGCGGACGAAACCTTTCTTCTGAAGGTCTTCGAAGAGTTCGCGGTAATGACCTTTGCGGCCATTGACGAGCGGCGAAAGCAGTTGAACCTTTGTGCCTGCGGACAAACGGAAAATTGCGGCGAGAATATCTTCCTCCGATTGCTTCTCCAATTTCCGTCCGGTTTTCGGATCGTAGCGCACGCCGATCTTCGCCCAGAGCAGTCGCATGAAGTCGTAGATTTCCGTCAGCGTGCCGACGGTCGATCGCGGGCTGCGCGACGTCGTTTTCTGTTCGATGGAAATGACGGGCGAGAGGCCATCGATGAAATCCACATCAGGCCGCTCTATTGTGCCGACGAATTGTCGGGCGTAGGCGGAGAGCGTTTCCATAAAACGGCGTTGGCCTTCGGCGTAAATGGTATCGAAGGCGAGGCTGGATTTGCCGCTCCCAGAGAGGCCGGTGATGACGGTGAGTTTGTAGCGGGGAATCGAGACATCGATGTTCTTGAGGTTATGAACTCTCGCCCCGCGAACGGTGATGCTTTCCTGTTCCGACATGAATACGGTTTAAAGTTCGGGTATCAAAACGGGTTGAATTGTAACTTGGCGGCAATATACCGCAAATGGCTTGGCCGTTGCTTACCGTTGACCCTCGAATAATGATGAAAAGATTACTTTTGATTTGAGAGAGAGATGTCAGAGATTTAGAAATCATCTCTGAATCTGCACCACTTTTGAACACACGAATCATTATGACCAAAGAGCTTAGTCTCTCCGAAGCCCTGCCGCAATTAGAGGCGCTTATCGCGCAAGCAAAAGCCGGCGATGAGATCATTCTTACAGAAAGCGGTAAGCCGGTCGTGAGGGTCTCGCCGGTTCTGGAAGCATCCATGCAAAACCGCAAGGCTGGAAGCGCGAAAGGACAAGTCTGGATGTCGGATGATTTCGATGCGCCGCTTGAAGATTTCAAAGACTACATGTAATGCACTATCTGCTCGGGGTACGCATACGCTTCTTTGGTTCATCGGAAATCACCCTGCATTGAGTCAGCGTGCAAAGGCGGCGATTGAAGACGGAGCGAATCAGTGCTTCGTGAGCATTGCAAGTATTTGGGAAATGTAGATCAAAATCAGTCTCCGAAAACTCAGTTTGCCTTCGCCCTTCGAGAAATTCATGGGGCAAGAGTTGGCCAAAAATAATCTGAGTGTGATCGGCATCGATCTCTCACATGTAGGCAGGGTAGCGGCGTTGCCTTTCCATCACCGCAATCCGTTCGACCGAATCCTTATCGCACAAAAGTAAAGACACACAGTTTCACTTGTATAATCTCAACGTATTCTGGTGAAAGCGAACGTTCTATTTCTGTTCGGCAATCAACACCTTCTGCGCATCTTTGACGACGAGCACCGGACAATGCGCGTGCCGCACCACCGATTCCGCCGTGCTGCCCAGCACCAGCCGTTGAAAGCCTGTGCGTCCGTGCGAGCCGATCACGATCAAATCCGCGCCGCACACTTCCGCCTGCAACACAATCTGCCCCGCCGCATCGCCCACTTCCACCTGCTCCGCCGTCGTTATGCCCGCGGGCACATTGGCTTTTACGTACGCCGACAATTGCGATTTGCATTGCGGTATGAGTTCAGGATCGATAGGAACGTACGGCACGGCGTCATTGATAAGCGCGACGTTCGGCTGGGTAACGTGCAGCATTAACAATTCTGCATTCATCGCTTGCGCAAAACCGGTGGCGTAGTGCAAGGCTTGCAGCGAGCGTTCCGAGAAATCCGTCGGACACAGAATTTTCTTGATGTGCATGACTCAAATTTTTTTTGCAATGAAAAATTTCATCCGTGAATCTAAATCATTTCGCTGCGAAAGTTTCGCCGTTGAAGTTTGTTTGCAGGGTGTGCGGGGCAACGGGGGATTTAACCGTGCATAAAAAGTTGTATCTTCGTGCGTTGAAACCTTGTCGCCGTAAACAGGTTTGGTGCTCTTGGCCACCGCTCATCAAAAACCAGATGATTCAAAAACGACCAACCGTTTTTTCCAAACTGCTCGCTTCCAAAGACGCTCACGGTGCGGGCTTTTTGCTACTGATTGATCCCGATAAATACGACGAAGCGTCGCTGCTCAAAATCGCTACGGATGCGGCGGAGTTCGGTGCCGACGCCATTCTCATCGGCGGCAGCGTGATGATTTCCTACCGGTTGGATGAATACATTCGCCACATCAAAGCCGTAACCTCGCTTCCCGTCATCATCTTTCCGGGCAGCATCATGCAAGTTTCCCGCGAGGCTGATGCAATTCTCTATCTTTCGCTCGTCAGCGGACGCAATCCCGAATATCTGATCGGCAACCATGTAACCGTCGCGCCGGTGTTGCAGCAGTTACAACTTGAACCGATTTCCACCGCCTATCTTTTGATCGACTCCGGCAAACCGACTTCCGCCTCGTTCATCTCAAACTCTTTTCCCATTCCGCGCAACAAGCCCGAGATCGCCGCCGCGCACGTGCTCGCCGCCGAATACATGGGTATGAGCATCGCTTATCTTGAAGCCGGAAGCGGCGCGGAAAAATCCGTGCCCGAAGAAATGATTTACGCCGTCAGTCGTACCTCGTCATTGCCCGTCATCGTCGGCGGCGGCATCCGCGAACCCGAAACGGCGCGACGGAAAGTTGAAGCCGGTGCAAGTTTCGTCGTCGTCGGCAATGCGTTCGAAGAGCATAGAGACCGCGCTTATCTGCGCGAGATGATCGAAGCCGTGCATGTCAAAACGCCGAAGACGGTTTGAGACCGCGGGCTTCGCTCGAACCAACAAGGGACACGGCCACGTGTCCCTTTCGTTTTTCAATTACTTCTTTTCTCAACAAGCACTCTCCCTCTCAAAGGGGTTGGTCGGCACATCGAAAACCTGACAAAATTCTACCATGTCTTTGAGATTCTCATTACTACATACGTGCGTGAACGGAGGCAGAGATGAAATAAAAAGCGACTACACGAAGGTCGCTTTTCTCTACCGGTCATCGGAAACCGAGATTTATCCGCACTAAGAGTTGATCACCTTTTTGCAACTGCATTAAAGTAACGGTCAATCGGTTTGAGGTGAGCATCAGATCAAACCTGCATCAGAATGATCTTGCGATGAAGGCATTAGGTTTCACCACGAAACTTGGCTACACTGTTGCCGAAGAGCAACCTTTCACCTTGGTAGCGAATCATGGCAAGAAAATCATTTCACATTTTTTTGGTGCTCGTAGTGCTGCTTGTGGCACTGACGCCAACGACGGGCAACTG
>JACMJS010000084.1 GCA_014380515.1 Chlorobiales bacterium
CGAAGTTTTTACATCGCTTTTTCAAATGCCGCTTCGCCGATGAATTTTACCCTGTACGACACCGAAGGCTTTTACGACGAGATGTTCGGCGCGGGCGGCCAGCCGCATCCGGTTGCCGCTGCCCTCAAGCAGAAAATCGAATCCCTTTCGGCGGGCGAACTGCACCGGCGCCAACAAGCTGCCGAAGCCGCCTTGCTCGGCATGGGCATCACGTTCAACGTCTATGGCGACACGGCGGGTGCGGAAAAGATTTTCCCTTTCGACATCGTGCCCCGCATCGTTTCTGCCGGGGACTGGCAGCCGGTCGAAACCGGTTTGCGACAGCGGATCAACGCCCTCAATTTGTTCGTCGATGATTTGTATCACGATCAGCGCGTGCTGCGGGACGGCGTACTGCCCGCGGAGCTCATCACCTCGAGCAAATGTTTTTTGCGGCAGTGCATCGGCCTTGCGCCGCCCGAAGGCATCTGGTGCCATATCAGCGGCACGGACATCGTGCGGGATGGCGATGGAAAGTTTTACGTGTTGGAAGATAATCTCCGGTGTCCCTCCGGCGTTTCATATGTGCTCGAAAACCGCGTGGTGATGAAGCGCACTTTTCCTGAACTCTTCGATGCCTCGCACGTCCGCGCGATTGATGACTATCCCGCGTGCCTGCTCGAAACGCTTCAGCATCTTTCGAGCCGCTCCGACCCGACGGTCGTGGTGCTCACACCGGGGGCTTACAACTCGGCGTATTTCGAACATTCATTTCTCGCGCAGCAGATGGGCGTGCAGTTGGTCGAAGGCCGCGACCTCGTCGTCTCCGGCGGCTATGTGATGATGCGCACGACGACGGGTTTTCAGCGCGTGGATGTGATCTACCGCCGCATCGATGATGAGTTTCTCGACCCGCTCACGATGCGGAGCGATTCGATGCTCGGCGTCGCAGGGTTGATGGACGTCTATCGCAGCGGCAAGGTCGCCATCGCCAATGCGCCCGGCACGGGCATCGCCGATGATAAAGTGATATATGCCTACGTCCCGAAACTCATTCAATACTATCTCGGCGAGGAAGCGATTCTGCCGAACGTGCCGACCTACATCTGTTCCGAAAAAGACGACCGCGAATTCGTCATCGAGCACATCGAGACGCTCGTCGTTAAAGCGGCCAATGAATCGGGCGGTTACGGGATGCTCGTCGGGCCGCACGCCACGCCCGCGATGCGCGATGACTTTCGAAAACTTATTTCCGCCAACCCGCGCAACTACATCGCTCAGCCGACGCTCTCGCTCTCGCGCGTGCCGACGATTGTCGGCGAACGCTTCGAAGGACGCCATGTTGATCTGCGTCCCTATATTCTTTACGGCAAGGAAATTTACGTCATGCCCGGCGGCCTGACGCGGGTCGCGCTTCGCAAAGGATCGCTCGTCGTCAATTCGTCGCAAGGCGGCGGCAGCAAAGATACTTGGGTGCTTGCCGATCCGTCCGCACCAGCCGTGCCGCTACAGGCGGTACAATCGCAACACATTCAATCGCAATCTTCGTCGCAGCAACAGTCTCAATCGCAATCTCAAAGTTCATAACCGGAAAAGTTCAACATGCTTAGTCGCGTCGCCGATTCCATCTACTGGCTCAATCGTTACATCGAGCGGGCGGAGAATGTGGCGCGATTCATCGGCGTCAATCTCGCCCTCACGCTCGACCTCGCCGCGGCGGGCGGCGAACAGTGGATGCCGCTCGTGATGACTTCGGGCGACGAAGAAGATTTTCGTGCGCGCTACGGCGAACCGACCAAAGAGCGCGTGCTGACATTTCTGACCAGCGATATTTCCAATCCCAACGGGATTTTGTATTGCCTTGCGGCGGCGCGGGAAAACGCGCGGTCGGTGCGCGAAATTATTTCGTCGGAAATGTGGGAGCAGGTCAACCGCTTTTACCTCTGGGTGAAAGATGAAATTTCCAACGGCAACGCGGCGTTGCATCCCGATCCGTTTTTCAGCGGCGTGAAAATGTCGGCGCATTTGTTCGGCGGCGTGATGGACGCCACGATGTCGCACGGCGAAGCGTGGCACTTCGGGCGGTTGGGGCGGTTGCTCGAACGCGCCGATAAAACCTCAAGGCTTGTGGATGTGAAATACTACGTGCTCCTACCGAGCGCCGAAGACGTCGGTTCGCCGTTCGATACGATTCAATGGTCGGCGGTGTTGAAATCGGCGAGCGCGTTTGAGATGTTTCGCAAAGAGCATCATCACATCTCGCCCGTTGCGGTCGCGGATTTTTTGATTCTCAGCCGGGAGTTTCCGCGCTCGGTGCGCTATGCGGTGATGCGGGCGGAAGAATCGTTGCACGTCATTACCGGCACGGCGACGGGACACTTCAACAACACGGCGGAGAAGCGGTTGGGACGATTGCGGTCGAAGCTCGATTACACCGACATCGCTGAAATTATGTCGCAAGGGCTGCATGAATTTTTGGACGATTTTCAATCGGAGTTGAACGATGCGGGCGAGGGCATCTTCGACACGTTTTTTGCGTTGCGTCCCGCGCCGGAAAGCAGCGAACAGGTTCACAGCAAATCTTAACGCGAAGTATTTTTTGTGCTCCGTAGGGGCCAGGCATGCCTCACCCCTACAACAGTAAGGTGTCATAGATATTCTTTATTCTTGTAACGGCGCGAAATTTTTTCACCATTTAATTTTTCGAACATGCACTTCGAGATTACGCACCTCACTTCGTATCGCTACAGTCTGCCAGTGTCTTTAGAGCCGCACACCTTGCGATTGCGTCCGCGCTCCGACGGCGC
>JACMJS010000085.1 GCA_014380515.1 Chlorobiales bacterium
CCATGTTCGGTGTGATGCACTTCGGGATGAAACTGCAAGCCGTACATGTTTCGCGCGGGATTTTCGGCGGCGCACATTTCGGAGTTGTCCGTCGTGGCCGTGATCGCAAAGCCCTGCGGAAGTTTGACGACCTTATCGCCGTGGCTCATCCAGACTTGCGACTCAGGCACATCGTTGAACAGCCGCGACGATGTATCAACCTTCATCAACGATCTGCCGAACTCGCGCTTCTCCGCATTAATCACTTTGCCGCCCAATTGCTGCGCCATCGCTTGCAGGCCGTAACAAATGCCGAGCATCGGCAACGGTTCGCCGTGAATCATCAAGTCATAAATTTTTGGATCGGGCAGCGGCGCACGCTTTGCATAGACGCTTGCAGGCCCGCCAGAAAGAATTAACGCGGAAGGATTGAGCGACGAGATTTTTTCGGCGGAAGTTGTGTAAGGTAGAATCTCGGAGTAGATGCCGAGTTCGCGCACGCGGCGGGCGATGAGTTGGGTGTATTGCGAACCGAAATCGAGAACGATGACAAGATTCATAATGCAAGGTTGGTGGTTGACATAGATGAAATAAAAAAGGATGAACTAAGTTCATCCTTTTGTGCTGCGACAAATTTTTTCAAAACTGTCCTTCGCCGCGTTTAGGTTGCGGCACGGCGAGCGGCTGGGTGGCGCGTTTCCCGCCCGTGGAATCAACGGCGGGCATGGTGAAGCCCGCGCGGGCAAACCCTTTTTTCGTGAAATGTTCGATGTAGACGTTTTTCGGATTCGTCGCATCGTCGGCGGGCAAGTTGGTTTCCTTCGAGATCGGAATGCTGATCACGCCGTCGGGACGCTGGAAGAACGCATTGCTTTTGAGACCGAGCGATTTGTTGTCGTAACTAGCTTTCATAAAGTTCGCCCACACCGGCAGCGCGGCTTTGGCGCCTTGGCCGTATTCCATCGAGGTGAAATGCACGCGCGTGTCGTCGAAGCCCGTCCAGACGCCCGCGACGAGCTGCGGTGTGAATCCGATAAACCACGCATCTTTTTGATCCTGCGATGTGCCGGTCTTGCCGCCCGCGGGGCCTCTGTAAATTGCTCGTGCACCGGAGGCCGTGCCTCCGTCCACCACACCCTGCAACATCGTAACCATCACATAGTTCGTCGCGCGGTCGAGGGCTTGAGTACGGTCGGGCGATTGGGCTTCCCAAATCACATTGCCGTCTTTGCTCTCGATGCGCAAGATGCCGATGGGTTCAACATGTTGACCTTGATTGGCGAACGTGCCGAACGCCGAAGTGATTTCAAGCGGCGTAACTTCGGAGGCGCCCAGCGCGCTCGCGGCGTTCTCTTCAATCTTCGAATGAATACCAAGCCGCTTGGCCATTTGTGCAAACCGCGTCGGGGGCACATCACTGAGCACAAGCCGCACCGTAATGTTATTCAGTGATGCCTGTAGTGCACGACGCAACGTAACGAAGCCACCCATTTTGCCATCGGAGTTTTGTGGCTGCCAATTTTTTCCGCCCGTTTGTACACTCACTTCTTGATTCAACACTTCGTAGTTCGTCGGTACGCCCATATCAATCGCGGTAGTATAGACGAACGGTTTGAACGATGAGCCGGGCTGCCGCAAGGCTTGCCAGACGTGATCAAACTTGTATTGGTTAAAATTCTTGCCGCCGACCCACGCTTTGATTTTTCCCGTCGCGGGATCAATCGCTACGAACGCGGCCTGCACGGTGGTTTTGGCTTTCAGAAAAGGCGTAAGCCATTCTTTGTCTGCATTGAGTTTTGCAAGGGCTTCTTTTTCCGTTGCGCCTTTTTGCCGCAAGTCCGCAAAGCGCGGGTCTTCACGAATGAAATCATTTTTTAATTTCTCGTTGTATTTCCACGACCATGTTTTATCCACTTGTGCTTGCAACAGCGCAAGTTGCCGCGTGAGCGCGGAATCGGCGTAGAGTTGCATGCGTGAATCAATCGTTGTGTAGATCGCAAGGCCGTCGCGGTAGATGTCGAACTTTTGAAGTTCCGGCATTTTGGAAAGTCGCTGCCGTACATACTCCGTAAAGTAAGGGCTGATGCCGATGTCGGTAACGGGCGTGTAAGTCAGTTTGATCTTTTTCTCTTTGTATGTCTCGGCTTCCGATTCACTGATAAAACCTGCGCGAGCCGTCATGCCGATAATCAAATTGCGGCGTGAGAGTGCGTCGTCCGGGCGGTCGACCGGATTGTACTTCGTCGGATTTTTCAGCAACGCAACGAGAAGCGCACTTTCATCGACGGTAAGTTGCATGGCTGTTTTGCCGAAGTACGTTGCCGCGGCGGATTCGATGCCGTGAGCGCCCGCACCGAAGTAAACCGTGTTGAGATAGAGCGCAAGGATTTCATCTTTGGTGTAAGTGCGTTCGATCTGCACGGAAACCATCAGTTCCTGAAGCTTGCGCCGCCAGTGGCGTTCGGGGGTGAGCCAAAGATTTTTGGCGAGTTGCTGAGTGATCGTGCTCGCGCCTTGCCACCGTCTGCGCAAGGTAACAACGTTGGTAATCATCGCGGTAACAAAGCGGCGTGAATCAAAGCCCCAATGATCGTAGAACTTGATGTCTTCGGTGGCAATGAGCGCGTTGGCGACGTTCGGAGAAATAGAATCGAGCGGCACGAGGCGGCGATTCTGCATGAAGTATTTTTTGATCAGCACGCCGTCGGCGGAGCGCACTTCGGAGGCGAGTTCCGGCTTGGGGTTTTCTAACTGCTCGAGGCTCGGCAGACCTTGGGCGAGGTAAATAAAGAGGCCGACGACCGTAGCGATGCCTGCGGCAATGATACCGATCAGGATACGATAGATGAGTTCCAACTGCTTGCGTCGGCGGGCAACCTTGCGGCGGTAATCGGGATCGTTGAAATACTTTTCGCGCAAGGGCGAGGAGTGGTTGACGGATTCATCCGGCGGGGTCGGCGATGGCGGCGGAGCAATAGCATTCATATCGGGCATCTTGGCTGCAATGGTGGTTCGTCTCAAAAAGTTGAGGCCGCAATATAAAAACTACGATGCAGATGCCGAAGTCGTTGTGCCGGTCGTTGCAAGATTCGTGTGAAAATGTTCAGTGCTGCGATTAAGATGTTCCCGCAGCGCGGCGGCGTAAGCCGGAGTATCCTCAA
>JACMJS010000086.1 GCA_014380515.1 Chlorobiales bacterium
CTCTTCGCCGACCGGCTCATCAAAAAAATTCTCCATTACCCGATGCAAAACTTAAAATTGCAAACGGGCGTCGAGCAGGATTTGGTCGGCAAACTCAGTCTCATCCGCAGTATTTTCAACCTCGAAGAATAGTTTTTATGAATACAACCATTGAGTTTAGGGCACATATCAAAGACGGGTTTATTGAAATTCCGGCGGAGTATCGTGATGAAATAAAAGGCAGTGTGAAAGTCGTATTGCTCACAGAAGAGAGTGTGAAAGATGTAAGCATAATTGAGTCCTTGCTGAACTTGCCGCACGCTGTGGGTAGCTTTACCCCGCTTACCCGGACGGAGATTTATGGCCGAGAATAGTCCCGCGAAGTGTTTTATTGATACAAACATCTGGCTTTACGCTTTCCTCGAAACACAAGACGCTCAGAAGTCGCAGGCGGCAAATTCACTTGTAAAAACGGAGCGTAAAATTACAATCAGTTCGCAAGTTATTAATGAGATTTGTATCAACCTACTTCGGAAAGCCGCTTTCACGGAAGAACAATTGCGAGAATTGATAACTGCTTTTTATGCGAAGTACCCCGTCGCTGAATTAACTAAAAACGTCCTTCTTAAAGGCTCTGAACTGCGCCGGGCATACCTATTTTCTTTTTGGGACAGTCTCATTGTTGCGAACGCATTGCTGTCGGAAGCGACGCGGCTTTACTCTGAAGACATGCAACACGGTCTGGTTGTAGAAAATCGGCTCGAGATTGTAAATCCGTTCAGAGCCTGATGAAGTCATCACTTGTCATCGGCACGCGGTCAAGTCCGCTCGCGCTGTGGCAGGCGGAGTTTGTCAAGGCGGAACTTGAAAAAAACTTTCCGCACCTCGATGTTTCGCTGCGGCGTATCAAAACAACCGGCGATAAAATTTTAGACACGCCGCTTTCACAGATCGGCGACAAAGGTCTGTTCACGCGCGAAATCGAAAAAGAATTACTCGCAGGTACGATTGATCTTGCCGTGCACAGCCTCAAAGATTTACCGACCCGTACGCCAGACGGCCTCACGATTGCCGCGATTACCCGGCGCGAAGACCCGCACGACGTGCTCATTGCTAAAGCCGCAGAGTCAATTCGCTCGCTGCCTGCGAATGCCCGCGTTGCGACAGGCAGTTTGCGAAGACGGGCGCAACTCTTACATTTGCGACCTGATTTGGAAATCACCGACATGCGCGGCAACGTCGGCACACGCTTCAAGAAGTTCGATGCGGAAAATCTGGATGCAATGATTCTCGCCTACGCCGGTGTGCATCGCTTGGGTTATGACGCCCATATCGCCCAAGTGATTGCGTTCGATGAAATGCTTCCGGCGGTCGGACAAGGCGCGTTGGGACTTGAAACCCGCGCAGGCGACGCAGAAACGATTTCCATGCTCGCGGCTTTGAACGACGCCGACACCGCACTCTGTACGGCTGCGGAGCGAAGTTTGCTGCGGCGGTTGGAAGGCGGGTGTCAAGTGCCGATTGGTGCGAATGCCGAAATCAAAAACGAAACGCTGACGCTCACGGCGGTCATTGCTTCGCTTGACGGAAAACAACTCATTCGCGCGGCGCACGCCGCCGACGCGAAGAATATCATTGACGCGGAAGCCGTCGGTCTCGCGCTTGCTGAAACGCTGTGGCAACAAGGCGGCGAGCATATTTTAGAAAACATTCGAACCTTATAATTGAAAACAGTCCTCATCACCCGCCCCAAAGAACAAGCCGTCTATCTGATCTCTCACCTCGAACGGCGCGGCCTGCGCTCAGTACTTTTTCCAACGATTGAAATCGTGCCCTTGACCACTTGGGAGATTCCGCCGCTCAACCGCTACGACGGCGTATTCTTCACCAGCACGAACGGCGTCCGGCATTTTCTTGAACCGTTGCTTTTGCGCAGACCCAACGCGCTTGCGGTGCTGAGAAACTTGCAACTCTTCGCCGTCGGAAAAAAAACATCCGCTCTGCTTTCCGATTACAACCTCACCGCAACGTCGCTGCCGGAGAGGGCGGACGCTGCTTCACTCGTGCGGCAACTCGAAGAGCCGCTAGGCAACAAACGGTTTCTCTTTGTGCGCGGCTCGCTTGCCGAGCGCACGATTCCTGAGTACATCAAAAGCCGCGGAGGCATCTGCGATGAATGCGAGGTGTATGACACGCGCAAAACCTCGCCGGAAAATGCAACGCAAGTCAAGACGCTGCTCGCACAGGGCATGATCGATTGCATTGCGTTCACAAGCCCATCGACGGCAAGAAATTTTTTCGAGTTGATGACCGGTGTCAGTCTGCAATCCCGCATCCGCATTGCCGCTATCGGTGAGACGACCGCAACCGCACTCTATGAATTCGGCTTCACCGCGCATATTTTGCCGCCTGAACAAACCGGCGAATCCCTCGCGGAAGCAATTGCAACTTACTTCGCCGTGCAGGCTGCCAAGTAGCAACCGCCGAAGGCCGCGCCAAATCGCTGTGAAGATTTGCGTAACTTGCCGCACGAAAATCTTTGCACAAACTTTCTTTGTTGGTATAAAAAAATATGAGTTTAATGGTCAGCGTCGCGGGCATTCGCGGCATCGTCGGCAAAAGTTTGACGCCGCTCGTCCTGACGACCTACACGCAAGCTTACGCCACTTGGCTCTACAAGGAGTTGCACCGGCAACCCAAGCCCAACACCGTTTCGCGCGCCGAAGTCCCGAAAGTTATTTTGGGACGCGACACAAGACCAACCGGTAAAATCATTTCCGACTTCGTGCAGGGCGTGCTTGTACAAGCAGGCTGCAACGTGATCAACCTCGGCGTCGTTACAACCCCGACCGTCGAACTGGCTGTAACCGAAGAAGACGCCGACGGCGGTATCATTATTACCGCCTCGCACAATCCCGTCGAATGGAACGCACTCAAATTGCTTAACGCGCTCGGGGAATTTCTGACACCCGCGCAGGGCACGGAAGTCGTTGCGCTTGCAGAAAGCAAAGATTTTTTTTCGGCGACGTGGAACAACTTCGGCATGGCGATTCACAAAGACGACGCACTTGACCGGCATATCGAAAAAGTTCTAAACTTGCCGCTCATTCATCCCGAGCGCATCGCCGCGCGAAACTATAAAGTCGTGATCGATGCGGTCAATGGCGCAGGCTCAGGCGTGATGCCGAAACTGCTCGAGGCGTTGGGCGCGAAGGAGGTCATCAAAGTCGCATGCAACGGCAGCGGCTTATTTCCGCATGGCCCCGAACCGATTGAAGAAAATTTGACTGAGACCATGGGCATCACGGCGTATAACGGTGCCGACTTCGGCGTCGTCGTTGATCCCGATGTCGACCGCATTGCGTTCATCTGCGAAGACGGCACGCTCTTCGGCGAAGAGTACACGCTCGTGGCGTGCGCCGATTATATTTTGAAACACCGAAGCGGCGCGGTGGTGAATAATTTATCGAGCAGCCGCGCACTTGAAGAAATCGCCGCGAAGTATGGCGCGCCGTTTCATACCGCGAAAGTCGGCGAGGCAAACGTGGTTGAGGTGATGAAGCAGGTAGGCGCGATCATCGGCGGCGAAGGCAACGGCGGTGTGATTTTGCCGGAACTGCATTACGGACGCGATGCGCTTGTCGGCCTCGCACTTTTTATGCAAGCCTTCGCCGATTGGCAAACCGACAATCACGACGGAAAACTTTCCCTGTTCAAAAAATCATTTCCCGAATATCACATCGCTAAACACCGCATTGAACTTTCGAGCGGCATCGATGCGGATACCGTACTGATGCGGCTTCAGGAGCGGTATGCAGCCGAACGCATGACGACGATTGACGGCGTGAAGATTGACTTCGCGGAAAGTTGGGTGCACCTGCGCAAATCGAACACCGAGCCGATCATACGTATTTATGCGGAAGCCAAAACGAAAACGGCGGCGGAAAAACTGGCGCGCGATTTCGGGACGGAGTTGATCGAGCTGGCAGCGCGTTCGGTTTCAAACGTAAAAGTCGGCGATGAAATTGTGTAAAGTCATCGGCACGGTAGTCGCAACGCAGAAGAACGAACATTTGCGCCCTGCGAAACTGCTGATTGTGCGCCCGATTGATTTGCGTGGCAACTTCACCAAAGAAACCGAACTCTTGGCGATTGATACCGTTGATGCCGGATTGAATGACATGGTGATCGTGGCGCAGGAAGGCGATGTGGTGGTGCAAGTGATGAATTCAAAAGTAGTGCCTGCAAACGCCATCATCATGGGCGTCGTCGATGGCCTCGATGTCGATCCGTCGTCGTTTTAACTAATCAGAGAAAAAATTATGTCGATTGAGCAGGTAGAATCAGAAGCGATGAAACTCTCGCCACGGGAGCGGGCACGATTGGCGTCTAAACTCCTTAACAGTTTGGATGCGAATGCTGCGGAGAACAATGAAGAACTTTGGACGCAAGAATCCGAGCAGCGTTACGAGGCATTGGCAAGCGGCAAAGTGCAAGGCATTGATGCTGACACAGCCTTGCAAGAAGCCCGTGCAAAATTGAAGAAGTAATGATGCTGATACTGCATCCGCTTGCTCGAACCGAACTCATTGACGCCGCTGTTTTCTATGAAGAACAAGTCGAGACCTTAGGCGGAGAATTTATTGATGCGGTCGATGCCGTCTTTGAGAGGGTTCGTAAGTTTCCTCAAAGCGGTTCGACTTTGAAAAACGGGGGTCAGAAAAATTCCTGTGCAAAAATTTCCGTACTCGGTCGTGTATCGTCTCCGTGAAAAGGAAATTTTCGTGCTTGCTATTATGCACCAACATCGCAAGCCGACGTATTGGACGGAACGATTGCAATAAAAAAATCATCTTTCATTCACTTGATTATGTACCATTCAAAACGAATCTTAATTGTCTTTGCCACCGCACTTACTTTGCACGCGTGCACCGCGCCGAAGCCGCCTGAAAAAACGTTGCCTGATCCGCTCGCTGAAAACCGAGATACTTCCGTCAGTGCCGGAAAAGATTTTTTCGCTTACGCCAACGGCGGCTGGTTCAACCGCAATCCGATTCCCGCGTCCGAAAACAGCAACGGCATCTGGCGCACGATTCAGGATACCGTCAATGCGGCGATCAAAAATATCTGCGAGCGTTCCGCATCGGATACCGCCGCCGCCAAAGGCAGCAACAAGCAAAAGGTCGGTGATTTTTATTTCAGCGGCATGGACACCGCGTCAATTGAAACGGCTGGCCTTACACCGTTGCGCGGCGAACTCGCCGGAATCGATTCGGTAAATTTGCAATCGCTTGCCGCCCAGATCGCACACCTGCAACGCATCGGCGCATCGCCCGCATTTACGTTTTACGTCGCGCAGGATGATAAGCAAAGTGAAAAATATGCGGTGATGCTCGCGCAGGGCGGCCTCGGATTGCCCGACCGCGATTACTACTTCAACACCGACGCCAAAACTGCAAACATCCGCGGTGAATATGTGAAGCACCTTGCGGCGATGTTCAAACTACTGGAACAAGACGAAGCCGCTGCTGCAAAGAGCGCGGCAACGGTGATGAAACTCGAAACCGACCTTGC
>JACMJS010000087.1 GCA_014380515.1 Chlorobiales bacterium
CCCGTATTGCAACTGCACATCGTTGCGGCGTTGCTCGGATACAGTGCGATTACCATTGCGGGAATTTACAGTTTGCTCTACATCTTATTGCAGCGCGACATTGAATCGAACCGCTTCAGCGTGCTCTTCGAACGATTGCCTAATCTTGAATCTCTGGAAAAACTGAGCACCGTCGCGGTGATATTCGGATTTGTATTTTTGACGGCGGCTATTGCAACCGGTTTGATCTGGCTGCCGCAATCCAAAAGCATGTCGTTTATCGAGCCGAAATTGTTAGGCACGCTGGTCGTTTGGGCGATGTATGGCGCGGGATTATTTCTGCGGCGGCAGTTCGGATGGCAAGGGCGGCGAATGGCGGTGATGCTTGTTGCGCTGTTCGGCGTTGCAATGTTTTCGATAACCGCACTCAACCTGTTTTCGTCTCGCTTCCACGTCTCGTGAAGCCACAACTTTTTTGATGATGCACACTCAGCCGAATGCCGAAACGATGAACCTGATTGCCGTCGGCGTCAATCATAAAACTGCGCCGATTGAGATTCGGGAACAACTCTGGCTTTCGATACCGGAGTCGAAACAGTTGCTCACCTCTTTGGTCGAAGGCGGCATCGTTGCCGAAGCGGTGGTGATTTCAACTTGCAACCGCACCGAACTTTTCGCGGTGCCCAAGCTCGTGGAAGCGGATGCCGATTTCTTCAAGCGGTTTTTGATCGAGCACAAAGGTGCGCGGAAAGAAGTCAAGACCGAACATTTTTTCAGTCTCTTTGCGTGCGGTGCGGCCAAACATTTTTTCGAAGTCGCCGCCGCCACCGATTCGATGATTATCGGCGACGCGCAAATTCTGGGACAGGTCAAAGACGCTTACCGGCTCGCGGCTGAAGCGGGCGCAACGGGCACGGTGCTCAATCATTTGTGTCATGCCGCATTCGCCGCCAGCAAGCGGGTGCGCTCGGAAACGGAACTGACGGACGGCGCGGTCTCCATCAGTTACGCGGCGGTGGAACTCGCGCGAAAAATTTTCTCCGATCTTTCCTCGAAGCACATCTTGATCATCGGCGCGGGCGAAACGGCGGAACTAGCAGCCAAGCATTTGATCGATAAAAACGCGGCGCAGATTTCGATCACCAACCGCACACCGGAAAATGCGGTCGCCCTTTCAGAGCGACTTAACACGGCTTGCGGCATCGTGCCTTTCGCGGCGTTCGCGGCGGAACTACACAAGTTCGACATCGTTATCTCCGCCGTCAGCAATGCGGGCACCGTCGTTTCGGCAGCGGAATTAGATGCGGCGATGCGGCTGCGTCAGAACAAAGCGATGCTCGTGCTCGACATCGGCCTGCCGCGCAACATCGATCCGAACGCCGCTGAACTTTACAACGTGTTTTTGAAAGACATTGATGATCTGAATATCATCGTCGGCAAGAATCTGGAGCGGCGCCGGGCTGAACTCCCGAAAGTAGCGGTGATTGTGGAGGAAGAATTAATCGCGTTTGAGCGGTGGCATCACGCCCTGCAAGCCGTCCCGACGATCAAACAATTGCAGGAAAAGTTCAACGAAATCAAAACAACTGAACTTGAAAAATTGAAAGGAAGAGTTTCGGGTGAGACATATCTGCAAATGGAACTCTTCGCCGACCGGCTCATCAAAAAAATTCTCCATTACCCGATGCAAAACTTAAAATTGCAAACGGGCGTCGAGCAGGATTTGGTCGGCAAACTCAGTCTCATCCGCAGTATTTTCAATCTCGAAGAATAGATGACAAACTTCTGTAGCCAATGCTCACATTTCTCTTTTGGAATCTAAACGGGAATCCGCTTGAGAAAGTAATTGCAAACTTGGTTTCGCTGCATCATGTTGACATTCTGATTTTAGCGGAATGTAAAATTCCAGTGAGGACAATGCTCGAAACCCTCAATCCGGTTGGTAAAGAAGCGGAGTTTCATTTTCCTTTTAGCATCACCGAGAAAATTTTTATTTATACAAGATTCTCAAGCGATTTTTTGAACGCGATAGATGAAGATAAACGCACGACGATTCGCAAACTTTCTTTGCCCGCGCGAACCGAGATTCTGCTTGTCGCAACGCACCTACCGAGCAAATTGCACCGATCTGAAAACAGCCAAGACAGCACTTCGCAAGAGTTGGGAAGAACCATTCGTGAAGTAGAGGGAAGAACGGGTCTCAACAAAACACTTTTGGTGGGAGACTTAAATCAGAATCCTTTTGAGAGTGGGATTGTAGATGCGCGTGGATTACATGCAGTAGCTACCCGCGCTGTCGCCACAAAAAACTCTCGCAAAGTGGACGGTAAAGAGTACCCGTTTTTCTACAACCCGATGTGGCGATATTTTGGAGATGAAAACGACCGTCCGTCGGGGACATACTACTATGGCGGCTCCGAGCCGAAAACATATTTTTGGAATATTTACGATCAAGTGCTGCTTCGTCCCAACCTTGTGCCGCTTTTCGAACAACAAGAACTCCGCATCTTGACAGGCGATGGGAAGCAAGAGTTTCTCAAAAAAGGCGTGCCGGATAAAGCAATCTCAGATCACTTACCCATTCTATTCAAACTCAATATTTGAGGAGCGATGACATGAGCACTGAAAAACAGAATCTGTGGCCAAAGGACATTGTAGATACATCAGATTTGGTAACGCCTGTAAGTATTCTCAAAGAACAAGCTTCGCTTTTGGGTGAACAAACTCAAAATTTGGTAGAAGCAAAAGTGGAAACAAGTTCAATTACTAATGGCCAACTTATGCATGTATTTTACCTCGTTGCACCGGCATTGGATAATTACAAATACAGACTCTTCACTATTTATCATGGTGTAGAACTGTATCCGTTAGACCTTGTAGATCCTGAAGAGAAAATATTCTTTGATCCATCTGATCACACTGTGATCGCTCAAACCTCACGTCCGGTAAAGTCGCAAGAAGAATTGCTTGAACGGTTAAGACATATTTTCTCCTCGCCTCAGACAAAAAAAGTGATCAATGCGTTGATTGCACAAAGCCGGTAACGCATCTTGAAACAGTCGCTCGTGATTGGCACGCGGTCAAGTCCGCTCGCGCTGTGGCAGGCGAAGTTTGTCAAGGCGGAACTTGAAAAAAACTTTCCGCACCTCGATGTTTCGCTGCGGCGTATCAAAACAACCGGCGATAAAATTTTAGACACGCCACTTTCACAGATCGGCGACAAAGGTCTGTTCACGCGCGAGATCGAAAAA
Organism: Chlorobiales bacterium; assembly: GCA_014380515.1. GTDB lineage: Bacteria > Bacteroidota > Chlorobiia > Chlorobiales > JACMJS01 > JACMJS01. Next base: position 3,231 of record JACMJS010000087.1, read on the forward strand.
GAATTAC
>JACMJS010000088.1 GCA_014380515.1 Chlorobiales bacterium
ACCGCCTCGCTCTCCGAACTTGAAAAATTAAAACTGGACCTCCGCGCTTTGACATCCGTCACGGCCTCCGCTGAAGCTACGTCTAGTGCAGCGTTACCGGCGGCAATCACTTCCGACCTTGCTAAAAAGTTGGATGACATTTTAGCCGCACCGCCCGCTGCGCCTTCCGACAAAACAATTGCCGCAGACAAAGCGGCGATGCCTTCGGCGGCGACAACTCAGCCGAAGCCTGCGCAACCTGCATCGCCTCGGCCCGTAGCCTCAGCACCCGTAGCCGCGAAACCGGCAGTCAATTTTGAGGAATACGTCGGCGGGAATTTGATCAGCAAAATCGGCATCGCGGTTCTCGTGATCGGCCTCGCGTTTTATGTGCGGTATGCGATTGAAAATAATCTGATCAACCCGCTGACCCGCGTCGTCATTGGCTTCGCGGCGGGTCTGACGTTGCTCGGCTTCGCCATTCGCTTGAAGGAAAAATATCTTGCGTATAGCGCGGTGTTGCTTTCGGGCGGCATGGCGACGATTTACTTTACCACGTTTGCGGCCTACGATTTCTACAAACTCATTCCGCGCGAACTGGCCTTCGGCTTGATGCTCGTGCTCATGGCTTTTACCGTGTTCGCCGCGTTGCAATACGATCAGGAGTGGATTGGGATTTTCGGATTTGTCGGTGCGTATGCCGTCCCGCTGCTGCTGGGTAACAACAGCGGCGATGTAACGGTATTTTTCAGTTATATCACGATTCTCAACACCGGCATTCTCATTCTCTCGTTCCGCAAGTACTGGCGATGGCTGACGGGCGCGGCGTTCGTTGCGACGTGGCTCATTTTCGGATCGTGGATAAGTTTCGGTTTCGGCGAAGTGGCGGAAAATATTTTGAGAGACCGGGCGGTCGCACTCGGTTTCGGTACGGCCTTTTTCCTGATGTTCTATCTCAGCTTCGTCGCCTACAAATTGGTCAAGTTGGAATCACTGCATATCGTTGATGCAGTGCTCATCTTGCTCAACACGGCAGCGTACTACGGCGCGGGTTATTACGTATTCAGCGGGATTCAATCGGGATTGTATCTCGGCTTATTCACGCTCGGCAACGCGCTCGTGCATTTTCTGTTCAGCACATACATTTACCGCGCGAAATTGGGCGACCGGAAACTTTTTTATTTCGTGCTCGGCCTCGTCCTCACGTTTCTGGTGATTGCCGTGCCGGTGCAGCTCGATGGCAATTGGGTTACGCTGCTGTGGTCGGTCGGCGCACTGTTGCTGTTCTCGATTGGCCGCACGCGCAATGTGCCGTTTTATGAATCGATTGCTTTTGCGATTCTCGTGCTCGCCACATTTAGTTTGCTCGATGATTGGTCGACCATGTATGGCGGCAACGGCACCTACCGCTACTACGCCGACCGTCCGAATTGGACGCTTTTTCTTAACACCGTTTTTATGACGTCGGTGATTTACCTCGTCTCACTCGGCGCGATTTTGATGTTGGCTTACGATAAAAGATATCTCCGCGACTCCCGCCCGGCGAAGGAACTGACAGAGGTCGTGCTTTACATCATCGGTGCGGCGTTTTTTATCACGGCTTACTTTACGTTCTACTTCGAACTCTCGAACTATTTTTACTATCAGTTCCTACCGTCGGCGGATGCGTCCGAGCCGTACAGCTCTTTCAATACGGCACTTGCCGGATACCGCGACGTGTGGATTCAGAATTACAACTTGCTTTTTCTCGCGCTCACGTCGTTTGTCGTTGCCGCACGAAGCAAAGCCGCGGTGCCGACCTATATCGCGCTCGCGCTTGGCACGCTGGGTGTGCTGGTTTTCTTCGCGGAGGGATTGCCGGAATTGGGCAGGTTGCGGGAGATTTACATCGAGACCGCGACTGCAGGCGTGAACAGGCCGTCGCCGTATCTTATTTTCACACGCTATGTGTCGCTGACACTGCTCGCCTTGTTGCTCTTTTCAAATCACTGGCTGATGCGGCGTTCGCCTCAACTGACCGCGCCGGTTCGAACGGGGTTTGTATTGTGGCTCAACTTCGTCATCGTGATCGTACTGAGCAACGAACTGACGAATGTGATGATGCTCTCCAACATCACCGCTGCCGAACAGGCTGCCCAACTTTCATACCGGTTGGGCTATTCGATTTTGTGGGGCGTCTATGCACTGTTGCTCATTGCCATCGGTTTGTGGAAACGCATCAAACTCGTGCGGCTCGCGGCGATTGCCTTGTTCGCTTTTACCCTTTTGAAACTCGCCCTCTTCGATATTGCCGATCTTGAAACCGGCAGCAAAATTATCGTCTTCATTGCACTCGGCGTGCTCTTGCTCGTGATTTCCTTTTTGTATCAACGCTTCAAATCGTTTTTGCTTTCCGATGATGAACTTGCTTCCGCTGCCAATGCAGCCGCTTCCGAAGCTCTCCTTGCAGGCCAATCTCCGGCGGCTTCGTCGCCTTCTGATCCTGACGCTGCTTCTACAGGGCGGCAATGAAATACAAGCGCAATCTTCAGCCATTGCGGTCGATGGTCAACCCTATCGCTACCAGCGTGCGGTGAGCGGATTGAGCGGGGCGCAAGGCTACCGGCAAATTTCATTGCCGCCGGAAGTGGTGGCGAAACTTTCACTGACGCTGGGCGACGTGCGGCTTTATGAAACATCGGGCGATGTCAAGACGGAAGTTCCGTATCTGCTCGAAGCGGCGGAAACTGCGGCGGTGCGTGGAGAAGTGGCGTTTGAAATCATGAACAAAAGTTACAGCGGCGCGGCCTGCTTCGTTACGCTGCGCCAGCGCACCCGCAAGACGGTCAATGAAATTGTGTTGGAGTTCGGTGAAGATAATTTTGACAGGTATCTCACGCTCGAAGGCAGTCTTGACGGCGCGAAGTGGCTCACGGTCGCCGAACGGTTGCGCGTCGTCAGCATTCGAAATGCGTTTGTAAGTTATACTTACACGACGCTCAATTTTACGCCGTCCGATTATCCGTATTTCCGTTTGAAGATTCCCGAACTAAAACCAGAGCGTGTGAATTTTCGCGGGGCGACGGTTTCCAATTTTCAATCGCCGCAAACATCGCTCGATACGCTGCCGGTCGCATCGTGGAAAGTAGGTACGCTGGCGAAGACGCAACAAACCGAAGTGCTGATCACACTTGGCACACTTGGCACACTTGGGACGATGTACGCCGTCAGCCGCATTGAACTGAGCTTTAAAAAGGGCAAAGATTTTTATCGCACCGTCGAAGCGTCCTATAAAACGCAGTCAGCCGAGACGGCCAAGATGGAAAATCTGCGGCCGGAACTAAAGCGAGACTTTTGGCAATCTCTGACGGGCACGATTTTTTCATCGCTCGAACCCAGCGTCATCGATGCGCCGGACGTACGGGCAACCGCGCTCCGCGTGCTGATTAACGACCGCGACAACAAGCCGCTTGAAATCACCGGCGTGCGCGTGCTCGCCGTACCGCAGCGACTGATTGCAGAGTTCGCACCGCAAAAAAACTATACACTTCATTACGGAAAACCCGGCGACCGCAAACCCAGTTACGACCTTGTGTATTTCAAAGACAGCATTCCTGCGAATCTTGCGTCGCTCGCACTTGGCACTGAAGAAATGATTACGCAACCGGCCTCGCAACCGTCGCAACTCGAAAGCAAGTGGTGGCTGTGGGCGGTGATGGGCGTGATCATTATCGTCATCGGCCTGTTTTCATTTCAGATGTTGCGCAGCACCGGCCCCGCCCAAGAGTAAATAAATTGAAGCCATGACTTACAGCGAGACCTGTCTCTTTTGCAAAATCGCCGCCGGAAAAATTCCGTCGAAGGAAGCCTACAGCGACGCCGACGTGTTTGCCTTTCACGACATCGCGCCGCAAGCCCCCGTTCATTTGATCATCATTCCGAAAACACACATCGCCACGCTGAACGATCTGACGGCGGAGAATGCCGACCTTATCGGCAAACTTGTACTGGCTGCCAAAGGTCTTGCAAAGTCAAACGGCCTTGCCGAACGCGGCTACCGGTTGAACTTCAATTGCAATGCCGACGCCGGGCAATCCGTCTTTCATATTCATCTGCATTTACTCGGCGGCAAAGCGATGGGCTGGCCGCCTTTCCCGAAAGTGCCCGAAAGTTTAGATCCCAAAGCATAAACCTCAACGCCCTAAAGCGTTCGGGAAATCATTTTATCTTAACGCTGCAACTTCATTTTGCTTCACCGAAAACCTTCCGATATGAACAACCGTCTGACGCTGCTGCAAGGCTTCTTGGAAAAAGATCCGTCCGATTCGTTCTCGCGCTACGCATTGGCACTCGAACATTTGAAACACGGCGATGTTTCCGAAGGCATCCGCGAGTTTGAAACACTGCTGCAGCGCGATCCGAACTACGCCGCAACCTACTATCATCTCGGTAAAACATATGAGAAAGCCGGACGCGCGGACGATGCGAAATCACTTTACCAACAAGGCATCGCGCTCACCGCGAAATCCGGCGATGCGCACGCAAATAAAGAATTGAAAGAAGCCCTCTTCATGCTCACCGGCGGCGATGACGATGAGGATTGATTTTGTTTCGATCTTTGACTTCATTCCATCATTTACCGACATGACCAAACCGCAACTTGGCTTTATCGCTCTCTGGCTGCTTGTATTCACGTTCCTGCTAAATACATTTCCCGCCGCTGCACAGCAACAGGGCAAACAACTTACCGTAACCGCGTCCGACGCCACCGAAGGCCAACCCTTCACGGTTACAATTGAAACCGCCCCGACATTCAAAATCGACCGCGCGGTGTTGCGGTATCGCAATTTCGGATCGTCGGAATTTTATCTCACGGAAGCCCGACCGCAAGGCAGCAAGTTCATGGCTACCCTGTCCGCCGCCTTAGTCTTGCCGCCTTCGATTGAATACTATGTTGTGGCGACGCTCTCCGACAATTCTGAAATCACGTTTCCCTTGCTGACGCCCGCGCAAAATCCCGCGAGTGTTACCGTAAGGCCGAAGCCGGAAAATCAAAACGTGTTTCTCATTTCCCCGGAGCGCGGCGAAACGGTTTCAGATGATGAACTGCTTATTTCATTTTCGTTCTACCGCGTGAGCGGCAAAGTGAATACGTCTTCCGCCGTATTGCTGCTCGATGGCGTGGATGTTACCAAGCAAGCCATCCTCAGCGACAACCTCATTTCCTACATTCCCGCGTCGCCGCTCCGCACCGGCACGCACACCGCCGCCTTTGAAATCAAAAGTCTCGACGGCAATTCGTACGGGCAGGTGGCTACGTTTTTCAACGTGCGTCCCGCCCTTGCCGAAGGCGCCGGAACAGGCGGCGAAGTTCCGCCCTCCGACCTTGTAAAATATGTTTCGGCGGATTGGATCGAACTGCGCAACGAAACGGTGTCGAACACTTCGCAGTTTTATGCGCGCGGCAATGTCGCTGTTGATGGCTCCTACCGCTGGCTCGGCTTCGGCGGGCAAGCCTACTTGACGAATGAAGAACGGCCTGAACTTCAACCGCGCAACCGCTTCCTTGTTAAACTCACCTCGCCCTATCTCGATGTACGCTACGGCGATGTCTTTCCCGATTACACTTACTTCGTCAGCAACGGCGTGCGCGTGCGCGGCCTCGAAACCAATTTGCACATCGGCAATGTTTTTCGCGCCGATTTCGTCAGTGGCTCGGCCACCTCCGACATTGCGGCGGACTTCGGCGAGACGCGCACTTTCGTTTCAACGCAGTTCCTTGATTCCGCCGCCGTCATCGATAGTCTCGGGCAGCAGGGCTATGTGCTCACGGATTCTTCCGCCGCACGCCGCACGTATAGGTTGCTCAACCGCGCGGGCGCGTTCGACCGCCGCTATACCTCGCTTCGCGCGGGCGTCAGTACGAAGTTCGTCCAGTTTGATGCGCAGTATCTGCGGGCGATTGATATTGTAACCGGCCTCGCCAGTAAAGGCGTCGCGCCGCAAGATAACGCGGCCATCGGTTCAGGTTTGCGCATCATCCCGATTCCCGGACGCTTGGATTTCTTCGGCGATGCGGCCTTCTCACTTTACAACCGCGACATTTCGCGCGGCCAAACAACCGCCGCCTTGTTCGATTCGCTAACGGGCAATCAAGGCATCGTCGGAAAAATCAACGACAACTTTCCGGGCGGGTTCAGCGGTTTGCAGAGATACATCACCGTCAATGAAAACCTCGTGCCGCTCTATCCGATTGACCTCACAACCATCGCCTACCGCTTCGGCACGAACGCCTACTTTTATGACAACACATTCAGGTTTGAGTTTCTGCGGCACGGCACGAACTACCAATCGTTCGGCCTCGCTTACTTCCAGCCCGACATTACCGGCATTCGCATCAGCGACCGGCAGCGATTGTGGGAGAGCAAACTTTTTCTTTCCGCCGCGTTCGAAAGCCTGCGCGACAACCTGCTCGGCCAGCGCGATTTGCTGACGGGCAACAATGAACTGCTCAAAGGCACAACCGTGCGCAGTAATTTTCGAATCGGCGCATCCGTTTTTCCGGGCGGCGATTATCCGAACGCCCGCGTGGAGTATTCTTTTCAAGCGAACGTCAATGAGTTTCCTTTAACCTACCGAGATAAAGTTCTCAAAACCGTGCAAGGCTCGACCGGTGTAGATTCAAGCTCCGTGCTGGTAGATAGCACGTTCAACGGTGTGAACTCACAAGTCGATAACCTGACCAACACGATCATTTTTGATCTATCGAAAACGCTGGAAGTATCGCCGGAAACTTTTTTATCGCTCGGCACAACGGGTATTCTCACAGGCCGCACGGAGAACCGCGATAAGGTTGCGCTCGCGGCGGCAAACGGCGTCTCGCAAGAGTTCGGCAGCGTCTCGCTGTCGCTGTCGGCGGCTCTGACTTTCCCAAGCTCGTTGCGCGGCTCGCTGGGCATCTCGGCACTATCAAGTAATTATTTTACCGGCGCAACCGATTCGCTCACGCAAATCACATCGTCAATCAAAGTCAATCAAACGATCACGACGCTCGACTTGGGCGTCGGTTATGATTTCATCAACCGGACGCTGCATCCGTCGCTGCGGACATCGATTTCATTCGGCAGTTTTCCGCGCACGCTCGTCGGCGTCGGCGTCAGTTACGACATCACGCCCGCGATGCAATTGCTGCTCGATAGCAGCCTGCTCTTCATCGCCCCGCTGGCGACGGGCGAGCCGGGCTTCACCGATGCGATTATCGGCGTGCGGTATCAAATCGTTTTCGGAAACTAAACGCCGTCGGTTTTCTTTTTCACCATTGCGTTTCATTCCGGGTTCTGTTTCGGCATTCTAATTTTTCCTTCTGTCATTCCCGCTCGCGGGCGGGCATGATGAAAAAATTTGAGATGCTACGACGTACCTCGAAAACTTATCAAACCCGTTACTCGCTATGAATTTTAATTCGAACCGATTTACCATCCGTGCCCAAGAAGCCGTGCAGGAAGCGGCGGTACAGGCGGGCAAGCAGCAACATCAGCAAATTGAGCCGGAGCATTTGCTCTTTGCAATGCTCTCGAACAAGGAGAGCATTGCCTATCAAATCTCAGAGAAACTCGGAGCGCAAACGGAAATCATCACGCAGGTTTTGGAGCGCGAGATCGCCCGGTTTCCGAAAGTTTCCGGCGCATCCGTTTCCGGTCAGTTCGTCTCGGCGAGCCTCGCTAAAATTTTCGACCTTGCTTCGGAGCAAGCTGAATCGCTGAAAGACGATTACATCAGTTCCGAACATTTGTTTATGGCGATGTCGGAAGCGGGTCAAAACGTCTCGCGCATCTTGAAAGACGCGGGCATTTCGCAGGGCGGCATTTTAAAAGTTCTGGCGACGCTTCGCGGCTCGCAGCGCATCGTCGATCAAAACGCGGAAGATAAATATGACGCCCTTCGAAAGTATTCGCGCGATCTCAACGACCTTGCCCGCAAAGGTAAACTTGATCCCGTCATCGGGCGCGACGAAGAAATCCGGCGCGTGCTTCAAATCCTGTCGCGGCGGACGAAGAACAATCCGGTGCTCATTGGTGAGCCGGGCGTGGGCAAGACGGCGATTGCGGAAGGCATCGCGCAGCGGATCGTGGCGGGCGATGTGCCGGAGAATCTAAAGACCAAACGCATCGCTGCGCTAGATGTCGCCGCGCTCGTCGCCGGTTCAAAGTTTCGCGGCGAGTTCGAAGACCGGTTGAAAGCCGTCGTACGCGAGGTTCAGGAATCGGACGGTGACGTGATTCTCTTTATCGATGAGCTGCACTTGCTCGTCGGCGCGGGCAGCGCGGAAGGCTCGATGGACGCGGCGAACATTTTGAAACCCGCCCTCGCCCGCGGCGAACTCCGCGCCATCGGCGCGACGACGCTGGATGAATATCGCAAGTATATCGAGAAGGATGCGGCTCTGGAGCGGCGGTTTCAAACCGTTATCGTGCGCGAGCCGAGCGTGGAAGACACCGTGTCGATTCTGCGCGGCCTGAAAGAAAAGTATGAAATTCACCATGGCGTCCGCATCACCGACGCCGCGATTATTTCTGCCGCCGAACTCTCGAACCGTTACATCGCCGACCGTTTCTTGCCCGACAAAGCCATCGATCTCATCGATGAAGCCTCAGCGAAATTGCGGCTCGAAATCGATAGCGTGCCGGAAGAGTTGGATAAAATCAATCGTGAGATCAGACGGCTGGAGATCGAGCGTGAAGCACTGCGGCGCGAGCTAGACGCGCAGAAATAAATCTTTCCTTCCTTCTCATTTCCTTCCTCACACTACGCATGTTTCATTTCGGCTTGCGAGCGGAGCGGCCATCGAATCGATAAAAGTTTTTTAAGGGCATCTCGGCGTGATGCCTTTTTTGGTTTACAGGCTTAACGGAGATTTAATCGGCATCCCGTTTGTTTCGCGGCTTTTTCGGTCTATTTTCAGCGTTATCGTTCGATCTCATCATTCAACTCAAACATTACGTCCATGAAGAGAATTTTACTATTCGTTGCTTTCGGACTTTGCCTCAATTCAGCGGCATGGAGCCAATCCAAAGCGAACAAAACCGCGGCGGCGTTTACAGCGGGGAATATCGTTGTTGTCCGCGTCGGCGATGCAACCGCGCTAAGCAGTGCTGCAGCTCCGGTCTTTCTTGATGAATACACACCCGCAGGCATACCCGTGCAATCCATTCCCTTGCCGACAGCGGTTGTCGGTTCGGATCGCATCTTGACGGTAAGCGGATCGGCGACCTCGGAAGGTTCTTTGAACCGCTCGCCTGACGGACAATATCTTGCGCTAGCCGGTTATAATGCCACCGCGGGCACGCTTAATGTCGGAACAACTGGCGGTATTGATCGCGTCATCGCCCGTGTGTCTGCGGACGGCACAATCAATAGCACGACAACCATTACGGACGGTCATACGACCAGCAACATTCGCGGCGCAGTTACCGACAACGGAACTCGCTTTTGGACGAGCGGTAACGGTGCAACCTTTAGCGGCGGCACGCGATTCGTTACCCTTGGCAGCAGTACCAGTACCCAAATTAGTAGCAACCCAAATGTTACGAATACCCGCGTTCCCAGCATTTTCGGCGGGCAACTTTACACCAGTTCGGCATCCGGCTCAAACATCGGCATCAACGCCGTTGGTACAGGTCTTCCGACCACTTCAGGACAAACGACTGCGCTTTCCATATCTATTGTTTCAGGCAACGCATATGGCTATGTTTTGCTCGATCTTGATGCGGGTGTTGCCGGTGTCGATGTAGCCTATATCGCCGATCAAACCGGCGGCCTGCTGAAATACTCTTTTGACGGTACCACTTGGACACCGCGCGGCAGCCTGACCGGTGTGCTGACCGGCATCACCGCCGTTATCAACGGCAGCAGCGTTGATATGTATGTAACCTCTGGTTCAACGTCAAATAATTTCATTTACAAATTTACCGACAACGCGGCGTTCAATGCTAACATCACCAGTGCTGGCACGGCGTTAACCGCTTCCGGTACGCTTTTAGCTACGACGGGCAGCGTGAACCGCGTCTTTCGCGGAATCGCCTTTGCACCCGTTGCTACCACTGTCGGCACACCGACCGGTGTAACGCTTGCGAACGGCACAACCACCCAATCACTCACTTGGACGACGGGCACGAACGGCACAGGTACGATGGTACTTCGCCGCGCTGATGCCGCACCGATCCAAGCCCCGAGCGGTGATCCTGCGACATACACGCCTGAGACCGGTACGACGAAGGTCTATGCCAGCACCGGTACATCAACAACATCAACCTCGCTCACGGCCAGCACGCTTTACAATTACGCCCTCTATTCTGTTGATGCCTCTTTCAATTATTCACCCGTCGCGGCTACGGCTTCCGGCACAACACTCGCTTCCACGAGCGGCACTGAAGCCATTGACGCCAGTTTTACCGGTCTGATTGGTTTCGGCGGTATCAACATCCAGTTCACCAGCTCAGCCGGTGCAACCAACCTGATTCAATTTACCCGCAACGACAACATCCCTTTTACCGGCATACCCGCAGGCAACTTGCCCATCAACGGTGTAACGACGTCCGGCGGCCCGATCAATGTTTCCAACGTCAGCACCGAACGGTGGTGGAACGTAGCCTACAGCGGCGGCGGCACTTACAATGTTGCCCTGAGTGTAAACGGATTGACGGGCGGCGTCAGCAACAAGAGTACGCTGGCGGTTCTGAAACGCCCCAGTGCAGGCGGCGATTGGTCAGCCTTCACCACAACTTTTAGCAACGCTCTTCAAGTGCTCGCAGTTACTGGCCTCAGCGGCTTTTCACAATTCGCTATCGGCGGCGGCAGCGACAATACTTTACCGGTTACGCTCCTTTCCTTTACCTCATCAAGCAGCACGACCGGTATCTCGCTTCGCTGGGAAACCGGCTCCGAAGTCAATAGCAGCGGCTTCCGCATCGAACGCAAAACCGGTATCGCCGGAAACTTTGGTGAAATTGCCGACTTCGATAACTTTCCTTCCATCGCCAGTCAGGGCAACGTCAGTTCGGGCGCGGTTTATAATTTTGCAGATACGGATCCGGTACTCGCGCAGAACACGACTTATTTCTATCGTCTGATCGAACAAGACTTCTCCGGCAACCGAACCGAGTTGCAGACGCTCGAAGCCAGCTTGCAAAGCCCCACGGTGGCCGCACCGGTGCCGAGTAAATATCTTTTGCACCAGAACTATCCGAACCCGTTCAATCCGAGCACCGTGTTCTGGTTTGATTTGCCGCAGTCAGGCCAAGTGAAGTTGGAGATTTATAATGTGCTGGGTTCAAAAATGGCGACGGTAGCCGATGGGTTTTACACCGCAGGCGAACAGCGGGTCGGTTGGACGGCGACGGGCGTACCGAGCGGCACTTACTTCTACCGCATCACCACGCCTGCCTACACGAAAACTTTGCGACTCACGCTCGTCAAGTAATCTGGCTCTGATTTTTTTCCGAAAGGCTCATCAATTTTGATGAGCCTTTTCATTTCGACACGTTTCCGCCGGGATGCGATTGCTCGTTATATTCGTGCGTCTTCTCACCGGCATTTTCACCAAGCCGTCATGGTTTATCTCAATTCCTTTTTAATATCATTTCAATCTTAAACGCCGCTATGCCACTGATCGAAAAAATCGTCGCCCGTGAAATTTTGGATTCGCGCGGCAACCCGACCGTTGAAGTTGATGTCTTTACCGAAAGTGCCTTTGGCCGGGCCGCCGTGCCCAGCGGCGCATCGACGGGCGAACACGAAGCCGTCGAACTCCGCGACGGCGACAAGCGACGCTATCTCGGCAAAGGCGTCGAGAAAGCCGTGCGCAATGTGAACACGGTCATCAACAAAGAACTCACCGGAATGCTTGTTACCCAGCAGTTGGAAATCGACCGCACGCTGATTGATCTCGACGGCACGGAAAACAAATCGAAACTCGGGGCCAATGCGTTGCTCGGCGTTTCGCTCGCCTGCGCCAAAGCCGCCGCAGAATACGCCGGAATGCCGCTCTACCGCTACATCGGCGGCACGATGGCTTCTACGCTGCCCGTCCCGATGATGAACGTGCTGAACGGCGGCGCACACGCGGACAACAACGTCGACTTCCAAGAGTTTATGATCGTGCCCGCCGGCTTTACCACGTTCAAAGAGTCGCTGCGCTGCGGCGCGGAAATTTTTCATGCGCTCAAAGCCCTGCTGAAATTGAAGGGCTTGAACACCGCCGTCGGTGATGAAGGCGGCTTTGCGCCGAATGTGAAATCGAATGAAGAAGCGATTGAACTCGTGATCGAAGCCGTGGGTCAATCGGGCTATAAAATTGCGAGCGGCAGCGATCAAGACCGGTCAGGGCAAGTCTTTATCGCGTTAGACCCCGCGGCGTCGGAGTTTTATGACAAGGCAAAAAAGAAATACGTGTTCAAGAAATCTTCGAAGGCGGAACTGACGTCGGAGGAAATGTCGGCGTACTGGACGAAGTGGTCGAAGGATTATCCGATTATTTCGATTGAGGACGGCATGGCGGAAGACGATTGGGACGGTTGGTTGAACCTGACGCAGAGCATCGGCGAGCGCGTGCAACTCGTCGGCGATGATTTGTTTGTAACGAACACGAAGCGGTTGGCTGAGGGCATCACGCGCGGGATTGCCAATTCGATTCTCATCAAGGTCAATCAAATCGGCACGCTGACGGAAACCTTGGCGGCGATTGATCTGGCAAAACGCAACCGGTACACAACGATCATTAGCCACCGCAGCGGCGAAACGGAAGACGCAACGATTGCGCAGATCGCCGTCGCCACGAACGCCGGTCAGATCAAGACCGGCAGCCTCTCGCGCACCGACCGCGTGGCGAAATACAATGAACTGTTGCGCATCGAAGAAGAACTTCAAGGCGACGCCGTTTATTTAGGCCGCGCCGCCTTTCGCGTTTGACCGTAATTAATTTGATTGTAGGGTGATGCTTGTCGGCGCCCGTCTTGTGGGCAACCACATCGAGCGTCAGCTCGTCAAGCTCGCTGTTGCCCCTACGGAACCACAACATTCACGTCGCTGGTCGTCCATCGTTTACGCACGCGAACGCTGTCCGAACCGACGCCGAAGCGTGCGGCAATACGATACGGAAACGCGCTTCCGGTATTCCATCCGCCCGATGAATCTGCGGTGAGGAACGCATTGATCGTGTAGCGGCCTTCGGGCAGGTTGATGAACTCGAACTTCGTACTACGCCGCGCACTTGTTTTATCTGCCGGAGAAATTACAAGCGGCAGCCGCTTTGTATAAATAAAACCTGTGCCGACGAGTTCCGCATTCACCACTACGCTTTTACTCGAATCTATTCTTCCCACCGGAATTTTTCCCGCCGCAGGGGTTTCCACACTTACCTCGCCCTCGATGCCGCCAAACATTTCCTCACCGACAATTTCGAACCGGCGCACGAACACACTGTCGAGCGTCGGGCGGCCAAACGCATCACGGATGCCGCGATGGTCGAGCGTGAATTCATAGAACGAACCCAACTGAAATTCTCCGGCGGGCTTGACTTCAACGCGCTTTGCATCGATGGTTCGAAACACGATCGGTAACGCGGTCGCGGTGCTGCCGTTGAGTTTGCGCAGCGAAAGATTATCCCGAACACTTTCCGCAAGCACCGGCGCGCGGAAAGCAAGCGCAAGCCACCGGCCATCGGGCATGGCGGCGGTGCGCTCAAATATATTTCGCGTGCTATCGGCAAAAAGATTTTGCACAACCGCTTTGTTTGTATCTCGTACGTCCGAGCCGCTGAAACTTGACGAAAGCGTTTCGGCGCGGTTGCCCAAACTATCTCTGAGGTTTTTGGCAACGAGGCCGAAGGTATGCGGCTTCGGCAACGAATCGGTTACGAGATAAATTATGTCGCGCCCGTTTTGTCGTTCGGTGTAGTAACTGCGGATAAACACCGGTTGCTTTGCGGTGGAATCGAAAACCGAAAAATTCAGATGAAACGATGGTTCATCAGGGCGGTTCATCAGCAGGTTGCGGTCGAAACGCACGGCGACGGCGTTTTGATGTTTGGCTTCGGCGGATTGCAATTCGGGTTTCGTCGTATCGGTCTTTGCCAAACGCATCTGCACGCCGGGCATTCCCGTCGTGAGGGTATCTATCACCGGCACGGCGTATTGCTCGGCGTTGAGGTCGTAGAGCAAGTTTGTGTTTGCGTCGCGGATCGCAACAAGGCGGTACGGTGAGGCTTTCAAATATCGCAACTCAAAGCGGCCTTTAGCGTCCGTCTGCGCGAGGTAATCCGGTTTCGTTGTGAAAGGACTCAGCGTATCCCTTCGGACGCCCGCACTATCGATAACATGCGTGCCATCGAGCAAGTAAGCCATGACGAGCACGCCTTGCGCGGCGCGGCTAGAAGCATCATAAACGATGCCGCCGATCCCGCCGGAGTCCAACACCGCGCCCGTTGTAAAGGCGTATGCATATGATTTATCAAGGCCGTTTCCGCGCGTGTCTTGCAATGAATTTGTTACGGTGTAACTGTAGGTTCGATTCGGTTTCAAGGTGCTATCGAATGTGATCTCAACTTCCTTACCGTAGGTTTTGATTTCCGTCTCGCCTTCGAGTGCGGGCGAAAAAAAAAGGGCGGGTTGCACGGTTGAAGGCTGGATGTATTTATCGAACGTCAACCGGATGACTTTCGTGGAGACGTTGGTTGCAGCGGAATCGGGAAAGACTTTGATGATGCGCGGCGGCGTCTTGTCTTCCGGTCCGCCCGTCGGGGCTTGCTGCGACGCACAGGAGACCGCGAAGATCGTCCCGCTGTAAAGGCAGAACGGACGCAAGAAGCCAAACAGGGATTGTAAAAATTGTCGGGAGCGGCAGTAACAGACGGAAGTTAATGTCATTGAGGAGGGGCGGCGGGTTGGTTCTGGGTTCGTATTGTGTTAAATTCAAGGCTACCTTAGCATCACCTTAAGAAACCCTTTTATTACTCTAAAATATAATGTCTAAACCGTTAAAAATCCTGTTTGTCTCCGGTGAAGTTGTGCCTTTCGCCAAAACCGGTGGCCTCGCGGATGTGATGGGTTCATTGCCCCAAGCGGTTGAAGATCAGGGCAACGAAGCACGAATTATGATGCCCAAATATGGCATCATCAACGACCGCAAGTTTCGCCTGCACGACGTGCTCCGCCTCAAAGACATTAAAGTGCCCCTCGGCGACCGTGAAGAATTGCTTAGCGTCAAAGTTACCGCCCTGCCCTCCAGCAAAATCCAAACATACTTTCTCTATCACGAAGGCTTCTTCAAACGCGACGGCCTTTATACCAGCCCCTCGACCAAAAAAGATTATCAGGACAACGACGAACGCTTCATCTTCTTCAATCGCGGCGTGCTCGAAACCTTGAAGCAACTCGGCTGGAAACCTGACATTATTCACTGCCACGATTGGATGAGCGCGCTCATCCCCGCGTATCTCAAACTGATGTACAAAAATGATCCGTTCTTCAAAGGCACGAAGACGATCTACACCGTGCACAACCTTGCCTATCAAGGCGCGTTTCACAAAAGTGCGTTGCAAAAATCCAAGTTGCCCGAATCCGAATACACGCCCGAAGGTTTGGAGTTCTATGATAGCTTTAACTTCATGAAGATCGGACTCATTTACGCCGATCTCATCACCACCGTTTCCGAACGCTACGCCGAAGAGATTCGCACCGATGAAGAACTCGCCAGCGGTTTGAAAGGCGTGCTCAACAAACGCAAGCGCGATCTTTCGGGCATTCTTAACGGCATAGATGAAAACGTGTGGTCGCCCGCCACGGATGAATTTATCGAGAAACAATTCAACGCCGATGATCTCGCCGGAAAAACGGAGAACAAAAAAGCGTTGCTCAAGCGGCTGAAGTTGCCCTACAAAGAAGGCACGCCCGTGATCTCAATCATCTCGCGGCTCGTCGATCAAAAAGGGTTTGATTTGATCGTCGAGAGTTTCGATAAACTGATGCAATTGGATTTGCAGTTCGTCTTGCTCGGCACGGGACAAAAAGAGTATGAAGATTTCTTTCGTGCCGCCGAAAAAAAATATCCCGAAAAGTTCAGTGCAACGATGTCGTTCAACGACGAACTCGCGCATTTGATCGAAGCGGGCGCGGACATGTTTTTGATGCCGAGCAAATACGAACCGTGCGGTCTCAACCAGATGTACAGTTTGAAATACGGCACGATTCCCATCGTCCGCGCGACGGGCGGCCTCGTCGATACCGTGCGGCAATACAAGTCGGGCAAAGGCAACGGATTTGTGTTCGAGAAATACACGGCGGGCGAGATGATGAAGGCGATCAAAGAAGCGTTGGAAGTTTACCGCGACCAAAAAAACTGGGTCAAGATTGTTCAGAACGGTATGGCGAGCGACTTCTCATGGGAAAGTTCGGCGAAGAAATACGACGCGCTTTATCGCAAACTGATGGAAGTCAAATAGACTTTTTTCACAGATATTTTTTATGTCATTCCCGCCGTGCTGCGGGATCGGGAATCCTTCTTCAACAAAGAGAGGATTCCGGTTAAGCCGGAATGACACAAGGAAAAAGCCAAGTAAGCGATTCATATTCGGTGATGACGAAAGTAAAAGTTTTATTCTTAGACCGCGACGGCACGATTATCTACGACAAACTCGGCGGATATATTTCCACGCTGGAGCAAGTTTCCATGCTTCCGCGGGCGGACGACGGCATCGCGCTCGCCAAATCAGCGGGCTATAAGATCGTCATTATCACCAATCAGGCGGGGATTGCGAAGGGCATTGTAACCGAGCCGCGCGTGATCGAGATTAACGAATACATGCAACGGATGCTGCGTGAAAAAAATGCCGAGTACGATTTAATTTATTACTCGCCGTATCACCCGCATTATCCGAAACCGGAGTTTGAAAAGTTTGCCCTGTGGCGCAAACCGGAAACGGGCATGGTTGATGAAGCGATCAAAGATTTGGCCGCCGAAGGGTTTGAAGTCGACCGCAGTCAGTCTTATTTCATCGGCGACAAGCAAGTCGATGTTGCGTGCGGCATCAACGCGGGATTGCATCCGATTTTGGTTTTGACGGGCTACGCCGAGCAGTCGCAGTGCATTTTGCGACAGACGCCGCCGGAATACATCGCGCCCGATCTTTATGATGCGATTGCAAACTACATTTTAGCCAAAGATGTTCTGGCCAAAGATGCGCCGGTATCACACGCGGCTGCCGATACCACAGGCGGGGCAGCCATGCAGCCTTGAAAAATCCATGCACAAGTTTTAATCTCACCTTTCCCCGTGCGACTTTGAAATGCTGCATGCACACATCAGATTATTCTCACTTTCAAATTTCACAATGACGTTTTCTTCTCGCTCCTTGCTGCTCTCCAATAGCGTCGCTCTTTTTTTGCTCTGTCTGCTCGCGGCCTGCGGCGATGAACGCGCGAACGTTGCGGGGCCGAACAATGGCTTTTACAATTCGAACACGCTTGCGGTTTTCGATAGTGATTCCCTCGCTACCAATCCGCTTGGCAACGCGATTATCACGCAGCAAAACTACCGCTTCGATAGCATCCGCGCCTTCGGCAACGGACGCTTGCCCGTCGGCTATGTCGTCGTGAAAGACGAAGACGGCGTGAGCATTAAAGGCACGCTCAGCACAACGGCCTACGTCAAATTTTCCTCGATCACTTATCCGTTCGGTGATTCAACCACGACGGCGCTTGAAGCCTCACTCATTTTGCAGCAGCAGCAAGTCGATAGCGGCTCAAGCAGTAAAGGCAGCGGCGCGTTGCCAATCGAGATCAGGCCGGTTAGTCAAGTTTGGAATAGCAGCATTGTAACGAGCACGCCGCTGATGACGGACGCGCCGGTGCAGCCAGCAACTTTGGACTTGGGCGATACGGCGTCGCGGGAAATTCCGTTGCCCTTTTCCATCGCCGAGCAAATCGTCAACGATGCCCGTAAATACAAGGGCGATGCAGCCTTGAGCAAAACATATTTTCAAGACAGCAGCAAAGGGCTGGCTATAGCGGCACTCGCCGCGGCACAATCCGTGATCGTCAATCTTAATCCAAGCACCGGAAACACAACGACAGGCGTCAAACTCAAGTTGCGGTTCAATCGGCAAACCGCCTCCGGCGTTCAGCAGGAAACACTTAATCTGGATGTGTATCAATATGCTTACGCGATCAACCGCACCTACGAAAGTTTTGTCAGCACTGCGGCGGCGGATAGCGTGAGTTTATTCGTTCAGTCAGGACCGTCGTTTCGTTCGCGGCTTCAGTTTGATCTCTCGCAGATTCCGCGCAACGCCCAGATCATCAACGCTGAACTTTTCATCTACCGCGACACGACTTACTCGAAAATCGCTTCCGGCAACGACAACATTTTTGTTACCTACGCCGACGCCGTCGATCCGCTTAAGTTTGCCTCACCGGTGCTTTCGCAAGCCGCGACGCAAGATTCCGCCGCGCGATACCGCACGCAAAATCTCTTCTCCGGTGCGGAGCGCATCACGGCGATGGTGCAGCGATGGATTGCAAGGCCACAGGACAACCACGGGTTTATCCTCACCGCAGGCGATGAAGCCCGCACGGTTGAGGTCTGGCGGTTCTTCGGCAAGTCCGCTCCGGCAGGCAAACGGCCACGCTTGGTCGTAACGTATTTGACGGGCACTTAAAACATTGTGTCATTCTGAATGAAGTGCAAACCCCCGAGCGTGGCCGAGGGTAAACTCTCCATGAAGAATCCCCAATTGCCGGAAAGTCTAATAAGGGATTCTTCGCTATGCTCAGAATGACAGCAAGAAAAAATAAGATGATGATTTGTATTGACGACAAATGGTTTGATGACGCCGAAGTGCAGCGGCAGCGGGCATATTATCTCGCGGCGAAACCTTACAGCCACGTCATTCTCGATGGATTTCTAAAATCCGACGTCGCCCTGTCGCTCTATCAAAATTTTCCGAAACTTTCCGAGATGAAGACGCACTACAAAGGCGTCAATGAAAACAAGGCGGAAGATTCCGGTTTCGGCAAGCATCACCCGCTTTTCACGGCGGTGCGCGATGACTTGATGAGCAAGGAATTTGTGAAGGTCGTGGAGCGCATCACCGGCATCAGCGGCCTCATTATGCCCGATGACGAAATGGGCTACGGCTTGCATCAAGGCACGGACGGCAGTTTTTTAGACGTGCATATTGACTTCAACATCCACGCGACGAAAAACCTGCACCGCCGTTTGAATCTGTTGCTTTATCTCAATAAACATTGGAAGACTGAATACGGTGGCGACCTTGAGATGTGGAACAGCACCATGACCGCGTGCGAAAACAAAGTTACGCCGTTGCTTAACCGCTGTTTGATTTTCGAAACCGCCGATCATACGTATCACGGCTACGCCCCGATTCATTTGCCGGAACATGAATCGCGCAAATCAATGTTCGGTTATTACTACACGCCGCTTCCCGCCGACTTAAAATATCACGATACCACCTTTCGCGCCCGCCCCAATGAAGGGTTGCTGAAGCGTGTGAAAACGGACGTGAAGGAAGCGATTAAGAACCAGATCAAATACCGGTTGAAGCAGTTCGGCCTCATTCAGTTTTATTACGACACGATTTTCAAAGCGAAGACGGAAAAATAAATTTTGATCGCTCACTTTCGACGGAGACGAGTTTGAATCTGATTGCGTACTTGAAAACAACCGCGAAGCAGTTGCTTGGACATCAACAGGCTCGCAAGCCGCGATTGAAAGCGCAGCGACCGAAGCCGGCGTCTTACGAGGAACAGATTTATGCGGCGGTCGTCGGCGAAGGTGATCTGTGTTTTGACATCGGTGCCAACCGCGGTGATGTCGCTATTTTTCTCGCGCGTCTAGCGGGTTCATCAGGCAAAATCATTGCCTTTGAACCGGCGTGGCCGGTATATGAATCGCTGTGCGCCAATATTCAATCTGACATCTATCGCAAGTCACCGATTCTCACCGTGCCTTACGGACTCGCCGCAACGGAAAGCGAACTTTCGATTCAAGTTCCGAACGGCAACTACGGGATGGGTTCGATGGCGCAGGCAGAGCGATGGCGCGAGGCACAGTCGGGCGCAACGCTCGATGCTTTTCGCGCGCTCACGAATCTGCCGACGCCCGACTTTATGAAAATCGACGTCGAAGGCGCGGAGTGGTTGGTGTTGCAGGGTGCTGCCGGTATGTTCAACGCAGGCGTTCGTCCGCTGATGCTCATTGAAATTTTCGCGCCGTGGGAACAAGCGTTCGGGTATCAGCCGTGGACGCCGCTCGCGTGGCTGCTTGAGCAAGGCTACCGTTTTCTCTTCGCCTGCCCGAACGGATTGGTTGAACATCTTCCTTCATCCGACAAGCCGTTCCCGCCCGACTACATTCAGGCATACAACATTGTGGCGTTCGTGCCGGAGCAACATGCGGGCCGGATCAAAAATCTTGAAAGCCTTCGCGCGGGCCATCGTCCAAAACTTTTTCCGATGTTTCCGCCACCAATCCCGAATGTGATTGACAAAGCGTAATGGCCGGACTTTATTTTCACATTCCGTTTTGCCGCCGCCGCTGCCACTACTGCGATTTCTACTTCGTTACCCATACCGCGCTTACCGGAAAGTTTTTAGATGCCGTTGAGACGGAAATGTCCGTTCGCAAGCCGTTGCTCGCGGGCGAACGCATCGAGACGATTTACTTCGGCGGCGGTACGCCCTCGATGCTCACGGGCAAAGAGATTGCAAGGCTCATCGAAGCCGCACACCAACATTTTTCCGTCAGTCCTTCCGCAGAAATCACGCTCGAAGCCAATCCTGAAGACCTTACCGCAGGCACGCTTCAGGATTTTAAACTTGCTGGCATCAACCGCTTGAGCCTCGGCACGCAAGCCTTCACGGATGACAAACTCATTGCCCTCTCGCGCCACCACACCGCGGCGGATGCGTTGCGTTGCGTTACACTCGCGCGAACCCAGTTTGATAATCTCAGCCTTGATCTCATTTTCGGCGCGGCGGGTGAATCGCTCGAAAGTTGGGAGAGTGAGTTATCGATTGCGCTGTCGCTTCAGCCCCAACATCTTTCTACATACTCGCTCACCATCGAACCGCAAACGCCGCTCGCATGGCTGATTAGTCGCGGCAAAATGATTCCGCCGGTAGATTCGATTCAGTCCGACATGTTCCTCTTAGCAATGACGCAGCTTCGAGCGGCGGGCTACCGGCACTACGAAGTTTCAAACTTCGCGCTGCCCGAAAAGGAATCGAAGCACAA
>JACMJS010000089.1 GCA_014380515.1 Chlorobiales bacterium
ACCTGCCCTGATGAAAGCGTGAAATCCCGCCGCCGTCCGTGGCGATCCACAGGCTGCTGTCGCGGCTCTCGAAAAGTGAAATGACGAGATCGGCGGCCAGACCGTCTTTCATGGAGTAGTTGGTAAAGCGTCCGTCCTTGAAGCGCGAGATGCCGTTCATCGTCCCGGCCCAGACGCTACCGTCAAGGGTGACGAGCACGGACTTGATGCGGTTATCGGCGAGGCCATTCTGCGTGGTGTAAGTGGTGAACACCAGCGACGCATTGCCGCGCCCGCCGCTATGTTCCGGTAAAGTCATTTTCAAAAGGCCGCCGCCCTGCGCGCCTATCCAGATATTTCCGGCGCGGTCTTCGGCGAGCGAACGGATTTCGCTGCCGGGCAACCCATCTTTTTCGGTATAGGCGGTGATCTTCCCGTCTTTAAGGCAGGCGATACCGTTCACCGTCGCCATCCAAATCGCCCCCGACTGCGACTTCAAAATGTGATAAACCACATCGCCCGGCAATCCTTCTTTGACCGTGTAGGAGAGGAACTTGCCGTCGTTGAGCCGGTTGAGGCCGCCGCGATAAGTGCCGACCCAAAGGTTGCCTTCACGGTCGCTACAGAACGCACTGACCTGCGCGTCCGAAAGGCCGTCGGCGACGGAGAAGACATCGAACTTGCCATTGCGGTAGCGGCAGAGACCGGCGTTTGTCGCAATCCACAGCGTCCCGCGAACGTCTTCGTGCAGTGCCCAGATTGAAACGCTCGGCAAGCCGTCTTTGACGGTAAAGGTTTTGAGTTGTCTGTTTTGCAAGTGTCGCAATCCGCCGTCGGTGGCAATCCAAAGCGCGTTTGAGCGGTCGGCATACATCGCCCATGCCGTTTGTCCCTGCATCGCACCGAAATGCTCGAAGGCCGTCGCATGTTTTCGCCGGGAGGAAAGCCCGTTGGTGGTGCCGATCCAGAGCGTGCCGGACGTGTCGCACACGAGCGCATTGACGTTGCTGTGCAGCAATCCGTTTGCTGAAGTATAGGAAGTGAAAACGGCTTGGGGTTCTGATCCGGCGGCATCCGTGGTTGTAAGTCGTAGATGCGAGAGACCGCCGCGGGTACCGATCCAGAGCGAGAGTGAATCCGCCGTGCTCAGGGAATCTTCGGCAATCGCCAGCACGACGTCGCTCGCCAAACCGTCTTGAGACGAATAGGTTTTGAACCGCCCGTCTTTGTATTGCGTCAGGCCGCCGCCGTTCGAGCCGATCCAAAGTGCCCCGCGCCGGTCTTCGTAAAGCGTCCAGAAGCCGCTGCTTCGGAGTTCTTTGGTGTTGGTGCGGTTGAAAATAGTGAAAGCCACGCCGTCGAAGCGGACGAGGCCATCGAAGGTAACGAGCCACAGGTAGCCGTCGCGGGTTTCGACGATATCGAGCACGGACGACTGCGGCAGCCCCTGTGCCTTCGTCCAAGTTTCGTGGCGGTATTGCGTAATGGCTTTGGCGGGATCAAGCCCCTGCGCGGTTGCCTGACGAAACAACCCGAGCACCAATGCCGCCATCACAATGACCCGCAGCATAGCCTCCAGCGACGCAGCAAAGCACGAAGGTTGCCTTGCCGCTGCATACAAGCCGGAAATGTATTTTTGTGTTCTCATCATACAAGCCGTATCCGTGCTTGCAATTTAATCTTAAAGCGTTCGGGTTACATCGCTGGTTTCAAAGAAATAAACGTTTCCATCATCGTCTCCGGCGATGATGCCCGCACCGTCGGCGGAAATCGACATCGGCCAACACATATCGGGCGTCTCAAGCGTCCAGAGCGGCTGAACACGCGGCGCGGATTTTGTGCCCGACTTGGGTTTCTTTTTCGATTTCGTTTTCTTCACGGCGGAAAGTTGCTCGCGGCTGAACAGCGACAAATGCCCGGGCGACGGCTTTGTCGGCTTTGCGACCGGATACCCGTCGGCGGCGGTAACAAACTTGGCTTTGGCGTCCATGGTAACGCCCGGATTCGGACTGCGGCTCGTCTTGCCCGTCCAAACGACCGAGGGCTTGTACCCTTTACCGGACTTGACATTCTTCAACAAGTAAATAAGGCCGCCTTCATTCTCGCTGATGTTGTTAGGGGCGGCGATGAACTGGCCGTCGTTTGAAATCGAAACACCATACACATTCTTCGGACTGGCACAGCGGTAAGTCCAATTCGGCTGTTTGGATTTGATGAAGGCCGTACGGTTAAACAGATACACCATGCCGCGCGGGCCGGACGCAGCAATCCACTTGGCATCGGGCGTGATGCGTACCATTTGAATATAGATCTGCAAGTCTTTCTCATCCTGCCAACGGGCTTTCTCGATCAATTTGCCGTGTTGATTTTCGAACAACCGCACTTCGGCAATGTTGCCCGCTTGCTCGGTGGTGCTTGAGATATTTTCCTCCCGGTGCGTGCTGCCCGACATGCCTGCAACCACCCACTTGCCATCACCGGAAATCGACACCGACCCAACATCTCCGCCGGTCGCTGCGAAGGTATCTGCTTTTACATAGCCGTTGTTTTCACGTCTGAACAAATAAACAAGGCTTTCGCGATATGCCTTGTCGCCGCTGCCCGCAACGAGCCATCCGCCGTCCGCAGAAAATTCGAGGGAACCCACCCGAGAGGCGGTAGTTTCATCAAGCAGCACTTTACCGGTCTCCGCATCATAGGCGCGAATGAATCCGTTGATGACGGATTTTTTCGGTGCGGCACTGTTGTACACCCCGCGGTAGCCGCCCGACGCAGCGTAGTTGCCATCGGCGGAGATTGCCACCCAAAACACGCCGTCGAAACTATTGACGAGATCGTCTTTCCAAAGCACTTTACCGCTGCGGTCGAAGCAATAAGTAGTGTGCGTGTCCCATTTGTTGAATTCAAACGTGCCCGCAACCATCCGCTCGGCATCGTTGGAAATCGCCGTCCAGTTGATGAACTGTGTGGCAACGGTCGGGAATATCCATTTCGGTTTTGCAGCGGTCGGCATGGCGGGGTCTCCTTGTGTTTTGTGATTTGATAGTATGAATGACGCGGAAAAATACAACGGAAAATACCTAAATGACGGCAAACTTCGTGTAAGGCCGCAGCACCTCCGGCACTGTAATGTGGCCGTCTTTGGTTTGATAGGTTTCCAAAAGTGCAACCATCAATCGTGAGGTCGCCAGTCCTGAACCGTTGAGCGTGTGGATGAATTCTGTTTTTGATTTTTCATCCCGCTTGAAGCGTATGCCCGCCCGCCGCGCCTGAAAGTCTTCAAAGTTCGAGCATGATGACGCTTCTAAAAATTTCTGTTCGGCAGGCGACCAAACTTCAATGTCGTAGCACTTCGCCGCATTCGCGCTCATGTCGCCCGTGCAGAGCAGCAAGATTCGATAGGGCAACTGCAACGCATCCAAAATATCCGTCGCATCACTGACGAGCGTTTCCAACTCATCATAACTCGTTTCGGGCAGGGCGAACTTGACCATCTCGACCTTGTTGAATTGATGCACTCTTAAAAATCCTTTCGTGCCCGCGCCGTAACTGCCCGCCTCGCTGCGGAAACAGGCCGAGTAGGCCGCATACTTTATCGGCAAGTCTTTGCCTTTCAAAACTTCACCGGCGTGAATGTTCGTAACCGGAACTTCAGCCGTCGGAATCGCATAGAGATCATATGCCGGTATGTGATACACTTGATCAATGAATTTCGGAAACTGTCCCGTGCCGCGAAGCGACGCTTGGTTGACGAAGAACGGCGGAAAAATTTCCGTGTAGCCGTGCTTCTCCAAATGCAAGTCGAGCATAAAATTGATGAGGGCGCGTTCAAGCGTTGCGCCTTTGCCCATGTAGAGCGGAAAGCCCGCACCAGAAATTTTCGCGCCGCGTTCGAAATCCAAAAGCCCCAACGACTTGCCCAGTTCAAGGTGATCCTTCGGCGCGAAATCAAATTCACGTTTCGAGGTCAGCACTTCTTTATGCACCGTGTTTTCCGACGCATCTTTCCCGATGGGCACGCTGCTGTGCGGCACATTCGGCAACTGCAAAAGAATTTCTTCCTGCTGCGATTGGGTCGCCGCCAGCCCGCGATCCAGCGACGCAATCGTATCCGACACGGTTTTCATTTCCGCAATCATGGCGTCCGCATTGCCTTTCTGCTTTTTGATTGCAGCGATGTCGTCGGAGACTTTATTTCGCGTGGCCTTCAAGGTTTCTACTTCCGAAATGATGCGCCGCCGCTCGGTATCCAACTGCAACAGCGTATCAATCTTCGCGGTCTCGCCCGACATTTGCCGGTTCACGAGTGCCGCTTTGACATGATCAGGATTCTCGCGGATATATTTAATGTCAAGCATTCAGATTTTTTTTCTTTTTGAAAAGACGATTGAACTCCCCCTCGCTCCCTCTAATAGATGGGGTGTCTCGAAGAGACGGGGCGTCTATTCGAATTTGATTTTCGGGCGGTGGCCGCCGAGCAAGGCGCGATATAACTCTTCCTTACGACCGCGGTATTCTTGCGCGAGCATGGAAAAACTTGCCAGCGTTTTCCACGAGCCATGTACCAACTCCGCCTCGCGCCACTCACCTTCGAAAGTGAATCCCAACTTTTCAATCACACGCTTGCTGCGGGCGTTGGCAAGCGCGGTCTGAATGCCGACGCGGTGCAATTTGTATTCGGTGAAAAGATACTCGAGCATCAACACCGAGGCTTCGGGCGTGTAGCCGTTTCCGGCGTAGGGCGTCGCAATCCAATAACCGATAGACGTGCGTTGGTTCATCCAGTCAATCGCGTGCGTGCCAATCGTACCGATCAGTTCATCGGTCTTCGAGAGAAACATGCCGCACGTGAGCGATTCGGTAGCGATCATTTTTTGACCGGCGGCATCGATGAACTGCTTTTCATCTTTGAGCGTAACCGTCCCGTTCACCCACGGCATCGTCGGAATCAGTTCGGAGAGCGAAACATTGACGGCATCGGCGAGCGACGCAGCATCGGGCGTATCGAGCGGACGAATGTAAAGCCGGTAGCCTTCAACCTTCATGGCCGCGAGCATTTGGCAACCGCTAACCCGAAGTGCGGCGACGGGCGATGGGCATCGATGTTCAATGACAAACTATCCGGCAAAGTGTTTCGAAACTGTTCGTAAAACTTTTTCGTCTCCGGCACCGCGCTCGTAACCGTATCGAAAGTTTTCGGCGCAAAATCCTTGACGGTCGAGTAGAGCAGGGAAGTCCGCCGCGTCTCTTCCGGCGGAAACCCGATACGCAAGAGCAAGATGAGAACCCCGCTGATGACGATGAGATTCGTAACGACGCCCAACGCCGCTCCGCCAAGGCTGTTCAATCCGCCGAGCGCGGATTCCTTAAGCGTATTCGTCAAAGCCTGCGCAACGAAACCGGAAACAATCAAGGCTCCGACGAAGATGAGCGCGAAGGCGAGATACGGTGCCGCGTCTTTGCTGACGGGCAAGGTCGATGCGATGATCGCGCCGAACTTGACGTTGTACGTCGTTGCGAGCACGAATCCCGCAACGACGCCGAACAACTTAATCGCCGCCGCCGCAAAGCCGCGACGCCATCCGCCGAACGCGGCGAAGAGCAGCGGCACAGCGAGCGCAATGTCAAGCCAGTTGAGTTGCATCGAAAATTTATTACGGCAGTTTTTCCTTGACGAGTTTCTGCACGAGCGTGCCATCGGCTTTGCCTTTCAATTCCTTCATCAACATGCCCATCACTTTGCCCGCATCTTTGGCCGAGGCCGAGCCGGTTTGCGCAATCACCCGCACGACCGCCGCCTCGACATCGGCTTCCGACATCTGCGCGGGCAGGTATTCTTCCAAAACTTTCAAATCATTGGCTTCGATTTCGGCGAGGTCGGCGCGGGCGGCGGCGTTGAA
This sequence comes from Chlorobiales bacterium, assembly GCA_014380515.1. Taxonomy (GTDB): domain Bacteria; phylum Bacteroidota; class Chlorobiia; order Chlorobiales; family JACMJS01; genus JACMJS01. Next base: position 5,880 of record JACMJS010000089.1, read on the forward strand.
CTGCTCAATCGAATCTCTGCGGCGTTTAGCCATCGACATCAGCACTTCCAATTCTTCTTCGGGCGCGAGGTCGCCCCGCGAAGTGCGTTTCTCGGCGGTTTCCTTTTCGATGATTTCTTTTTTGATCGCGCGAATGGTTTCGAGGCGCGGCTTGTTGCCGCTCTTCATCGCGGCTTTGAGGTCTTCGTTGATTCTTTCTTTGAGCGTCATGGCAATGGTTTCGGGGCGATGGTTGTTAAGGACGGTATTAAGGCCGGAGGAAAGTGAAGATAGGCAAGGCGTAATTTTTTTTCAAACCGGCTGCGGGTATATTTGGCCGCCCCGCACATTCAACAGGCTCTATTTCATGCTGCACATTTTGCCTCATGCCTTCTACATACACACTTCCGTGCCCTTTCGCCGCGCCCTATTTCAACTTTCTCCCGTTTGTGCTTTGTACTTTTGGATCGCATCGCTCACGGCGTGCTCGCCCGCGCCGACGGATAAAATGTTGTTCGATGCCGCGACCGATTCCGCCAACGCCGCGCTGACGCCCGCCGCACATCAGCAGGCCGCAACCTTGTTTTACAAAGTTTATGAATCGTATCCGGCGTCATCACTCGCGGGTGATGCAGTGTTTCAATCCGCCAAAGCCCTGACATCCGCACAGCAGTTGCAGCAGGCGATTGAACGCTTTGCCGTGATGCGCGAAAAATTTCCATCGCACAAAGACGCGCCTCTCGCCCTGTTCCTCACCGGATTTATTTACAACAACGATCTTCAGGATTCCGTGAAGGCCAAAGAAGTATATCAAACGTTTCTCTCGCAATATCCCGCGCATGAACTTGCCATGTCCGCTCGCTTCGAACTTGAAACGATGGGTAAGCCGCCGGAAGAAGTCGTGCCCAAGGTACAACTGGATACATCCGCCCACGGAGTACATCACTAAAATTGTATTTAACGGGGTGGCCAACGATGGGAAAATTAGACGGTAAAGTCGCCGTCATTACAGGCGCGAGCCGCGGTATCGGCAAAGCGATAGCAAAGCAGTTTCTCGGCGAAGGCGCGAAAGTTGTTCTTTCCGCCCGCTATCAAGCCACGCTGGATAAGGCTGTAGCGGAACTTGCTTCTCCAAACATTGCAGGATTTGCCTGCGACGTCTCCAGTTATGATTCGGTTACAAAATTGTTCGAGCAGAGCCTCAAGCGTTTCGGAAAAATAGACGTGTGGATCAATAATGCGGGCGCGGCTGAACCGTTTGGCCGCATCATCGATACGCCGGTCGAGGCGTGGTACGCACCCATCGAGACGAACATCAAAGGCACGTATCACGGTTGCCGTGCGGTGTTGCCGTATTTTCTTGAACGGCGCAGCGGAAAAATTATCAACTTGGCGGGCGCGGGCAGCGGCACCGCGAAGTTTGATAACACGGCGAACATCAGCGGCTACGGCGCATCGAAGGCTGCGATTCGCCGCCTGACATTTGCGCTCGCCGATGAATACAAAAACTCCGGCCTCGAGATTTTGCTGTTGAACCCCGGCCTTGTCCGAACCGCAATGACCGCCTCCGACGAACAGACCGCAGGCATGGGCAAGCGCAAAGCCTCGTTCGAAATCATTCAGGATATTTTCGGGCAGTCGCCGCAAGTGGCCGCGCATCTCGCCGTCAAACTCGCCAGCAACTGGAGCGACGGCAAGAACGGCCACTACATTTCCGCAATCTCACGCTGGCGATCAAACTGGCTCTTGCTGAGTTATCCGTTTCGTAAGCTGAGCGGCACGATTGACCGCACGGTGTATTGATGCCGCAACGATTGTGCATCGACCGCATATCGCTTGCGTTGGACAACCCTCTCCGGTTTTATTTTCCTTCCTTCGCAATCAAGCGCAGTGCGAAATCCAGCGTTGCATCTTTGTTTTGCATTAAGTCATCAACGGTTTGTGGCACGTAATAATCGGGCATCAGGGCTTTGCCTGCGATTTGTCCGGCGATGAAAGGCGGGAAGAACCGTTTCGTCGCAATCCAAAGTTCGATGTCTGCGTTCAGGAGTTTGGTTATGTAACATTGACCATAACCGCCGTAAGCCCCGCCCGCCTCTTGCCCAACGAGCGTTGCGATGTGATAGGCTTTGAGCGCGGTCGTGAATGAATAAGCGCTCGAAAATGTGAACGGGCTGACGAGCAGATACTTTTTTCCGTTGAAGCGAATCGGGTTGATGTTTGGCTTTACATCGTCTTCGGGTTGATGGTCATAGACGATCATCGAATCATCGGGAGCGAGCCACGCATCGGGACCGAAGTAGGCGGTGTATTTTTCTTTACCGTACTCGCGCTTCACATAGTCGCACGCATAGACTTCAGATTTGCCGAACTGCGTCCACGGTTTATCAGTGAGATAATCAATCAGGCAGTCGCCAGTTTGACTGTCGCCGCCCGCGTTTTTCCGAACATCAATGATAAGCGATTGAATGCCACGCGATTTCATTTGCCCGAAAGATTCTTTTAGAAAGGTGAGAAACGCGGGGCGGTTGTCGGGACTGACCATGCCGTTAATTTCCAAGTAGCCGATGCGGTTCGGCAATTCTTTGTATGAATAAATTTTCGACGACTCGAGGCTGTCCAATTGTTTTTTTCTTTCCGACAACCGCGCGTTTGTAACCCCGCTCACACTGTAAGTCATGGTTTGAGCCTCGTTATATTTTTTCACATTGAGGGTGAACACCGCACCCCACTGATATGTGTTAAACACTTCCCGACGGAAAGTTGTGGCAGCGGAAACGGTTTTGCGCACGGCGAGTTCATCGCTTTGGTTTCGCGTCAGGTCATTGATGATTTTTTTTGCCGTGATACCGTTGATGGCACTAATCTCCAAGCCGGACGCGAGTTGCGAGTTATCTGAATAGTTTCGTTTGATGAACAGGCGATTGTCCAGCACATCAACATCAAACGGAAACAACCGACCTCCGCCGTCGCGATAGGCCGCGAAATCAGAACGGTAATAAATAAAAGTGTGCCCGCAGTTGAGGCCGGCGACAAGCGGCGTGAGCAAGGCCGCAAATTGTTGTCTCGTCAACGGCTTGGTAAGCATCGACCGTACATCCGAAACGCTCTGCTGGAACGCGGCTTTCGGCGTAGTGGCGTAGCAGTTAGGATGAACGGTTTCCAAAAGAAACACGGCGGAGTCCAAACTTTCGTGCAGGCGTTCGGACGGGATGAGTGAAAAATAATCTTTCGGCAGAGCACTGCGGTCGAGCGATTGAGCCAAGAGGTGCGGCGTAAAAAAAGTTGCGGCAGTATAAAGCAGAAGCGCGAGCAGTTTTTTTTCCATATCCGTATTCGTTTTGGTTCAAAGTCTCTGCATAAAAACGTCCGCAGTTTGCGGGTGGCCGAAAAGCAATGCGCTAGTTGAAAAGTTTTTCGACGACCGGACGAATCACTTCCCACTCGAAGCCGCGCCGCATCAGGAAATCGATCAACTTGCGTTTGGCTTTTTGTTTGTCGGGTTCTTTCTGTAGCGAACGCAGTTTTCGCTCGGCGGCGGTTTGGCAAAGGGCGTCGGCGTTGAGATCGGTGGCTTCCATGACCTCCGAAGCCATATCGCGCTTGATGCCTTTCTTGTAAAGTTCCTGTTGCAACCGCCGCTTGCCGATGGGCTTGCGAAGTTTATCGCGTAGCAGCACCTCGGCGAACCGCTTGTCGTCGGTGAGACCAAGTTCTTCAAGCCGCACGAGCACACGGCTGATGGCATCCAAGCCGAAACCTTTCTTCTTCAGCTTGTCTTTTAATTCCTTCGTGCTGTGCACGCGCATCGAAAGATAGTTGAGTGCCGACGTTTTTGCTTCGAAGTATTCTTTCTCCGCCATCCACGCCTTCACTTGCTCCGGCTCCACTTCTTGGCCTTTCTTCAACGCAAACTTCAAGAGCAATTCTTCCGAGACGCCGAACGCAAATTCACCGTCGATGAAGATGGAGATGCGGTCGCGGTCGTTTTTTTGATACTCGATTTTTGTGATGATCATCTTTACCTGTTATCGCATTCTTTACCTGTCATTCCCGCGAAAGCGGGAATCTATCTTCTGCGCAAACGCACTGGATTCCCGCCTACGCAGGAATGGGGAATGACAAAAGAAAAGTAAATACAAAGGGCGGAGAAACTCCGCCCCTACAATTTATTGAGTGCCGTATCGCCGCACCGGACGCGGCTTCACGAAACTCAAGAGACTTTTATTTTTTTTTCTTCTTCACTTCCTTCTTGATCACTTTACCGTCGCCGACTTCCGTGCCCGCTGCGAGCAACTTCTCATATCGCTTCTGATCTTTCAAGATTGCAACGGCCTCGCGCACTTGATCGTCAAGCTTGAAACTTGCCCGCAGCCGCGCCGAATCGCCGCCGTAACGCGAGACGATTTCCTGTTCGAGGTCGTTGAGGATGCGGTCTTTTTGCCGTTCCAAATCTTTGTCTTTCTCCGTCCGCACCGAGACTTGCAGCCGCTTGATGTCGCTTGCAACCGCATCGGCATAACTGTTTTTCGTTACCGTTTCGCTGAGTGCATCCAACTGCTTTTCGGCCTCTGATTTGTATTCAAATTTTTGTTCGGCGAGATACGCTTTGAACTCCGCAAATAATTTATCGTCCGCTTTGAAAACGCCTGCCAGTTTCGGGTTGCGCGATTGGTAGCGGGTGGCGAACTTGAAATAAAAAGATTTGCGGTAGAGTTCTTCCTCGAGCGCGGTGAGGTCGCGGTCGCCGATGATCACATCCGGGGTGATGCCGCCGCCGTCATAAACCGTGCGTCCGTTTTTCGTCTTGAAGGCTTTGTGCATCGTATCGGGCATGACGGAAAAAACATCGCGCTTGCCTTCGCGCTTGTTGCGGTCGAAGTAGTTCACTTCCTGAATGAGCCGTCCCGACGGCGTGTAATACTTGGCCGTCGTGATTTTGAGCGAGGTGTTGTAAGGCAATCGCGTAACGGTTTGCACCAAACCCTTACCGAACGAGCGCGTACCGACGATGACGCCGCGATCCAAATCTTGAATCGCACCGGCGACGATCTCGGAAGCCGACGCACTGCCGCCGTTGATGAGCACGGCCATCGGCACGTCTTTCATCACGGGCACTTGCTGCGAGATGTAGCTGCGCACGCGCGAGGAATCGCGTCCGCGCGTCGTTACCACCGTGCTGCCTTTCTCAACGAACTTGTCGGTTACATTGACGGCCACGTCCAGCAATCCGCCCGGATCGTCGCGCAGATCGAGCACAACGCCTTGAAGTTTCACGCCTCGCGCTTTGGCTGAATCTTGCAACGTCCGCAACGATGAACCGAGGTCTTCGGAAACGCGCAGGCTGAACCGCTGAATATCCACATAGCCGACGCCGCTGTCGTCAATCAGATTCGCGTAGGTGATATTTTTAAGAATGATTTCAAGCCTGACGAGATTGAATTCCAACGGTTCGCGTTCGCCTTCACGCTCGATGGTAAGTTTCACTTCCGTCTTCGGTTCGCCCTTGATAAGCCCGCGAACGTAAGTCGTCGTTTTGCCGCGCGTTTCCTTGCCATCAATCTTGATAATTTTATCGCCCACCCTCATTCCGGCTTTGGCTGCGGAGTAACCTTCGTTTACGGAAGTTACAATCGCATCGCCCTCGCGCGCGCTCAGGCTGATGCCGATGCCCGCGTATTTGCCGGTGGTGAGTTGATCAATATCGTCCGATTGTTCTTCGTCCATGAAGACGGTGTAGGGATCGAGCGTAGAAAGCATTCCGTCAATCCCGGCGCGCATGAAGTTCGTTACCGAAAGTTCATCGACGTAGTTCTGCGAGACCTCGCGGTAGATGCGGCCTAAGAGTTCGATGTTTTTCGTTACTTCGAAAAACGATTCCGGCTGCGCGACGAAACCGACGCTGGAAAGCACCGTGCCGCTGATGAGCACGATAAAGACGGCAACAACAGCGAGGCGTTTCGCCGAGAAGCGTTTGGCAATGAATTTTTTCTGTGATGCGTTTGGGGTCGGTGTGTGTGACATAAACTTTTTTCCTTCGGACATTTTGCTTTCGGGCAGGCAGTTGAAAATAAAATCATATCGGCAACGGGAAGTATAGATAAAACGCTCCGCAAATGCCAGACCTTTTGCGATGAAAAAATTTGTAGACCAACAGATTTCCTATCCGATATGCTCCCGTCATTTCCGCCGTGCTGCTTCTAGTGTCCCGCATCTGCTTCCAAGTCCCACGCTATTGAAGCGGAAATTCTTTCGCCCGTAACGCTTTCCTTAACGCCCCATCGCCCCGTCTTAACGCCCGCTTTAACGCCTGCCCTGACGCGCCGCCCGTATTTTGAGGACATGAATTGACACAAATCCGAACTTCATTTTTTCAACGCATCTCAACCACTTTTCAACGGAGACGATTATGAAAACGAGTACCGCTCAACTGGATATTCGCTATGTGCCTTTCGCATTTAAGACGCGCAATGATTACAGCAAACGTATGCTTTGGGGATTGGGCGCAGGCACACTTTTATACGCCCTTGCCATCGCGCTGTATTTCATCGCACCGATGATTTGGATCGAAGAACCCATCACCGGACAATTCGGCGTGCACTTCGGCGCCGAACCGATTCCCGTGCCGCCTAAACCCGACGCGGAAACCGGCAACGGTAAAAGCAACGGGGGCAACGGGAGCAAAGGCTCAACCACCGGTAAGGAGTTTGCAAGCAACTCGGAAGCAAGCCATGCCATCGCCGCCATCGCCGGTGCGGAAACCGCCAGAGGTATCGCCAGTGCGCTCTCGGAAGGCTTGCTCGGTGAATCCTTCATTCCCACACCGACCGCAGGCGCAACCAACACATCCGTTCTCGCCGTTGCCGGACAAGGCGGCAACTTGGATGCTCTCGGCAACTCAATGAATTTGGGTCAGAAGCCGCTTGCATCGACGGCGTTCGGCGATGGCGAGGGCAAACTTGGCGACGGAAAAAACGTCGGCACGGGCACGGAAGGCACCGAGGGCTTGGGCGAATCAGGCGCGAAAGGATTGAATGTCGCTGCCCGCAGCGGTACGCTGAACCTGCGTGAAGGAATTCGCGGCATGAAAATTGGCGGCGAAACGCGCACGGCGGATGACATCGCGGCGGTGATTCGCAAATACGAAAAGGCCGTGCTCGATTGCTACATCATGGCCAAACAACATAAGTCTGAATTGGAAGGCACAGTCTCTGTGAAGTTGATGATCCGTCCCGACGGCGGCGTGATGAATGCGAGCGTGGTGAGTTCATCGGTCAAGGACGAAGCGTTCGAACGCCGCCTGATCGAAAAAATCAAGCGATTCACTTTCTCCCGCGTGAGCGTGCAGGAATTGCAGACGGTTACAATTCCCTACAAGTTCAGCGAGTAATTCTGATTTTTTAGATGTGCCGCCTCGCCCCCACAGGCGGATAAGTGTGAAGGTGCGGAAGAACGTGGCTCTCGGCCATTGCAAAAGCCCGCGAGGGCGGTTAAATGAGAGCACGGTCGGAAGCACTGTAACAGGCCTCGCAGCAAAAACCTGCGGGGCTTTTTATTTCCGCCGCTTCGGTGCGGGTGTTGGTTTCGCGGCGGCTTTCGGCTTCGATGAGGCTTTCGGCTTCGCGGTGGCTTTCGGCTTCACTGCACTTTTACCGCTCGCCGTTTTCCCGCTGACGACCTTGGGCAACGGTTTCGGAGCTGCTGCCGCTTTCAGTGCCGTTGCGGATTTTGGCGGCGAAGGCTTGGGTGGCGTCGCGGACTTCGCCGGTATCGCAGACTTCGACGGCGTTGCAGACTTCGATGCGGATGTCCGTTTCGAGGGCGTTGATGTTTTGGATACCGCGGCGGGCTGAACCGTTTTTTTGGCGGAAGCGACACCGTTCATTTTCACCGCCTTCGTACCGGCGGCACTACCGCCGCCCGCGCGTTTCGCCGGTGCTTTGACTTCAACATCAGTTTCGGCGGAAGGCAAATTCTTTTTCGCGCTCGCCGATTTGCCCGGCGTCTCACGCGGTGTGGCTTTCGCAGGCGTATCGAAGACGGCTTTTACAAGTGGCCGCGGCGATGATAACTTGACTGCCGGTGTCGTCTTGCTCACGTCCCGGAGAATGCCATCGCTCGCGTCGCCCGATTCGGCTTCGTTGGACTCCGGCGGCGCGAGTAACGTTTTAAGTTTTTCCAATTGAAATTCCGATGCGCTCACGGCTTTCATCAACGTATCGATCTTGTCGGGCGGATAGGCTTCCGCGGTATCGGACGCATCTTTGAGCGTCGCGGCGACGAGCACGAACGCGATGAGTTCCTCCAACTTTTCCTTGCTGAACCACAACACGCCTTCGTGCCAATTCGCGCCGATGTAAGTGCGGGCTTGTTCCCAATCGAGCAACCGCGCCAGTTTATCGCCGAGCGGTTCATTGATCAAGCCGCTCATCTGATCGACGGTAATCAAAATTTCGAGCAGCAAGGCGTCGCGCTGTGCAGCCTCCTGACCGATACCGGAATCGAGCAGGGTGCGATGAACGACGCGCCGCAGATTCCACTCGCGGAAACAATTGCGCGAAGCCGTATCGGTGGTGAGGTCGCCGAGCCGGTGCGAGAATAAATAAATAAGCATGACGCGCCATCCGTAGAGCGATTCATCCGTACCCGGCGGCAACGCGAACTGCATCAAGCCGGAGAGCGACTTGTCTTTTTGTATCGATAGCAACGCCGAAAATTCCTTGCTGCGTGCTCGTACGAATTTTTCGATGGACGTCGTGCCGCCCGCGAGCGTGCGCACGGCTTCGGCGATGCTTTGAGATTTCTTCGCAAAAGCGGCTTCCGCTTCCGCCGTTTCAGAAGCCGCACTTTGGCTGTTGTCGCCGGTTTTATGATTGAGCAAATAGCGCAGGCTTCCTTGGTTAACCGCCTCGCGGTACGGATAATAAACCGGCTCGTAAGTTATTTCGAGTAGTGATTCATCGATAGAAGTTACGCCTCTGCCGTTGAGCATGGTTGCAAGTTTTTGATACGGGCGATCAGCCGATGAGTCGACTTCCCTAATGTTTAAAAAGACATGGTATTGATACGCGCCGAGCGAAAGCGATAAGCCGGTTTCCCAAAGTTGCTGCGCGGCGTGGATGTACTCAAGGCCGCTGATACTGTCGCGGAAGATCACGTAGCGGTCGTTTGTAGAACCGATGAAGAGACCTTGCCCCAGCACGCGGTCGGTCATGTTGCCGTAATCGTCCATGAACCACACCGAGTTTCGCAGACGCCCGCGCGTTTCGCCGTAGCGGTTGTGGTAGACGACGAGCGAGCGTTCGTCGCCCGCGCGGTTGCTGTACGCAAAGACGTTTTCGTCCGTCTCGCCGCTCTCCAGCGTGAAATCGTAAAGTAAAAAATTTTCGACGTCCGAAAAGATCGCGCGTTTTTTGAGCAGCGGAAAAATCTCGCGCTCGTGGCGGTGAATCAAATGCGCGTCGGGCGATTCGCCGATGTAGGCGCGCTTGTATTCCATGCCATACTTTTCCGCGAAGCCTTCGATTTGTCCGTGCCCGAACATCGGCAGGCCGGGCATCGTGATCAGCACGATGCACACGCCGAAGTATTTGCCGTCCCTGCCGAACTGATTGACGGCGGTTTCTTCATCGGGATTGTTCATGAAGTTCACATACCGCTTCAGAATCTGCGGGTTGAACGCGAGAATATCTTTGAGGTAGGTGCGATAACCGGCGTTGTCTTCCTTCTTCATCATATGCATAAACGCGCTGTTGTAAACGCGGTGCATTCCAAGCGTGCGGACGAAGTAGGCTTCCATCATCCAAAAAGCTTCGGCGAGCAACAGGGTGTCGGGCACTTCAACGGCAACACGGTCGACGACCTCGCGCCAGAACTCAAGCGGAAACACACTGTCAAATTCCTCGCGCGACATTGCGTACGCCGTGCGCGAGGCAATGTCGCCACCCGTACCCGGCTGCGGATACCAAAGCCGCTGAAAATGTTTTTTCGCCAAAGTCATCGCCGCATCGAAGCGGATGATTTGAAACTTATGCGCCACTTCCAAAATCGTTTGCATCACCGCTTCGCGCACTTCCGATTTCAAGTAATCCAGCTGTGCGGTGTCGTTCCACGGCAAACCCGTACCATCATTACCGTGGTAGATGTAAGTCGCATGGCCCGTTTGTCTGTCCACACGCTTGAAGACGACGGCGGCATCGGTTTTGCGCCAGTAGCCGTCTTCGATAAAAATACCGATGCGGTCGTTATCCGAAAGGTCGGGGCCGTTGAAAGTGTAGTTCGGATACGGTGGCTCAGGTGCGCCGACGAACCGTTCGGGATGATCGATCACCCAATCAGAATCAATGCCGAAGTGATTCGGCACCATATCGCTGGCGAGCCGGATGCCGCGCTGCTTGCAACGGTCGCGCAAATTTTTATACGCCTCTTCGCCGCCGAGTTCCGTCGCAATGCTGTAGCCCGTCAATGAATACGCCGATGCAACCGCTTCCGGGTTGCCGTTGATTTTTTTAATCCGCTCCGAAGCATGGCTGCGTTGCCAAAGTCCGATGAGCCACAGGCCGGTAAAGCCGCGAGCCGCGAGCGTATCCAACTCGCTATCGGGAATTTCATCCAATCGCTGAATCCACTGCCCGTACTGCTTCGAGAGTTGATCGAGCCAGACGAACGTACTTTTCGCCATCAGAATCACGCGCGGCATCCAGTTGCGGTCGGCACTGAACTGTTCGGGTTCATCGTAAATAAGTCCTTTGAAATCGACCAACTGAACTTCTTTTTCCGCGGGATCGCCCCCGGCGAAATTCCATGGCCGCACTTCGGCAAGTTTGGCGCGGTCGGCATCGGCCAGTTGCTTCATCGCGTTTTGCTGCACGGCCTTCAGCGTTTCGAAATAGCGGCCTTCTTCTTTGAGAAAGTCCGTGCCGGTCAGCACCTTCGACATCAGTTCTTCGACGAGCGGTGCGAGGAGCGGCGAGCGGGCAAGTAAGTCCCGCCACCGCGTGAGAATAAAAGCCAATTGCTCGCCGATGCTTTCCGGCGATTCGAGTGCGGGCGCACGCAGCATGTCGAAAAGCGATTCGCCGTCGGGACCGTAAACCGGCTGTGTTTTGAAAAAGGCTTCGATGCTTCGCATCACGCCGCTGTAAATCGGACTCCGCTTCAATTCGGCATCGCTAATCAATTCCGTGATGGGTCTGAACGCAGGGTTTTGATTTTCGAGCCATATCAAAATCAATTCTTCCAAGACGATATGCGCGTTCGGCGTGCCATCCGTTTGCGACGAAAGATATTCCTTGATGCCCGTCTCACCGCGATAGACGGGCGTTGACGGGAAGACGTCGGTGGCGTTTTCCAAGAAGGCAGCTATCTCCGCCGGTGTGAAATTTTCACCGAGCCACGCTTCGCACTTTTGAAAAACCCGCGGATTGAGTTCCTGCCGGTATGCGCCGATGACGAAGTGCAACACTTCATGGAACAAGCCCATCGCATTGAGTTCCGCCGGAGTGATCTGCCGGGTGTCGATTTCCTCTGCGGCGACTTCGCCGGTTGCAAAGAGTTGCGATTCTATTTTTTTTGCACGCGATTGATTGATCTTCAGCGCGAACTCTTGGGCGGCTCGCTGATTCTGAAAAACGAGGTCGCCGCGCAGGGTGAACAGTTTTTCATCGAACTGAAATTTTTCCCGTGCGGCGCGGCGCAGGTGAAACTCCAGTTCAACATTCTGAAGCGGTAGATCGGACGTGAGTGCGGTGGTAACGTTCGGGCGGGTCGTGCTCAACATAAAAAACAATTGTATAAGTGATATAGGATGCTGCTTTACGAGACAGTGCGGCAAGAGAAGTATAGCGACGGCGGCAGGAAATTGGTTTGCTTCGGTTTGCTTCAAAACGTAAGGCTCAAGCGGGTGAATTGCAACAGCGGACGCAGGAAGAAACGCTCAGGATAAATTTTTTCCGCCGCCCGCGTGAAAGCCCATCTGATTGCCCGTCTGCATACCGACGATTTTAATCGCGCCGTGCGTCGATTCATAAAGGCCGATGTTTTCGCCCAATGCTTGAAGGAGCATCTTGGCATGCTGGGGCGTCATCACAATCCGCGCATTGACTTTCGCTTTCTGCACGCCCGGTAGAAGCCGCGTGAAATCAATCACGAATTCAGCGGGCGAGTGATTGATGATGGCGAGGTTGGCGTAAGTGCCCTCCGCCATTTTATCATCCAACTCGATGTTGATTTGAATCTGTTGCTGTAACGGAGTTTGCTCGTCCATAATTTTGTTAAGGTTTTTTGATCAAGACACGCTGACCTTTTTCGGTCGCGTTCAAAACTTCAAACTCAATCGCTTGACCGAACTGGGGCGTGTCTTCTTGCAAAATGTCCGCAATCCGCACGAGGTCGCGGTTGTGCTGCGTAAGCAGCGCGTTCGTCTTGTATTGTTCGAGTTGCAAGCGGTCAACCGCCGCCTCGACTTTGCCGGTTCGCTCATTTAGTTCTTTCATCTCGCGCCGCATACCGCGCTGCTCATCCAAAATTAAACTGAGCAATTCCTCAATTCTTCCGTTGCTTTCCATTGTTCTCCACTCCGTTTTATGATGCACTCACACTTGCCGTTTTCGCCGCAACGAATGAAATCGCGTGTTCAAGTTCCGCAATCAAATCCTCTTTTTCCTCGATGCCGATTGAGAGCCGGACAACGCCTTCGGTCAAACCGAGTTTGCGCCGCTGTTCAACCGGCACGGCGGCGTGCGTCATCTCCCACGGATAGCACGCCAAACTTTCGACGCAGCCCAAACTTTCCGCGAAGGTAAAAATTTCCAAGTGCTTGATGAACTCCGCCACACTGGCGCGCGATCCTAAATCAATGGTTACAATCCCGCCGAAGCCTTTCGCCTGACGCCCAGCCAGTTCATGCTGCGGGTGCGAGGCAAGACCCGGGTAATATACTTTTTCAACCGCATCACCCGTGCGGCTCGCGTCCAAAAATTCCGCGACCGCCATCGCATTTTCGCAGTGCCGCTCCATCCGCAGCGAAAGCGTTTTGACCGAACGCATGAGCAGCCAGCAATCAAACGGCGCCGGCACCGCGCCAACGGCCTTTTGATTGAAGAAGAGTTTATCGAACGTCGCTTTGTCTTGCGTCATCACCGCGCCGCCCACAATATCACTGTGGCCGCCGAGATACTTCGTCGAACTGTGCAGCACGATGTCCGCACCTAAGTTCAGCGGGTTCTGGAGATACGGACTCATAAAAGTATTATCAACCGCAACCTTGATATTCTTTTGCTTTGCCAATCGCGCAACGGCCTCAATATCCGTCAGCGACAGCATCGGATTCGTCGGTGATTCGAGATAGATAAGTTTTGTCTTCGGCGTGATGGCGGCTTCGACAAGCGCTACATCGGTCGTGTCGATGTATGAAAAAGTGAGGCCGTATTTGCTCATCACTTGATTGAAATATCTTACCGTACCGCCGTAGAGATCATGTCCCGCAACGATGTGATCGCCCGGTTCAAAGAGGCTCATCACGCCTGCAAGGGCGGCTAGTCCCGAACTGAACGCATTGCAGTAAGCGGCATTTTCCAAACCGGCGAGTACCGCTTCCAACTGCTGCCGCGTCGGGTTTTGAGCACGGGAGTATTCGAAGCCGCCGCGCGGTTCGTTGATACCGTCTTGCTTATAGGTCGTGGCGAGCGAGAGCATCGGCACAACCGCGCCCGTTTTTTCATCGGCCTGCTGCGCGTGGTGAATCGATTTCGTCGTGAATCCTTTTGCGTTTTTCATATCGGTTGGTGTTAGCGTTTTTGCTTGATTGTAAGGCCGTTGTCTGCTTTGTCAAATCCGGTTTTTGGATTAATGATACATCGCTTCGGGCGCGGTGAGTAACAGCAACATCGTTGATGGACAATGATCGTTTATTCGAACAGGTATTTGCCGCTTTTATCTACGCTGACTGTGAACAACTGCGACGCTGTTTCAAACATGTCGTAACCTTCTTTGAGATTTTCCCAAAATGAAACGAGCGGCGGGTTCGATGAAAATGTTTTCTTCAAGGCCGCAAATTTTTTTGCATCCAGCCGCGCGGGGAAAATGTGCACAGGAATTTTTGCTTGTTCTTTCTGATGAACTTGCCACGCAAGCCAATAAACTTCCTTGATCGCGTCGTCGGTGAGCGGCATACAGCCGAGGGTAACACAGTCGCCGTGAATGTAGATCGCGCTGCCAAGTTTTCCTTTCACGCCTAAAACTCTATCCGAGGCGTTCGGATAGTTGATGCCCATCGAAAGATAGAACTGACTTTGCGGATTAAAATCATTGACGATGTAAAAGCCTTCCGGCACTTGCAAATCGCCCTCTTGCCGCTTGGGACCCGGTTCGCCGGACTGCGCGCAAATTTTATACGTCTTCAGCAAGTGATATGATCCCTGTGCCTTTGGCCGCACCCATACTTCGAAATCACCTTCCGACTTGAACACGCGAAAGAAAAGAGACGACGGCGGATAAGAAATTTTTTTCGCTTTAAACATCGCCCGTAGCACGGAATCTTTTTCCGTCCGGGCGGTCGCAACACGGTCTTCGCGCGGCGGTGCAGAACAAGCCGTTGCTGCAAGCAATAGGGAGAGCATGAAAAAAATGCGTTGCATCAAACAAGTTCTCCCGTCATGTTGAGTGATGAATCCACGCCGGTCAATCGCACGCGCCGGAATGTTCTCGCCAAGTCTGCCTGTGCCGTTTCTTTTGATGCAATGGCTACGCCGACGCGCAAATAGTTGGCCGTGTGGCCGTAGCAGTAAAGTTTCTCGGAGGTTTCCGCATTCATTTCACGGTCATCCGAAAATTCATTTTCGAAGAGCACTTCAAGTTCCCGTCCGGTAAAGCGTTCATAAAAAGCACGTTTCTTTTTTTCGGAAAGCAAGTGCAACACGTTGCTGCGGTGCGATTTCGTTTTGCCGTTGGTAGGCATCCATGCTTTCGAGGCAAGTTGTTCTGCGGCGTATGTGTCGCGGCGTTCGGAGAAAGTAAAGACGTGCAAATAAGCGAGCGGTAAATCTTCGATGAACTTTACCGTTTCTTCAAAGTGCTCGTCCGTTTCATCCGGAAAGCCGACGATGACGTCGCCGCCGATGCAGCAGTCCGGCAGTTTCGAGATGACTTCCTCGCAACGCTCGCGGTAAAGATCGGTTGTGTAGCGGCGGCGCATCGCCCGCAGCACTGCGTCCGAGCCGCTTTGCATGGGCAAGTGAAAGTGCGGCACAATGCGTTTCGATGCCGCGATGAAATCAATCATTTCGCCCGTCAGCAAGTTGGGTTCGATGGAACTGATGCGCAGCCGCGGAATCGGGAGTTGATCCAACGCTCGGAGCAACTCGGAAAAAGTACTGCCGTCCTTCGCGCCGTAGTCGCCGATGTTGACGCCCGTGAGCACGATCTCTTTGTAACCGGCATCGATAAGCAATCGGGCTTCAAGAATCGTTTTCTCGACGGACTGCGAACGCGATGTGCCGCGGGCAAGCGGAATCGTGCAGTAGGAACAGGTGTAATCGCAACCGTCCTGCACTTTGAGATACGCGCGGGTTTGCGTCCGCGATGCCGAATCACCCAGCATCGAGTGCCCGATCCCGAAGGTCTCTACCGTTGAAATCTCGCTGACGTGAATTCGGGTATCGCCGGTTTTTTTGAAGTCAAGCAAATCAAACATCTCAAACTTTTCCTTCGCGCCCAGCACGGCGTCGACGCCTTCAATCGACGCGAGTTCTTCCGGTTCAAGTTGCGCGTAGCACCCGACCACGGCGACGAAACTTTCCGGCGACTTGCGCAAGGCTTGCCGCACGACGTTACGGCATTTCTGATTGGCGTTCTCGGTTACACTGCACGTGTTGATCAGCGTAACATCCGACGCCTCGCCGAAGGGCACGAGTTCAAAGCCCTGCTTCAAAAACGCCTGAGCCATCGCCGACGACTCCGCGAAGTTGAGTTTGCAACCGAGCGTATAAGTCGAAATCTTTTTCATATCGAGATCACTATGATTTCCGTAATTTTTTTGAAATCGGTGGCGTTATGCGTCGCAATTTCAACGATGCGATTCTCCAAAGCAATCGCTGCGATTTCATAGTCGTGCACGTCGTTGTTGGTCGGTTTGTATTTCAACAGCAAATTTCGGAAGCGAGCGGTTGTATCCGGCGACGGATAGAGCACGATGAGTTCTTGCAATAATTCTTCCAGCGAGTTAATAGCTTCTTCAACCGTCCATTCCAAGCCACCCTTTCCCGAATTTCGAGTTGCGACAGCTATAAATTCTGAAATGTTTTTTGACGTCGTAAAAAGATCATGGTTCGGGTCGTTCAGAAGAACTTTGGTGCTCTGGTGATATTTTGATCTTTGATCCACGCGGTAGAGTAGCAAATTTGTATCGACCAAGCGGTTACTCATATGCCTCCGTGCGAATATCGATGTCGTCGAATCTTCCGCCCAAATCGTAGATGCGAATCTCACGCATCGGTTTCTTGCGCGGCGGCTTGCGACACGCTTCTACAAAAGCAATTCCTAATTCTGTAATTAAAATATCCTGATGCTTTCTTACAGTTATTGTAGAATTATAAAATCGCCCTGACGGTGCT
>JACMJS010000090.1 GCA_014380515.1 Chlorobiales bacterium
ACTTCGCCAGCAAAAACGTGAGCGGCAGATGCACGCGATTGCGCCACGCGCGTTCGGAATGTTCGTCGCCCGCGAATTTTTTTGTGATCCAGTTTTTGCCTTGGGTATAACCCGCCGCGCGCATGATCGCGTCGGCTTTATTCTGGTACGGTTCATATTCCTTATCGAGCGTTTCAGTACCGAAGTCGAAATAAATTTTGTGCGCGGCTGCGCCGGGCAAATGTGTTTTGAGATAATCAATCACAATGCCCTCGCCCGCAGGCCAGTGTGTAGAAAGGCAACCGGCACCGCCGAACACTTCGGGATATTCGCAGATCGCATAGAGCGAAACAAGGCCGCCCATGCTTGATCCCATGACGCTGGTGTTTGCAGGGTCGCGCAGGGTGCGGTACACCGAATCGATAAATGGCTTCACTTCGCCCGTGAGAAATTTCAAATACTTATCTGCCAGCGGCGCATCGCCGCCGAAGCGTTGCCGAATCCACGCCATTGCAGGGCTGCTCGTGTCCATCATCGCCAAGGCTTTCTGCGGCATGTATTCCGGCGTTCGCGCGGGTGAGTTCCAGATACCGACGATGATCGCTTCAGGTGCCGCGCCTTCAGCAATCAGTTTCGTCATCGCTTCATCCACGCCCCAATCGACGCCGATGAACGAGGTTTTCGGATCGAATAAATTTTGACCGTCGTGCATATACACCACCGGATACCACTTCGAGCTTTCTTTATCATAACCGGGCGGCAACCACACGCTGAGGTTTCTAGGGGCTACGAACTTTGAGGCAAAGTTTTCGTGCTGCCTCACTGTGCCGGTGATGCCTTCTTGCGACTGCACTTCACCGCACGTCAAAACCATTGTCAGAAACAAGGCGAACGATAAAACGCGTTTCATTGGCTGTGATGATATTGTTATAGTTTATCAAGTTATTGCAAGGGGAAAAATTTTCAAATTGAAGTATCACGAACTCAAACCTTTTTCAGATATGAAAACCATCGTAAACACTTTTTCGAAAGTGTGGATTGCCGTCATTTTAGTTTCCGGTTTTGCTCTGGCGTGTGCCACTAAATCCGAATCGCAACCGCCGTCAAAAACCGTGTCGGAGCAAGCTGCGCCGCAAGGTGAATCACAGCCTACGGCATCTAAAGAAAGCGATACCTACAAAGTAAATCTCACTCCGCCGGCAGGCAAAGCGATTGCGGCGTTTGCCGAAGGTTGCTTCTGGTGTTCGGAACATATTTTCGAAGCCGTTGCGGGCGTTGATTCCGCCGTCTCCGGCTACGCGGGCGGTACGACGGCCAATCCGACATACAAACTCGTTAACACTGAAACGACCGGCCACGCCGAAGCGGTGCTTGTCTACTACGATCCGAAAGTGATTTCTTACAAAGAACTGCTGAACGTTTTTTTCGCCTCGCACGATCCGACCACGCCCGATCAGCAAGGTCCTGACCGCGGTTCATCGTACCGCTCGATTGCATTTTATCAAACCGACGCTGAGAAAAAATTAGCTGATGACGCTAAAGCCGCCGCCGCAAAATCCGGTCTGTTCACAAATCCCATCATCTCCGAAATCAAAAAACTTGATGCGTTCTACCGCGCCGAAGGCTACCATCAAGATTACATCGAGCACAACCCCAACAGCGGTTATGTGCGTGGCGTCTCCATTCCGCGCTACGACTTGTTCCGAAAAACTTACCAAGAGAAATACAAAGGCAAACTGAAATAGTCGAATCCCCCCAGCCCCCTTTGACAAGGGGGAGCGAAGGGTAACGAGAAAGAGAAAGGAGAATAAAAAACAAATACACTCGAATCTTTCTTGCTCTTTTCTTTTCGCTCCCCCTTGTCAAAGGGGGCTGGGGGGATTAAAACCGGCTGACGTCGCGTCCGAAGAGTGCGGCTTTGCACCAATCGAAAAGCACGAGCACTTTATTTTTCAGACTGACGAGCCGCGTCAGGTAGGCCGAGCGCCAGAAAATCCACGTCGCAAAACCGCTCGACTTGGCGACGGGCAAATCAGCCAGTGCTTTCTCATCGCCGATGTATGCGAGCATTCCGAGATGATTGTATTCGAACGGTTCGCCAAGGTTTTCCGGCGTTCTTTTTTTGATCATCCGGTTGAATAGTTTGCCGAGATATTTTCCTTCCTGCATCGCCACTTGCGAGGTCTGCGGAAAGGCTTTACTTTCCGGCCTCGCACAATCGCCCATCGCAAAAATATTTTCCTCGTTCGGCACGCGGAAATATCCGTCCGTCAAGATGCGTCCCGCTTTATCTTTTTCGAACGGCAACGATTTGATAAAGTCCGTCGCGGTGTAGCCCGTCGACCACACGAGCAGGCCGTACGCAATTTCCGAACCGTCTTTAAGGCATAACAACTTCGGCTTCACTTCCTTCACCGGCGTATTCGTCAGGACGGAAATTTTGCGACGCTTAAAAACTTCGGACGCATATTTCGAAAGGTCGGCATCGAATGAATTGAGAATTTGCCCCAAGGCTTCGACGAGCGTAATGCGGGCTTGCTTCACCAAGTCGTGATAAGATTCGGCGAGTTCCTCTTCCAAAAAGTCCGCCAGTTCCGCCGCAAACTCCACGCCCGTCGGGCCGCCGCCGACGATGACGAAATGCAGCAGCCGCGAGCGTTCCTCTTGCGAAACTTCAGGCGTGGCCGCGCGTTCGAAGTTATCGATGATCTTCGTGCGAATGCTTCTCGCATCGGCGACTTCCTTCAGAAACATGGCGTTCTCGCGCACGCCTTCAATACCGAACGTGTTGTTGGCCGCCCCGACGGTGATGAGCAGCCAATCGTACTTCACGTCGAATACTTCGTCGCTGACGGCGTTGCGGCACTGCACCGTTTTGTTTGCAGTATCCAACTTCGAAGCAATCGCCTGAAAAAAAGTCAATCCTTCTCGCGCCGTTCTGATCGGCTCGATAATGCTGCGGAACTCGACCGTGCCGACGGTGGAACTTGGTAAGAGCGGCGTGAACAAAAAATGATTGCGAGGGCTGATGACGGTGAGATCGTAGTGTTTGGTATCGATTTTTTTGATGAGGCTGAACGCGGCGAAGCCCGTTCCGAGAATAACGAGGTTTCGTTTCATGGCGAAGGTTTTTTGTAGACCGATAGTTTTTCGGCAGTGGGGCTGCGGACAAATATACAGCATCATCGCACCGCTCTTAAGAGTCGCTCTTTCACCCGGCTGTCATTGCGAATTGCTTCGTCGCCTAAAGCTTCTCGCCATGACACCGAATTGCAAGGATGAGGACTTGCACTGACGGCAGTCTGCCGGGCCGCGAAGAAAGCCGTGAAGAAAATCGTATCTTTGCGGCCAAACTTTGATTTGTAACAGCCCTGAAAAACATGGAAGCCTATCTCGTCTTCGGCATCGCGGCCAGTTCCATCGATGAAGTCTCGGCGGAACTCTCCGACATTCTTTCCGTCCGCTTCGAGCCGCACACGAGCCGCTACACCGGACGCTACAATAAATACGAATCCAAAAGCGGGGAACTGATCGAAGTCAAATATAATTTTCATCCCGACTTAAAAGAGTGGGACGAAGCGGCGTTCCAGAACTACGAAGTTTTGCTTTATGTCTCAAGCACCGCCCGCCCATCCTACTACAAAGATGTGCTCCGCCGTTTCAGCGCACCGCTGGAGCTTATCAGCGAACGGAAAGTTTAATCTTGTCAGTCATTCCGATACAACAATATTCATCTTCGTAGGGGCGACAGCCCGGTTTAGCGAGCTTACGCTCTATGTCGCCCCTACAATGGCGGTGTTGAACGGAGATTCTTCACTCACAAATATTTTCTACACGATTCCATGTTAGAAGCACGCAATCTCAATCTTTCCATCGGCACAAAAGACCTTCTGAAAGAAGCGTCATTCCGCATCGGCGATAGCGACCGCGTGGGTCTCGTCGGCTTGAACGGCGCGGGTAAATCAACGCTCTTGCGGTTCATCAACAGCCGCTTCAACACATCGCAGCCGGAATCAACGACGCCCGCACTTTTAAAATCTTCCGCCACCACCATCGGATACTTGCCGCAGGAAATTTCGTTCGAGGGCGATCTTGAACGCACGGCCTTGGATTATGCGATGCGCGCCAACGAAAAACTGTTTCAACTCGCCCAAGACCTTCACGCGATGGAACATGCGCTCGGCTCGGCGACCGAACACGAGAGCGATGCGTACCATAAACTCATTCACGATTTCACCGACGCCACCGAATCGTTCGATAGACAGGGCGGTTACCGGATGCAATCCGAAGCGGAAAAAATTCTTTCGGGTCTCGGTTTTGGCGCGCACGAGTTTCACAAAAAAGTGAAAGAATTTTCCGGCGGTTGGCAGATGCGATTGCTCATCGCAAAGTTGCTCTTGCAAAAGCATTCGCTTTTGATGCTCGATGAACCGACGAACCACTTGGATATCGATTCGCTCCACTGGCTCGAAGATTATTTGCTCGGCTACGACGGTTCGTACATCATCGTCTCGCACGATAAATTTTTCCTCGACAAACTCACGACCAAAACGCTTGAAATCAGTTTTCAAAAACTGACCGAATACAAAGGCAACTATACTTTTTACGAAAAGGAAAAAGAAGCGCGATATGAACTGGCGATGCAGCGGTATCAAAACGACAAAAAGAAAATGTCGGACTTGCAGGGCTTCGTTGATCGCTTCCGTTACAAAGCTTCGAAAGCGCGGCAGGCACAAAGTCGCCTGAAGATGTTGGAGAAACTTGAAGCCGGTTTGGAAACGCCTGAAGAAGATTTGTCGCAGATTTCATTTGCCTTCCCGAAGGCCATCCCGAGCGGTAGAGTCGTGATGACGCTCAAAGACGTCGCAAAATCTTACACGCTTCCCGATGGCAGCGTGAAGCAAGTGTTGAAGGAAGTCAACCTTGAAATTCTGCGCGGCGATAAAATTGCGATTGTCGGATCGAACGGCGCGGGCAAATCGACGCTCTGTAAAATTCTGACGGGCGGCACGGACTTTTCAGGCGATATGATTTTGGGGCACAACGTCTCGCTCAACTACTACGCCCAGCAGCAAGCCGAAAGTTTGGATGTGAACAAAACGATGCTGCAGGAAATGCTCGATGCAGCGCCTGATTCCGAAGCCCGCAAAAGGGTACGCGATATTTTGGGTTGCTTTCTGTTCAGCGGTGAAACGGTTGAGCGACGCATCGGCGTACTTTCCGGCGGCGAGAAATCGCGCGTCGCTCTCGCAAGAATGCTGCTGATGGCGTCGAACCTGCTCATCATGGACGAACCGACGAACCACTTGGACATGCGGTCGAAAGAAATGCTGATCGAGTCGCTCGACAACTACGACGGCACGATGCTGCTCGTCAGCCACGACCGGTATTTTTTAGACAGTCTCGTCAATAAAGTGATCGAGATTAAGAAGGGCGAAGTATCGCTTTACCAGATGACTTATGCCGAGTTTTCCGAAAAGTCGGAGCGCGAACTTTCCGAATCAAGTGCGGCGTCCAAAGCAAATGGAAAATCTGAAAATGCGTCGGGCATCAAAGTCAAAGTGAAAGGCGATGCGAAGCCCGCGTTGAACGGCAGTACGAACGGTACAAATGGTACGGCGAAGGCGGATAAGAAAAAGGTAACGGAGTTGGAGAAGCAGATCGAGAAGGCGGAGAAAGAAAAGTTGTTGCTTGAAGCAACGATGTCGCAGCCGGAGTTTTACCGCAACGAAGTGAAAGCCAAAGAAATCTCGCTCGACTACAAAAGCATCTGCAACCGTTTGGAAACGCTTTACTACGATTGGGAAAGAGCCAGCGTGTAAAATCATTCTACCCGCAAGATTTTTAACGGCGATGGCAAAACATCTTTGCGGATGGTAAACCGGTAGCGATCTTGATCCTTGGGCACGGACTTCGGCGGCAAGGCAAAGGCTTTGAGATAATCCGCGACAAGCAAGTCTGTGTGCAAATCATAGACGCGCACTTCGGAAGCATTTGCAATGATGAGATACGTTTCACCGTGATATGTTTTGCCGCGAAACATTTCTTCAAATTTGTTGCTCCGGTATCCACCCGCCGTTTCGGAAGTTGAAATGAGCAATGTGTCTTTGAGTTCAACCGCGTAACCTTCACCGCTCTCTGAAATTTTTCCCCGCCTATTTTGACCGATCACTTTTCCTGCTTGCATATACCCGAATTTCACGCCGTGGTGCGGCGTATAATTCCGCAAGATTTTTTTCCATGCGAGGCTGTCCGGCAATTCGTTTTGAGCGATAGACTGTAAGTCCTCGCGGCGCGTAGCACTATGAGCGAGATAGAATTTCAAGTAAGTCTCAAGGCCAAGCGTGCCGAAAAGAAATTCGGTGTAAAGTCCTGCGAGCGGATAAGTGATCGAAGCGTCTTCTTCATAGAAGCGATCCGTGCGAAGAAAGTTTGCGTGGTTCGCCGTCCCCGATTTCTCCAGAAAATATCCGACGTCTTTGATGGCTGCGGGCACGAAGCCCGCGCGTCCGCCGAAAGCTACGGCGAAGCCTTCCTGCAAAAATGGATGCGTGTAGAGCGGCAGTTGCCGGAGTTTGAAGTTGATCAGCAAATGCGAAAGTTCATGCGTGTGACAAGCGTGCGAAGTAACGACGGCATCAAGCGAGAGATCGGCCACGCCGCGCGTCGGAAATCCGGTGAGACGCAGGACTTCCGCTTCATCTTTGCAAAGGATGTAAAGAATTTTTTCCGCCGCTATTTTTTTTCGGTCATCGTCTGTGAACTTCAAACGGTTCATCATTTCGCCCAAAAAATTCTCGAGTTCGGTTTCAGCGTCTTTGTGAAAAGTTGCGGTGTCGCTGATGAAGAATTTAAAGTGCGTACTTTCACGGGTGTGCCAGCGAGCCGTGTGATACAGCAGCGGTGAAATGAAGAGTGAATCTTTAAACAGAAATTTTTGCCGGTAGTTTTGCCCGGGCACGTCCAAATTCAGTTCAGTTATATTTTCACCGAGCGGCGAGAGACGAATCGTGTAAGCTGAATTTTTATTTTGCAAACAGGCTTTGATCTCCGCCGGGAGCCGGTGTGCGACGAAGGCTTTTTCTTTTATACCCGTGTAGTGAATTTCAAGTCGTTCGGAAAGCCGCAAGGTTTCTTTGTCGATGAATGACCTTGCACCGTCGTCAGCCAATGCTGCGATAAATTGCTTGGCGCGAATTTCGGGCAACGGTTGTGCCGCCAGCAGTGCGGGCGAAGCGACGATCCATAGCAAACAGGCAATTCGCATGATTGAAAAATTGATTTGTAAAAAAAATTTGTCGAGCGGTTCAAACATCCTTTATTTTTCCGCCGTCCGCAATTCCCATATCTGTCGCCACGCCTGCCGCTATAGTCGGTTGCACTTTGACCGCTCCCGCTTATTTTGCATCAAACCGTTTTGCCGGATGACGAAGAAAGAAAAGTTTAATCAAGTGGCCGTGCGGTTGGGCGCGAAGTATCCGTCGCCGCAAACCGAGTTGCACTACAAAACCCCGTTTCAACTCCTCATCGCCACGCTGCTCGCCGCGCAGTGCACCGACAAGCGAGTGAACATCGCTACCGAACCGCTCTTCAAAAAGTATCCCGACGCCAAACGGATGTCGAAACTTTCGCTGGATGAAGTGAAGGATTACATCAAGTCCATCAACTTTTTCAACAACAAAGCGAAATTTATTTTCGAGACGTGTAAAATTTTGGTTGAAAAATACAATGGCGTCGTACCCGAAACGCTGGCGGAACTGACCGCTTTGCCCGGCATCGGACGCAAGACCGCGCATGTAGTGATGAGCAATGCGTTCGGCGAACCCGTGATGGCGGTGGACACGCACGTCTTCCGCGTCTCGAACCGCATCGGACTTGCGAAGGCGGACAATGTGCGCGAGGTTGAGCGGCAATTGATGAAATATCTCAAGTCCGAAATCGTCAGCGACTTTCATCATTACCTCATTCTGCATGGCCGTTATACGTGCAAAGCCCTTTCGCCGAAGTGTGAGGAATGCGAATTGACCGATTTGTGTAATTACTATAAACACCTCGTCAAATAGACGTCGGCATCAAATCGCATTGCAATGGCAAGCGGCTTGGCACTTCGCGTCCGGTTGGTTAGTTTGATTGCAGTCCCTGTAGTTTTGAAGCTGTAAGGTTGAAGTATCCATGCAAGAAGTACCGCACGAACCCGCTGATTCCCGCGGCGATTCACTCTCCGATGAATCTACATCGCCTGCCGCACTACACGTCAAACGGCTGCCTGCGATTACACCGACGAGGCTGGAAGATCGCATCGGCGGACTTTCCGGTATTCGCAAAGAGCGCGGTGAGGCGGCAATCAAGGTTTCACGCCTTGAACTGCTCGTTAAGTTTTTAAAGCCGATCACGTGGGTGCCCGTGATGTGGAGTTTCGTTTGCGGCGCGGTGGCAAGCGGAAACTTTTCATGGACGAACCTCGGCGATTTAAAATTTTGGCTCGGTATGTTGCTCACCGGCCCGTTGCTGACCGGCACGTGCCAAATGCTCAACGACTACTTCGACCGCGACCTCGACACGCTCAACGAACCTACCCGTCCGATTCCCGCCGGAGACATCACGCTTAAAGGCGCCACGATTTTGATTTCCGTCTGGACGACGCTCTCCATCGGCGTCGCGTTTCTGATTAACAAGTTCGTGGTGGTGCACTCGATCTTGGGCATTATTAATGCGCATCTCTACAGTGCGAATCCGATCAAGTTGAAGAAGCGGCTTTGGGCGGGCAATATCATCGTCGCGTTTTCCTATCTCGTCTATCCGTGGCTTTCGGGCGAAGTGGCGTATCGCGGCGAGATTACGCTCGGATCGGTGATCGTTGCGATGTGCTATTTCATTGCAAGTACGGGCACGATGACGGTCAATGATTTTAAATCGATTGAGGGTGACACGCGCGTCGGCATCAGAACTTTGCCCGTTGTTTACGGCGAAAGGCGCGCGGCCATCATCGCCGCAGTGGTGATCGACTTCGGACAGCTCCTTGCGGTTGCGTACATGTTCTATCTCGGCAAGTGGCCGAACGCGCTCATTGTTTTTTGGTTTATCGTGCCGCAAATGTTCATGCAACAGCGGTTTATTGAATCGCCGCGCACGCGCGATGTATGGTACAACGCCATCGCACAAAATTTTTTGGTAGCCGGAATGCTAGTGTGTGCACTTGCACTTGCGGGGGTTTAAGAAAAAAGTAACGCAGAAAAAAGAAACGGGTTATGGCCAGTGCTTCGAAAGAAATGTCATCATTGCGTAGCGAGCAACCCTCGCTTGGGGATCAACTTCGCGCCGAAGCGAGCGGCGTCCAAGAACAACTGACGGACGAGTTGCTGACGGCTGCGGAGCCTTACGCCGCAACGAAACCCAAGCGGCTCTCGCAAGTCGCCTCGCTCTTTTTCAAACTTTCGCTCACGCAGCACACGCTGCCCGCGGTTTATACGGTCGTCTTTTGGTGGCTTTCGACCGCCCTCATTATCTACTTCAATTTTCAACCGGCGTTGCGCACCGCGCTCTTTGTTTCATCGTTCGGCTTCGCATCGCTCGCGCTGTGGATGCTCGTCCGGTTTCGAAACGAAACGAGTGTTCGCGCATCGTATTTGACTTTCACGGCGGGATCGCTTTTATGGGCGTTTGTGGAAGTGAGTTTCTACACGGGCTTTATCGTCGGGCCGCCTTTGCGTCCGATCTTTAGCATCGGGCCGTCGATGGAAACCTTTTTCCGCGCTGTGCATCAAAGCCTGTATCACGAACTCTTGGTGCTAGGTTTGGCGACGAGCCTTGCGGTGTTTTCGTGGCGGGCGAAAAATAAATTCGGGTTTTATACGTTTCTGCTTTTTTGGCTGATGCACCAATCGACGAAACTCAACGTCTTTTTCGGCGTGGCCAACATCAACCGCGATTTTATTCCCGAACCGGTTTCGGCGATAGCGCAGTACATGACGATTGCGTCGATGAACTGGCTCTTCCCGATTTCGATTACCGTTTGCACGATTGTGTCGTATCGGCTACTGCGCCGCGTCCATGAAAGCACGGCGGCGTGGCAGAAAGTCGGCTATGTGCTGATCGGCATGATGTCGCTGCTCGCGCTCTTGGAGCATTGGTTGCTCGTTCTGCCGCTCGATAAAACACTGTGGGATATTGCTATCAAACGCTTTCATTAGATTTTTGCGCGCCACCGGGAAAAATCATTTGCTGGCCGCGCGATGTTTCAAAAACTGTCCCCACCCGCCCGGGCTAAGTGGAAACTGATCTCGCTTGTTACCGCGCCGCCATTCCTCACTGAT
>JACMJS010000091.1 GCA_014380515.1 Chlorobiales bacterium
CACTTCCGGCAGTTTGGCCTGCACCGCCGTTTTGAAAAGGGTAACATAGCCGTTCTCACCGCCGCCCTGTTCGGTAATGGAATCGCCGAAGAAAACAACGGTGTCGTTGTTGCCAAGACGAACGGGTGCTTGAACGGACTGCGCGGCGGCGCACCCAAACGTCAGCATGGACATGAAAAGGAGAGAGTGTTTGAGAAGTGAGTTCATTGCGGAAAGAAATGAAAAGTGAATCAGCGTTGAAAAATTTCGTCGATGGAAATTTCGAGGCCGGTCGCAGCATCGGTGAGCATCCCGCTTGAAAAGACGCGCGGCTTTTGATTCGGTGTGAAGATCGTAATGATTTCTTCCATCGGACGCACAAGCCAAAATGATTTCACACCGGCATCGAAATAAATTTTCATTTTCTCTTCGAACACTTCCGAACCTTGTGAGGGCGAGGCAATCTCAATCGCTACCAAAGGCGGCACGGTAAGTTTGATTTCATCGTGCTGCCAATCCGGTTTCATTCTCGGATAGATGCAAATATCGGGCGTTACGCCTTTACCCTGCAGCGAGAGTGACAATTCGCTAAACGAAGAATACAATTTGTTGTAACGATGGGCGATTTCAATAATCAGCCGTGTTTGAACGAAGGAATGGTTGATACTTGGCATCGGCTTTCCTCTTTCCTGTTCGTACTGCGAAATAACTTCGGTGGTTTCCATCTTGATCTGCGGTTTCAAAGGTTGAAATTATTGCAACTCGGAAAGTTCGTCTTCTAAAAGTTGCTTGCGATGGAGGTCGGCGTAGTGGCCGTCGCGGGTGATGAGTTCGTCGTGCGTGCCTTGCTCGACGATGCGGCCTTGTTCTATAACAACGATGCGGTCGCAATTCTTCACGCTTGAAATCCGGTGGCTGATGAGAATGCTCGTGCGGCCTTGCATCAGCCGGTCTAAGTGCGAGAGGATTTCATCTTCAGTTTTCGTATCGACCGCCGAAAGTGAATCATCTAAAATGAGAATCTTCGGGTTGCGAATCAGCGCGCGAGCAATCGAGGTGCGCTGTTTTTGTCCGCCCGAAAGCGTGATGCCGCGCTCACCGATCATGGTTTCGAACTGAAGCGGAAACCCCGAGATGTCGTCGTAAATCGCGGCGGCTTTCGCGGCGGCGACGACTTCCTCATCACTCGCATCCGCAACGCCGAAGGCAATGTTGTTTCGAAGTGAATCGGAAAACAGAAACCCGTCTTGCGGCACGAAGCCGATGCTTCGGCGCAACACATCGAGCGGAATCGTTTTGATGTTTTTGCCATCGATCAAAATCTCGCCGCTCGTGGTATCGAAGAGTCTCGGAATGAGATTGACGAAGGTGGATTTGCCGCTGCCCGTCGCGCCGACAATCGCCAGCCTTTGGCCTTGCGGAATCGTGATCGATAAATCGTGCAAGACGGGATGCGAAGGATTGCTCACGTAAGCAAACGACACGTTTCGAAACGTGATTTCACCGTTAAGATCAGTGATGCTTTCATCGGTGTGGGCGTTGTCCATAATCTCCGGCTGCAAGTTCATTACCGCATCGAGCCGCGCCTGTGATGACGCCGCGCGTTGAATGATATTCGTTACCCAGCCAATCGAAATCATCGGCCAAACGAGCGTGCCGACGTAAATCAGAAACTGCGCGATCTGTCCGATGGTAATGTCTTTCGTGATCACTTGGTTGCCGCCAACCCAAATCACGAGCATAATCGAAATGCCGATCAAGCCCGACATCAGCGGAAAGAACAAGGCTTGCACGCGGGCGAGCGAGAGATTCTGTTCGTAATAATCGCGGTTGAGCAAACTGAACGCGCGCACTTCGCTTTCCTCGCGCGTGTAGGCTTTGACGATTCTGATACCGGAAAGATTTTCCTGAACCTTGGTCGTGATGTCGGAGTATTTGGCCTGAAGTTTTTGCGAACGGTCGTGAATAATTTTGCCGAGCCGGTAGACGGCGTAGCTAAGAAGAGGCGCGGGCAAGAGCGCGCACAGCGTCAGCACCGGAGAAATTTGCACCATCGCGCCGATGACGAAGATGAAGCGGAAGAGCGTGTTGAGCGAATACATAATGCCCGGCCCGAGATAGTTGCGGACGTTGCCCATGTCGTTTGTCGCCCGCGACATCAAGTCGCCGGTGCTGGTTTGCTTGAAATACTCGAGCGGCAGTTTTTGGAGATGCGCGTAAAAATCATTCTTCAAATCATACTCGATCAGGCGCGAGACGACGATGATCGTTTGGCGGACGAGGAATAAAAAAAATCCGCTGAGCGCGGAGAAGATGATGATTTTTGCGGCATGCCAATAGATGAAACTCATATCAAGCGAGCCGCTTTGCTCCAGCGACCGTTTCATTCCGTCGATGGCTTCGCCGACGAACTGCGGCGCATAAACGCCGCAAAGATTGGTGGCAACAACCCATACAAGTCCCCACACGAGTTGCGACTTGTAACGAAGCAGGTATTTGTTAAGGCTGGCGAGACTTTTCATAGCGGCGATGAATGAGTGAACCCTCTGTCAGCAGCGGCTGACATCCCCCTTTGTTAAAGGGAGATGTGTGAAAGAAGGTGCGTTAAGATGTGGATTCGTTTTTGCGAACGACCGTGCGGCGGGATTCTTCGGTATACTTTTGATACTCATCCGCGCCGAGAGCCTGTTCGATGGCGGCCAGATTTTTAACCACCACTTGACTGTAAGGTGAACCGATGCGGTCGAAAATCGTTTTCGCCGCGAGAAAATATTTGATGGCTTCGCGGTGCAAGTTTTTTTCCGCATACACTTTGCCCGTATGCGAAAGCGACATCGCCATACCGCGTTGGTTGGCGAGCGATTTGAACAGATCGAACGCATCGCGGTATTTCTCGACGGCTTTCGAGTAAAGTCCGAGTTCTTCGTAGATCAAACCGAGATTGAGTTCGGAGTTGGCGATGCCGCGCGTGTAGCCGCGCGTACGGTTATAGGCGATGCTTTTGGCGTAGTAGTCCATCGCGCGTTCGAAGTCGCCCAAGTCCTGATAGAGCAGACCGAGTTGGTGCATCGAGCTGGCAAGTCCTTCGTTGTCGCCCGCACTGCGTTTGATCTTGATGCTTTCGTGGTAATGAATTTCGGCTTTGTCGTAGCGTCCCCACAGATGCAGAATGACGCCCAACTGATGAAGTGCGCCCGCGCGTTCGAGCGGATGCGTCTCGGCGTTGATGCGCAGGGCGGCTTCGCTATACGCTTCGTAGGCTTTCTCAAACTGTGCGCCCGCAAAATAATTTTTACCGAGCAACTGCAAAACTTGCATGAACTCGCCGGGCGCGACGCCCGGTTTGCTTTTCAAATCTTCCAATTGCGATTCCAATACCTCGATCCGTTTGCGATGGACATCGGCAGGGTCATCACCGTCGGCGGCGGCATATTCGGTTTCTTTCGGCAAGTCTTCGCCCGACTTAAACTCGACGATGCGGCCTTCGACCAGTTCCCACATCGAAGGCACTTTGCGATAGATGATATCGATGAGGTAACTCGGCAGCCACAGCACAACGGGGACGCTGAGATTGTCTATTTCTTTGGCGAAGGTATCAAGCAGCGCAGCGACACGGTTTTCATCCGCATCGTCTTTGATGCGAATATCGAAGCTGTTGGCAGCAACGGCGTCGATTTTGGTGCGCGAAAGCATCAGTTCTTTTTCGATCTGTTGCTGCACACCGAGCCGCGGTGAAAGACTCAGTTCCGCAATAATCAATCCGCGCGGCTCGCAAATCTGATGCAACATCGAGATAAGTTTCAAACGCTGCACGGGCGAGTTCATCCGCACCACGATCAGCGGCTTCTTATTGGACTGCACGGCGGCGCGAAGCGAGCTGGCAAGTTCCTGTAAGGTGTCTTTAAATTCGTGCCGGATCACGTTGGGCGGGTTTGATGGCGTTGCAAGCGTCGTGAGCATTTTCAGGTGATGGCAAGCGGTCTCGAGATTCGAATGAACTGCGAAAGCCGCGGTTTGAAAAGAGCACAGGTGAAAAAATCAGCATGAGCAAAGCAAGGCGTTAATATACTTTGCGGCTGTTGGAATAGAGAAGTGCTCTCCACTGCGGTGTGATGCCTGTCAACCGGATGCGGGCATCTTGACCGAAGTCGAGATGCCCGCAGCATAATTTTATGGGTAAGACTCACCGGCGATCCGGCGGCGTGCGGGTATAAAAACTTTCATCGAAGTCGCTTTTGTATTCAGGTATCTTGCGGCGGCCTGCAGCCTGCGCGCCAAGGGTTACAACCAATCCGAATACAAAAATACCGACGACGACGATGATCGTCTGACGGCCTGCGATCTCCGCTTTCAAAGTTTGTGTGCGGCGCGAAACGGAATCCGAAAGTGCCAGACCCTCCGCCATTTGCACCTTGAACGAATCCGCCCACACGACATGATGCGCGGTGCGTGCCGCGTCCATCTGCCGCTTCAACTCTTCAAGCAGTTCCAAATCATCCTTTGCATAGCCGCCGCCTTTTTCTTGCGCTTCAAAAAAATCTTTAGCGGCGTGATACGACGAATCCATGCCGGTCAGATACGAATGAAGTTTGATCGCATTGCCGAGCGCGCGTTGGTTGGTCGCATATTTTTTCTTGTCAAACGCGCCCGTTGAATCTTGGTTGCCCGCCGATTCAGGATCGGGGTTGTGGCAATTGAGGCAGACCGCGCCCTGCTGAATGCCGACTTTCTCATGTCCCCACTCCGCAACGTTGTGGCCGTTCGGCGAGCCATGGCAACCGACGCAGCTGTTCAAACCCCGCTCCTGATACGCCGCCTTGTGCGGCCCCGCCGCAAACATCGTCGCATTTCCGGCGTGGCAAGTGTTGCAAGCCTCGAACACATTGGCCGTGCCTTCGAGATAATCACCGTGATTGCTGTGGCAATCGTTGCAGGTCGGCGAGCCGAGATCGTTCTTTTTATAGAGGCCGTTGGCGTGAACGCTCGTCAAATACGGCTCGATATGATTTACAAAGTCTTCACCTTCGGGTAACGAGGCTTTCATGTAGGCTTCGTTTGCATGGCAGGTGCCGCACATGTTCGCAATGTTTTTCGGATAGGTAAGCGAGGTAACTTCGGTGCCTTTCATCGCGCCGTGGGCGCCGTGGCAATCGACGCAACTGGCCGACGACAAATTTCCTTTTTCGAACAACGCTTTGCCGTGTGCGCTCGCCGCATGAACCGCGTTGATGTTCACCACCGCATCTTTTTTGAACTGCCGCATATAAGGGCCGTTCTCATGGCACGAACCGCAGTAGGCCGGTTGATCGGTGCGGCTGGGCTTGCGGACGAACGCAGTGCCGTGCGTTTGCTCGAAGCTGCCGTAGTTGGCCATGGTAATATTCTTCGTGCCGTCGCCGCCATGACACTTCGCGCAACTGATGCCCGCGCTATGATGCGTATCCGCCGCCCAAGTTCCGGGCAGGACTTGCAAGCGTCCCGAAAGTTTGGAGTGGCAGGTGTAGCAATTGCTGTCGTCTTTCGGCGCGAGGCTTGCCGCCGATGATGCGTTGGCAACGGGCGTCGCACCGGAATCCGCGCCGGAAGTTTGACCGGCGGATTTCGCGGCGTTGCTATCGGCTGCGGCAGGTTGCTGATCAACCATAAAGCCGTAGGAAATCGCAGCGATGAAAATAACCCCAGCGGTAACGAGGGGAAAGTGAAAACGAATATTTTTCATAACAAGCCGAAGTGCCGCGACCGGTGCGGCGATGGCAGCACAGGCACACGGTGTTTTATTGAACAGCGGTTGAAAATCAAAAAGACATCTGAAAGGCTGCCGAAAAGTAGCGAGAGTTTTGCAGGCGTGCAAACCGTAACCCGGAGGTTCAACCGTGGCGGTTCGTACCCAGTGCAGCGGTAAGAGAAGCGAGCGCGACTTCTAATTGTTCTTCGTCCGGCTCGCGCGTCGTGATGCGTTGCAGCCACAGGCCGGGCGCGACGAGCACTTTACCGATGGCCGATTCGCTATACCTCGCCGCAACTTTAATGACTTCGTACGACAGCCCGCCGACGAGCGGAATAAACGGCAAGTGAAAGAGCACCCGCATCACCAAATTGATATGCCCGAACTTTTCTACGATCACCATATCTAAAAATGAAAATGCAAATACCGAAACCGTCATCACGACGAGCAGGAAACTGGTGCCGCACCGCGGATGCAAAGTCGTGAACTTCATCGCCTCATTCACCGTCAGCGGACGGTGTTGCTCGAACGCATAAATGGATTTGTGTTCCGAGCCGTGATATTGAAACATCCGCCGTACATCGTCCAATTGCGAAATGCCCGTCAGGTATCCGAGAAACAACAAAGCGCGAATCACGCCCGACACCAGATTGAACAATGCCGCCGAGCCTGCGTCTCCGACGAACGCCGTCGCAATCCACATCGGCAGAATGAAAAAAAACATGACGCCGACGGCGATGGACGCAATCATCGAACACGTAATGCCTGCGTCCGTTTTCTCTTTGCGCCGGGCACCGTAGTCGGCCAAGGTTTCGTTCGCCGACCAGTTCATCATTTTGATACCGAGATACATCATTTCCAAAAGTCCGACCGCGCCACGAACGACGGGAATCCGCAGCCATTGATGGGTTTCAAGTACGGACTTGAACGGCTCGATGTGCGTTTTGATCGAACCGTCTAATTTGCGGACGGCGACGGCCACTTGTTGCGGCGCCCGCATCATTACGCCTTCCACCACCGCCTGCCCGCCGACTTGCAACGGCTCTTTAAAGTTGTATCGCATTTGGTTTCCAACACCGGTTGCATCGTCCGGCTGAACGGCCAAGTCGTCTTCAACGGCGTTTTCAATATCTGTCTCGACGGCGGTTTCCATCGCCGCGTCAAGATTGCAGTAAAAATACATGGCGGAAGTCAGCGATTTTCTCAGCGGGTTCGTCATACACATCACGGTTAATTTTCATCTGGTCAATTGAGCACCTCGCAGGTGCGAACGCGAATGATCGATTGTTTTTCACTGATAACAATGCGGCCTTTGAGCAACAACGTTTTTTTTTCGTTCTGTTTGATGAACGCGAGTTGGGATTCATCGGCGTAGATGTCGTAGGTATGACCGTCGGTGGCGGCAACGACCCAGCGTTCAAAAGGCTTCGGCGTTTTTTGAAACACTTGTCCTGAAAGTTCGGCTTCTTGAGAACTGACGCCTGCCTCACGCGAACTGCACGCCGCAAAAAATAAACAGAGCATCACAACGAGAGGCATCACTCTGTACCGGTTCAGGTGAATAGTCATAGTCATATCAGGCGTCAGGTTGGGCGTTCGGGACGAAGTTGCCGGAGCACTCGCAGACTCTCACGGCGAAACAAAATGGCGATGAGCGCGGCAAAGGTAAAAAAGAGTGCCGCTTTGCTCAGAAGAGTGAAATGAAGATAGAGAGAAACGAGGTAAAAAACCGTGGCGAGGCCGAGCACCGCAGAGACTTTGCCCCACTCATAATGCGACGGATAAAACTTCTGCGCATAGTAATAAGAACCCATCGCAATCGCCGCCGAACCACACGCCATCGCCATCGCCGCACCCATCATGCCGAAGCGCGGAATCAGCACCACGCAAATTAACGCCGTCGCGCCCGCCCCAATCGCCGTAACCACCGGCAAGACGCCCGTTCGTTTTTCGATTAAGATGCCCGCGCTGAGATTGGTGTAGAGCATCTCGAATACAAAACTGAGGTAAAGCAACGGCAACACGGAAAGGCCGATCCAATACGGCGGCGGCAAAAGATACAGGCGTCCGAAAAACTTCGTCTCAATTAAATCCGGTACGAAGAGCGACGCCGCAAGCGAGAGCAAAATGATTGCGGCTGTAGAAAGCGTCAAGACGCGGCTGAAGAGCGGTTTGGTTTCAACGTTGTCCGCGAAGTTGCCTTTGCCGTGTTGCAAAAAAAACGGTTGCCATGCAAACCTAAACATCTGTACTGCAAGTTGAATGAGCACGCCGAGGGCATAGACGCGCGTATAAATGCCTGCCACTTCCTCGCCCGTCAAGGCTTTCCCGTAAATCGCAAAACTCTCCGCGGGCGTCAGCCGCACGAGCACGGTGCGGTCGATGAAGTGAATCAGCGTCGCCGCGATACCCGCCGGAATGTAGGGCAGGGCGAAGCGCAGCATCTCGCGGTAAAGAGCTTGATCAAACCGCCACTTGATGCTGAAAAATACCGGCGCGACGAGCACCAGCGATGAGAGCGAACCTACAATGTTGCCGATAAAAACGCCGTGCACTCCCAGCCTGAACTGCCACACCAACAGCGCGGAAGTCAGAATTGTCAGCGCGACGTTGGCGAGCCGCACGAAGGCGAATTGTTTCGGCCTGCGCAGAAGTCGCAGCCGGGCAACGGGCACAATCGCAACCGTATCGAGAAAAAGAATGACGGCGGCATACCGAACGAAGACGTTGCTTTCGGCCTGAAGGCCGAGCGCAATACTGAGCGGCTCGGCAAACAGAAAAATCAATGCCGAGAAGAAAACGGAAGTGGCAACAAGGCTCAGTTGCGGCACGCTGAACCGGGCGTGATCGGTTGCGTCATTGGTTTCATCGCGGGGTTTCTCCGACGCAAACCGCAGATACGCGGTCTCCATGCCGTAGGAGAAAAGAATATTGGCGAGCGCGATGCTGCTGAAGACGATGCCTTGAACGCCGTTCTCGGTGAGCGTGAGCAGGTTGGCGTAAAGCGGGACGAGCACGTAGTTCAAGCCCCGCGCGGCAATCGTCGTCAGGCCGTAGAGGGCGGTATCTTTGACGAGGCTTCGAAGTTTCGACACAACTGAAAATATTTTTCGAGACGCCCCCGTCCCGCACGGCGGGACACCCCCTCATCCGAAACAAGTTTCGGCAAGCTCAATAGAGGGGGCGAGGGGGAGTTGATTTTTTCTTCGTCTTGTGCCGCCGCAATTGCGCTGCAACGGACTGCGGCGACGTGCTACCTTCGGAGCGTTTGCGATTCACGCTTGCTTCGGGTGTGAGCACGTCAAAGACATCTTGATCGAACTGCGGCGAAAACGTTTGGTAATCGGAAAGTGAAATTTGCGGCAAGGCAGTTTGATGCTGAAGCGAGAACGAAACGATCTTGCCTGTGATCCGGTGCGCATCGCGGAACGGCACGCCTTTGCGAACCAAGTATTCAGCCAATTCCGTCGCAAGGCTCAAATCATTTGCCGTGATGCGCGCAAGATGTTCTTCCCGAACGCGGGTGTGTTGCACGAGCAGATCGAAAATATGCAAACAATCAAGCGTTGTCGTTGCGGCATCGAAGAGCGGCGGCTTGTCTTCCTGCATATCGCGGTTGTAAGACATCGGCAAGCCTTTCATCATCGTTAGGAGCGCGATGAGATCGCCGTAGACTCTGCCGGTTTTGCCGCGGACGAGTTCGGCCATATCGGGATTTTTTTTCTGCGGCATAATGCTGCTGCCCGTCGCAAAGGCGTCCGAGATTTCTAAAAACTTAAACTCTTCCGACGTCCACAAAATGACGTCTTCCGCAAACCGCGAGAGGTGCATCATCACCACCGCGCACGCCGAAACGAATTCGATCACGGTATCGCGGTCGCTGACGGCATCGATGCTGTTGTGCAAAATGTCGCTGAAGCCCAATAACGACCCGGTTCGGCGGCGATTAACCGGCAACGACGATCCGGCAAACGCTGCCGCACCGAGCGGTGAACGGTTGATGCGTTTGAGCGCATCTTCGAACCGCTCTACATCGCGCGAAAACATTTCAAGATAGGCGAGGTAATAATGAGCGAGCAAAATCGGTTGAGCGCGTTGCAAGTGCGTGTAGCCGGGCACGATGATTTTTTGCGAGGCTTCGGCTTTATCGATCAATGTTTGATTCATCGCGTTCAAGGCGGCAATGATTTCATCAGCCGTGCGCCGCATCCATAGCCGCGTATCGGTAGCGACTTGATCGTTGCGGCTGCGGGCGGTGTGCAGTTTGCCGGACACGTCGCCGATTTTTTCTTTCAACCGGTTTTCGATCAGCGTATGAATGTCCTCTTGTCGCCAATCGAGATCAAGTTTTCCGGCCTCAATTTCTTTTTCAATCTCGCGCAGACCTTTGGTGATCTTCGCAGCGTCCGCTTTCGAAATAATTTTTTCTTCGGCAAGCATCGTCGCATGGGCGATTGAACCCATGATGTCTTCTTTGTAGAGCCGCCAATCAATGTGCACCGATGAAGAAAACTTCAACGCCCGCTCATCCATCGGTTCGGAAAAGCGGCTTTGCCACAAGAGTTCTTTTTCGCTGCCCGCTTTCGCCGCAAAATTTTTTTTCATCGCAGAAATGCGTCAGTTAAAATATGATGGTAGGCTGGATCGACAGCGAGTTCACAGATTCCTCCCGCTGCAAGCTTTTTCACCCACGCGACATAAAATTCTATTTCGATCAACTCTCCCTTTTGTAGAACACCATGCTTTTGCACACACAAACCTGTTGGTAAATACTTCACGAAATCGTCAGGCTGCATGTTATCATAATCGTCATTCTCCCAAGTTCCAATGCAAAGTTCAACTTGTGATGTTGTAATTGTCTGGCAAGCGACTCTTTCAGCAGGACTTGCACCGGAGTCAGTAATTTCAATGGTAGGTTTCAGTGAACACTCGAAACGTAGGTCGGTAAACTCTGCTATCGGCATAAAACGCAACATCGCGCCGACACAGCCATCTAACGCCTTCATGGATTCCAAGCCTTCTACCGATGTGAGATAAGGCGGCGAATTACAAACAAGCAACTCAAGTTGAAAGTCATTGTCATTGTTGATCTGAAAAATCTTCGCGCCGCTCGGCAGTTGTACAAAAGTTTTTGGCTGCTCATCTGTGAGAAGCACTTGCTCAGTAAAACATCGAAAAATAATTTTCCCTATTGGCGTTTCTATACAAGGCTCAGCGATTGCTACCGCTCCGCTTTCCATTGCCTCGAACAAATTCAACCGGCTCATACCTGCAAACGAATCATTTACAAGTTTCGCTGGCAACCGCGCCGCCGATGATGACGCCGCAAGTATGCGTGGTGTATTCGAACGGATCGCCGTCGAACAGCACCACATCAGCGTCTTTGCCTTGCTCCAATGAACCGACCCGCTTTTCGATGCCGAGCAATTTCGCCGCGTCAATCGTCAGGGCGGAAAGGGCGTCGTTGAAGGCGAGGCCGTTCGCCGCCGCAACCGCCGCTTCATAAAGCACGATGCGCGTCTTGGGTACATATGCTTCGTAGCCGCTTTGAAACGCAATCGCAATGCCTGCCGCGCGCAGTTTCGCCGCCGTTTCCAGCGACGCATTTTTAGCATCGCCGTAGGTTCGAATCATCGTCGGGTGAATAATCACGCTGACGCCTGCGGCTTTGAGTTCGTTCATCAGCAGATACGCTTCCGCGCCGCCATCGAGCACGAGTTTGAATCCGAACTCTTTTTGCAACCGCAGCACGCTCATAATTTCCGTTGCGCGGTGCGCGGTGAAGAGCGCGGTTACACTGCGCGATAAAACTTGCAGCAGCATATCCGACCGTAAATCGCGCGGCGGACGCTTTTCTAAATCTTTCAACTTCAATCGCTTTGCATAGTCCTGCGCTTTCAGAAATTCTTCGCGGAGCATGGCCACGGATTTAGCGCGCGTGCCGGGCGACTTGAAATTTTGACTCACACTTTCGCCGAGCGTAAAAGTTACCATACCGAGCGAATCTACGAGAGCTTCTTCAACCGTGCGACCGGCGGTTTTGACGATGATCGTTTGCCCGCTGGCGAGCATGCCGGGCGCGGGACCGGTGTGCAAAGTTGTAACACCCAAGTTGCGCACGAATTCCACCAACGCCTCGCGCGGGTTGTAAGCATCAATCGCGCGCAGTTCCGGTTGCACCGGCGCGGAAAGTTCCAACTGATCTTGATCGCCGCTTGTATTAAAGATGCCCGAAAGTCCGACCGTCGAATGCGCGTCAATCAAACCGGGTGTAACAACTTTCGCGGTGAGCACTTTGTAGCCCGATGGAATCGCCACTTGCGACGCCGCGCCGACGCGCTCAATCTTTTTGCCGCGAATCAAAACCACGCCGTCCTTAATCGGCGCGCCTGACATTGTGTAGACGGTTTCCCCGCGCACTGCAATTTGTGCGTGTGCTGAAGGCGCAAATGCGGCCACGAAAAGTATCGCAACGAAAGTGAATCGAATTGTAAATCGAAGTAATCTCATCGTTCGCCTCCTTTGTCATCCAAGCCGTCCCCGCCCGTGTCGCGGTAGGCATTGTAGCCACCGACGGCGAACTTGTAATCTTCAGGGTTGGAGCGGTCGAATAGTTTGCGGCCTTCGATCCATGTTTGTTCGATGTGCGTATAGACGCTGAGCGGGTCGCCGGAGAGCACGATGAAGTCGGCATCTTTCCCCGCTTTGAGCGAGCCGACCCGCCAATCCAAATCGAGCATCTTTGCTCCGGCGAGTGTTACAGCCTCTAACGCTTTTTGCCGCGACATGCCGCCGCGCACGCCCATCGCCGCCGAGCGCAGAAACAGACGTGAATCTGTGATGCCGTCGTCGGTGTGGTACGCGGTCAGTACGCCGGCTTTTTCCAACGCCGCACCGGTTTCGTACATCAGATTAACGGCCTCCAGTTTTCCGCCGGGCGAATCAATCGTGATGATCGAGCACGGCACTTTCGCCGCCGCAATTTCCGCCGCAACCTTACCGCCTTCGCTGACATGATGCAGCACGACGCGAAACCCGAACTCTTTGGCAATACGCAGTACGGTGAGAATATCATCGGCGCGGTGCGTGTGATGATGCACAATGCGTTGGCCGTTCAACACTTGCACAAGGGCTTCCAACTCCAACTCGCGCTTCGGCATCCGCTCCGCATTGCCCGCCGCCGCTTTTATTTTATCGCGATATTCTTGCGCCCTGACAAACAAAGCGCGAACCATCGCCGCCGATTTCGCGCGCGTGCCCGGAAACGGCGCAGGCCGGATCGAGTTCGTGCCGTTCGCCATTTTGATGCCGCCGTATATGCAATCGGGATCGAGCACATCGACGGGTTTGTTAGGTGTAACACAAAGCAGGAGATCGTTGATGGTGCGAGCGTCGCGGAGTTTGAGATACGCGGTTTGTCCACTTAATAAATGTCCCGAACCCGGCATCACATTGACGGTCGTTAGGCCGCCCGCTCGGGCACGTTTGAAGCCGTCGCTTTGCGGATCGAGCGCGTCCATGATGCGCACCGAAGGTTGCAGCGGCGCGGACGCATCGGCGCCGTCGCCGCGACCGATATGCGAGTGCGTATCGACGAGGCCGGGCATCACCACCTTGCCGCTCACGTCTTGCACGACTGCGCCCGCCGGAATTACAACGTCAGCAGCTTTACCGACAGCGAGAATTTTTCCGCCTTGGACGACAAGCACGCCGTTCGCAATCGGTTCGCCTTCAATCGGATAAATAAGTGCGCCGCGAAAGACCATCGGCGGCGTTTGGGCGTGCAGTGGCGCGGAGAGGAATACAAGTAGAAAAATGTGGAGCGGAATGAGTTTAAACCGGAGATATGGTTTGAGCATAGCGCGGAAATGTAAGTTGATGTCAGGAAGGAATTCTAAGAAGATAGCGGAGCAACGGGTGAATGTGAAACGATGTGCAGGCTCACAGCAGCGACGAAAATTTGCCTTGCACTATGCGATGTTTTATTTTCGAGTCAACACAATATCAACCAACCATCAAGACATAAGCCGCCGATGCACGATACACAGAACCCGTCTCTGGAAAATCTCCGCGCCAAATTGAACGAACAAGTCGAGTGGCCGAGCCGATACATCTTTAAGTTCATCGTGCCCAAACCGCAGCTCGGCGAACTAACGAGTATTTTCGATTCGCAACCCTTCACCATTAAACCATCGAGCAACGGCAATTATGTCAGCCTCACCGCAGATATCGAAATGACCTCCGGCGATGAAGTCATTTCGATTTACTACGCGGCCTCGAAAGTCAAAGGCGCGATTATGCTGTGATCGAACCCCCGTCAGCCAGAGGCTGACGTCCCCTTTATTAAAGGGGACAGTGGTTAAAATGCAGCGGTATTGAGGGAGACATTTCTTAACGCTTCTCCCTTTGTCAAAGGGAGATGTCCGCACCGATGCTGACAGAGGGTTCGGTTTTGCGAAGCACTTCGTTGTAGGTCTTCAGGCCAAGTCCGTAAATGTGAATGAACCCTTCAGCCGCACGGTGATTGAAGGTATCGGCGGCGGTGTAGGTCGCCAGTTCCTCATTGTAAAGCGAGTACGGCGACATCCGGCCCAGCACCGACACATTTCCCTTAAAGAGTTTCACCCGCACCAAGCCTGTAACGGTGCGCTGCGTTTCGTTGATGAACGCATCGAGTGCCACACGCATCGGCGAAAACCACAGGCCGTTGTAAATGAGATTCGCATAATCTTGCGAGACGCCGCGCTTGTATTGAAACACGGTTTTCTCCAGCGTGAGCCGCTCAAGCTCACGATGCGCGAAGTGCAAGATCGTCGCTGCCGGAGTTTCATAAACTTCGCGCGACTTGATGCCGACGAGCCGGTTCTCGATCAAATCCATGCGCCCGACGCCGTTCGCGCCGCCAATCTTATTGAGGGTTTCGATCAGCGTGAGGCCGTCCATCTTTTTTCCGTCAAGACCAATGGGTACGCCTTGCTCGAATTCAATTTCAACCTGCGTGGCTTCGTCTGGCGCCTGTTCCGGCGCAACCGTGCGTTGATAGGCGTCTTCCGGCGGTACGGTCATCGGGTTTTCCAAGACGCCGCACTCGATGCTCGTGCCCCAAATATTTTCATCGATGGAATACGGACTTTTTTTCGTTGCCGCCACCGGAATACCTTTGAGGTCAGCGTAGGCAATTTCTTCCTCGCGCGATTTGAATTCCCACTCGCGCACCGGCGCAATGACTTTCAACTGCGGCGCAAGAGCGGCAAAGGTTACTTCGAAGCGAACTTGATCGTTGCCTTTGCCCGTG
The DNA here is from genome assembly GCA_014380515.1 of Chlorobiales bacterium. Lineage (GTDB taxonomy): Bacteria > Bacteroidota > Chlorobiia > Chlorobiales > JACMJS01 > JACMJS01. The sequence continues at coordinate 15,000 of JACMJS010000091.1, forward strand.
CAGCCATGCGCGAGCGTCGTGCAGCCTTCCGCGAGCGCGGCGTCGACAAGGGCTTTGGCAAGCAGCGGACGGCCAAGCGACGTCGCCATCGGATAAATATCTTCGTAGAGCGCACCGGCTTTCAATGACGGCCAGATGTAACTCTCCACGAACGCTTCTCGCAGGTCAACAAAATGAAACGCGCTCGCGCCCGTCTTCAAGGCTTTCTGTTCCAAGTTTTCAATTTCCTTCGTCTGTCCGAGATTGCCGGTTACAGCCACGATCTCGGCATCAAACTTTTCTTTGAGCCAATGAATCATCACCGAGGTATCCAGCCCGCCCGAATACGCGAGCGCAATTTTTTCTTTCTTTCCGTTGGTATGAGCGTTCATTTTTAATGAAAGTGTTATGTGTTGAAAAAAATTGTATTCACTGTGTGTTATTCCGGCTTGCTCGGAATCCGTCTTCATCTTGCACAAAACAGATTCCCGATCCTGCAGTGCGGGACTCAAAGCAGAGCGGCGGGAATGACGACGAAGAATAATGATCGAGAAGGCTTCATCAATCCGTCTCTGAAATTTTCTGCTGAATAAATCTTTCAATCGCTGCAATCCGCCGCACGGATTTCGGAACGACGAGCACGGTGTCGTCGCCCGCAATCGTGCCTAAAATATCGGGATGTTGCAAGCCATCCAGATATGAGCCGACGCCGTGCGCCCGCCCGGCAACCGTTCGAATCACCGTCATCACTTCGTTGGATTCCACGCTGACGACTTCAATGCCGATCAGATTTCGAATCGCCGGTTTCTCCACCGCCGTAAGGCTCGAGGGCAACATAAACTTGTATCCTTCCGCCGTATGCGTCCGCACGATGCCAAGCTCGGCGCAGTCGCGCGAAAGCGTCGCTTGCGTGATCTCGATGCCCGCCGCTTCAAGCTTTTCCAGCAACTCGGCCTGACTTTGAATCGTCTCCTTCGTTACCAGCGACTTGATTTTCAACTGTCGTTGTTTCTTCGTCATACCTCAAATTTATTCACCGTGTTCGTAGGGGCGACGCTTGTCGTCGCCCGTCTTCAGGGCAACCACAAGGATTGCCCCTACAATGAAACGCAATCCGTGCATTAACGATAAAGGTTGCTCGCCACTTTTTTCTCACGCGGTTCGGGGCCGCGTTCGCGCTCGTACTTTTCGGCGGCGAATTTCAACCGCTGCGAAAGGCCGTAATCCTGATACGCCGCAGGGCTGAGCAACTTGACCATCAACGCTTTTTGAATGTGCAACCGGTTCTCGGCTTCATCCATCACAAGCGATTGCTCACTGCTTAAAACATCATCGGTAATTTCTTCGCCGCGATGCGCGGGCAAACAGTGCATCACCACTGCGGATGACTTCGCCTTCGATACAAGTTCACCGTTCACTTGAAACGCCGAAAAATCCTGTAGCCGTTTTTTGGTTTCGGTTTCTTGACCCATGCTCGTCCATACATCGGTGTAAATCACATCGGCGTGCTTCACCGCTTCGGCGGCATCATAACAGATTTCAATCTTGCTCACGCCCGCCTGTTTCGCCTTCGATAAAATTTCCGCGTCCGGTTCGTAGCCTTCGGGGCAGGCGAGCACGAAGTGCATCGGCAAGATACCCGCGAGTTCGATCCATGAGTTGGCGACGTTGTTGCCATCGCCGACGAACACCACTTTGATCCCGTCATGCCATAATCCTTTTTCATAGAGCGTGAAAGCATCGGCGAGAATCTGACACGGATGCGAGAGATCGGTGAGGGCATTGATGACGGGCACGCTCGCATATGCCGCAAGTTCCTCCATGATACTATGGCTGTAGAGCCTCGCGACAATCGCATCGTTGTACCGGGACAATAATTCCGCGACGTCTTTCACCGCTTCGCGCTTGCCGAGACCAACGGTTTCGCCCGTCAGTTGCGCGGCGTAACCGCCCAGCTCGTGGACGCCAAGTTCAAACGAAACGCGCGTGCGCAGGGACGGCTTTTCGAAAATCATCGCAATTGTGCGGTGCTTCAACGGCTCGTAGGGCGCGGCCACGTTGCGTTCCTTCCGGTGCGCTTTGATGAATGATCCGAACTCAAAAAGTTCATACAAGCCGCTCGCTGTGAAGCCGGAAAGTGAAACGAAATCACGTTTTTGAATCGGCAACAATTTCGTCGCTGCACCGAGCATTTGTGAATAAGCCATCGCTATAAATTAGTTTGAATTTGAAATAATAACTTTTTTACTTCTTCCGCCATTCCGGCTTGACCGGAATCCTTCTTTGTAGTTCTCTCGCCCGCGTTCAATCGTTTATTGAATAATGATCATCGCGTTCATGCTTCAAAACGAACTGCGTCCCGATGCCGTCGTCGGTGAAGACTTCGAGCAATAACGCATGTGCAAACGTGCCGTCGACCAAATGCACTTTCTTCACGCCCGCGTCCAGCGTCTCGAACGCCGAAAGTACTTTCGGAATCATGCCGCCCGTGATGACGCCCTTCTCGATAAACTCCGCCGCATTTTCCTTGACGACCGTTTTCAAAATCATACCGTCGACATAGACACCGGCGACGTCGCTGATGTAAATCAGTTTCTCCGCGCCAAGTGCGCTCGCAATGCTGCTCGCCGCCGTGTCCGCATTGACGTTGTAGAGATTGCCGCGTTCATCCGTGCCCAGCGGCGCGATCACTGGAATGATGCCCGACTTGCACAGCAAATCAATGAACGCCGTGTTCACTTGTTCAACTTCACCGACAAGTCCAAGACTTTCGCCCGACGGCAATGTGAAGGGCTTCACGCGCAGCAGTTCGTCATCCACGCCTGAAACGCCGACGGCTCTGCCGCCTTGCCGCGAGATGAGTTGCACGATATCCTGATTGAGTTTTCCCGCGAGCGTCATCTGCACGACGTTCATCATTGCTTCGCTGGTGATGCGTTGTCCTTGCACAAATTCAGACGTGATTCCGAGCCGCTCCGCCATTGACGTGATTTCTTTTCCGCCGCCATGTACGAGCACGACGTTGATGCCGACCTTGCGAAGCAGTGTTAGGTCTTGCGCGAACTTTGCTTTGAGCGCATCGTCCGTCATCGCCGCGCCGCCGTACTTGACGACGAACGTCGTGCCCTCGAACCTGCGGATATACGGCAAGGCTTCGATCAACACTTGCTCAATCGCCATCTGGCGGCTTGTAACAACCGGCTTCGGCGCGGCTTTCATCGGTGATACAGACATTTTTTACCCTGTTGCGTTTTAATTTATGAACGATAGCTACCGTTGATTTGCACGTAGCCTTCGCTGAGATCGCACGTCCAGACGGTTGCTTTTGCTGTGCCGCTGCCCAGATGCACGCAGATATTGATGTCGTGCTGACTTAAAATTTTCTTCGCCTCTTCCTCCGAAAAATGCACGACGTAATTTTTTTGGAGAATCGGAAGCCCGCCGAAAAAGATTTCAACCTGTGCCGGTTCGAACGAAATTCCAGCGCGTCCAAGTGCGGCTACGATGCGTCCCCAATTGGCGTCTTCGCCGTGAATCGCGGTTTTGACGAGCGGCGAGTTCGCAATCGTGCGAGCGGCTTGCAACGCATCCTGTTCGGTCTTCGCACCGGCGACGGTGAGTTCAACGAATTTCGTCGCGCCTTCGCCGTCCTGCACGATGAGTTTCGAGAGCACGGTGAGCACATAAAGCAATGCGGATTTAAATCGCTCGAAGTTCTCCGTGCCTTCCAAAATTTCTTCGGCGTCCGCCGCGCCATTGGCCAGCACAATCGCCATATCGTTGGTGCTCGTATCGCCATCGACCGTAATCCGGTTGAAAGAAAATTCATTCGCCTCCCGCAGCGCCGCTTGTAGAAAGGGTTTTGGGATGGAGGCGTCGGTGGTGATGAACGCGAGCATCGTCGCCATGTTGGGACAAATCATGCCCGATCCTTTGGCGATGCCGCCGATGCGAATCGTTTTCCCGGAGGCTAATTCGAGATCAACCGCGTAGATTTTCGAAAATGTATCCGTCGTCATAATGGCGTCTGCAGCGTCGGTGTGATGCGTGCGAGACAAAAGCAAAGATGCTTGCGAGATGCCCGTCAGCACCGTGTCTATCGGCAGTGGTTGACCGATGACGCCGGTCGATGAAACCATTACTTCTTCTTTCTGAAGGCCGAGTGCGTTTGCGGCGGCTTCGGCCATCGCTTCGGCATCGCGCTCGCCCTGTTCACCCGTGCAGGCATTGGCGTTACCGCTGTTGCAAATAATTGCGCGGGTTGAAAGTGAGGCCGCAAGATGCGATTCGGAAACCAGCACCGGCGCGGCGCGAAGCACATTCGTCGTGAAGACGCCCGCGGCAACCGCCGGAAACTCGGAGTAAATCAGCATCACATCTTTTTTCTTGCGCTTGATGCCCGCATGAATACCCGCCGTCAGAAAGCCCGTCGCCGCCCACGCATGATCGCCCGCGAGACCGCTCGTCGCATCGCGCAAATAGGATGGCATCGGCATGGATGCAAGCGTTCGAAACAAAGCGGTTTTCGCCGCAGACAAAACGTCAGTGGTCATTCGTAGGTAAAAGTTAGTTGTGAGCGATTGAGGTTTCCGCCGTGCGCGCAGGTGTGTATAAAGATGCACGCGGCGTTACGGGTGAAGCAAAAAATCCGATGCGTTCATCAAGGCCGAGCATCAGATTCATATTCTGAACCGCCTGTCCCGCCGCACCTTTCAAAAGATTATCGAGCGTTGAAATCACGATGAGCGTATTGCCATCCGCGTGCGCAACGGCGACATCACAGAAATTGGTATGAAGTACGTGCTTCACTTCGGGAATGTATGGCTGCACGCGCGCGAATGCCGCTTCACTGTAGAACGTGTGATAAAGTATTTCAGCCTGAGTTTTCGAGATGGCTTCGGTGAGCGACAGTGTAAGCACGGCATAGATGCCGCGCATCATCGGCACGACCATCGGCACAAAAGAAAATGCAAAGCCGTCTCCGAGCGTCTGCAGCACTTCCGGCGTATGCTGATGCGTCCCGATTTTATACGCGCGAACATTTTCCGACATCTCGGTGAAAAGTAAATCAGTCTGCGCCGATTTGCCCGCGCCCGAAAGTCCTGACGTACAAGTTGCGGCGACGGATTTCAAAAGTCCCGCATTGGCAAGCGGCGCAAGGCCGAGCGTGATCGCCGTTGCGTAGCAGCCCGGATTAGCAATGCCTTGTGCGGTGGCAATCTCCGTGCGGAAAAGTTCGGGCAAACCGTATTGCATGACCGCATCCGCGGGTTTTTCATTTTTATAGAATGCCAGATGTAATGCGGGATTGCTCAACCGAAAATCACCGGAGAGATCGATAACATGCTTACCCGCCGTGAGTAATTTTGGTACAATCTTCAAGGCTTCACCGTGCGGCAAAGCCAGAAAGAAGATGTCAGAATCGTTGGTCGTAGCAATCGCGGAGGCATCAAAGGTTTCATAAACAAGTTCCGTCTCGATGTTCGGATACACGTCCTTAACCGCTTTTCCTGCTTGAGCGTGTGCATACAAGTGCTGCAGCTCTACCGCCGGATGCGAAAGCAATAATTTCGTCAGTTCCGCGCCGCTATAACCCGACGCCCCGATGACGGAAACCCTTGCGGTGTGATGCAAACCTTTATTAAACACTTGCTAAAACGGTTGATAAATGATGTTGTATATTTATTCATTTCATTGCATAAATATACATTTATTTCGCAGAAGTGCAAGCGATGTTGCGACTTTTTTTTTAAGTTTTTTCAGATGGTAAACCACGAGTGCAACGACCTCCCGAAGGTAAAAGCCAAACAGTCACTTAACCTTGCGGTAACATCGGGAAGTTATCTTTGATCTTGTTCCGTCTATCAGATTCACACCAACAACGGTGGCCGGATTTTCAACTATCATCAACTACCTGAAAAGCATCCGCTCCGGCAACGCCCCCACGCCGCAACCAAACACAAGCAAGACCCGAGATCACGATGGCGACACAAAATGTCAATTGGGAACACGCGGTAGCGGCGATTGATTATGCCTTCGAACCGATTGTCAATGCGCACACCGGCGTCGCGTTCGGCTTCGAATGCTTGTTGCGTAATTACAACCGCGCGGGTTTCCCCAGCATCCAAGCGTTCTTCGATGCGGCGTATCAGGACGGAGTGCTTTACAAAGTTGATCTGATGCTCCGCGACCACGCGATTGCCAAGTTCGTCCGTTCTGGACTAGCGGAATCGACCAAACTTTTTTACAACGTCGATAACCGCATTCTGGAAATGGCGGATTACACGCAGGGCAACACCGCCGATATTCTCGCCAAATACGACCTCACCCCGCGCTCGCTCTGCTTCGAACTTTCCGAACGCCACGAGTTCAAATCCATCGGCGAAGCGATGCAGATTTTAAAACGCAGCAAAGCCCAATCCTATAACATCGCCATTGACGATTTCGGGACGGGCTTTTCCGGCTTTCAACTGCTCTACAACTCCGAACCCGACTTCATCAAAATCGACCGCTTCTTCATCTCCGATATTTTTACCGACAACCGCAAACGTCTTTTCGTTTCGAACATCGTCGGCATCGCGCACTTGCTCGGAATCATGGTGATTGCCGAAGGCATCGAGAGCGAAAAGGAATTTTACGTCTGCCGCGACATCGGCTGCGACTTCGTGCAGGGCTACTACGTGCACGCCCCGACGCAGGACATCACCAAAATGCTCACGCGATACGAAGTGATCGAGATGCTGATTCGCAAAGACCGGCGCAAGCACGGCTCGGATCAACGCATCATCAACGATCAGATCGAATACCTGCCGCCCGTCTCCGTCGACGCCGATATGGACAAAGTTTTCGAGACCTTCCGCGAAAACTCGAATTGTTCGCTCTTCCCCGTCGTTACTGAGGACAACCGTCCCATCGGCATCATCAAGGAAGCCGACTTAAAAGAATATGCCTACTCGCCGTTTGGCCGCGATCTGTTGCGAAATAAGACGTCGGGCAAGACGCTCAAAGATTTCGTCGCGCGTTGCCCTGTTGCGGATATTCACACGTCGGCGGAAAAAATTTTAGAAATTTTCTCGCTCGATGAAAACTCGGAAGGCATTTTCATCGTCGATGAAACGAACTATGTCGGGTTTCTCAGTGCCAAGTCGCTGCTCAAAGTGCTCAATGAAAAAAATCTGATCTACGCCCGCGATCAAAACCCGCTGACGAAATTATCGGGCAACAACGTCATTCACAGCTACGTCTCGAAAGCGTTGGACAATCCCGACTCGACCGACATTCTCGTCTACTTCGATCTCGACAACTTCAAGCCCTTCAACGACACCTATGGCTTCCGCGAAGGCGACCGCGTGATTCTTTTATTCTCCGATATTCTGCGCAAACATCTGTTGGGACAGAACCGCTTTATCGGACACGTCGGCGGCGACGATTTCTTTGCGGCTTTTACCGAAACGGAATTTGAAGCAGCGTTGAAACAAGTGGAAGCCATCATTGCGCAGTTCAAACGCGAAGCCGAAAGCCTGTACAGCCCCGAAGACCGCGCGAAAGGTTATATTATTTCCAAAGACCGCGAGGGTAACGAGAAGCGGTTCAACTTGCTCACCGTCAGCGCGGCGGTACTTTTGATTCCCGCGCGGCGCGAACACCTCTCGATGGAGGAAATGGGCACGGTGCTCGCGCAGATGAAAAAAGCCGCCAAGCAAATGGAAGGCAAAGCGTGTGCCGCCACGATGTACGGCAAAGCCCTGCCGGTAGAAAGTTCGGTAGAAAATGTATCCGCCGAAACGATCATTGTTAAAACCGGCGCGGTTGAAATTGCATCTGCCGAGAACGCACCTTCACCGAAATCAAACCGCGAGAGCGTGCCGATGAACAGTCCGTTGAACGTCAACGCGGCTTCGCAACCGCGAAACACTTCGCCCGCGACCTGAATCCTGAAAGCAGATTGACTGCAAGCAAGGTTCAACGGGCGCAAGGGCAGTTGAACTTTTTTTATTTCCGTGCACTTCTGCATTTCACAACGCCGTTGTAGGGGCGAGGCATGCCTCGCCCCTACGTTGCAGGATGACGACACATGTTTTGATACTTTACCATAAAATTTATTTCTCAGCGATATGATTACCATCAACGGTGTAACGAAAGCCTTCGGGGCGAAAACGCTTTTCGAAAACGTCTCCGTCCAATTCACGCCGCAACGCCGCTACGGCCTGACGGGACCGAACGGCGCGGGCAAATCAACCTTCATGAAAATTTTGCAGGGCGACGAAGACCCGAATCGCGGTTCGGTCAGCGTGCCGAAAAAAATCGGCATCCTGCGCCAAGATCAATTTCGATACAACGACGTCCGCATTATCGATACGGTTTTGATGGGCAACAAGACACTTTGGGCAGCGTTGGAAGAGCGCGACAAACTTTATGCGGAAGAAAATCTCACCGATGAAATGGGCTTGCGGCTCGGCGAGTTGGAAGGCATCATCGCCGATGAAAACGGATATGTCGCCGAGCAAGAAGCGGCGGAACTGTTGCAAGGCATCGGCATTGAAGAATCGCAGCACACGGAACTGATGAACGTGTTGCCGAATGATTTGAAGTTTCGCGTCTTACTCGCTCAAGCCTTGTTCGGCGGCCCCGAAGCGTTGCTTCTCGATGAGCCGACGAACTACCTTGATTTACAATCGATTCACTGGCTCGAAGAAACGCTCATTAATTATTCCGGTACGCTCGTCGTCATCTCGCACGACCGGCACTTTCTCAATTCCGTCTGCACGCACATCGCCGACATCGATTACGAAACGATCATCATCTATACCGGCAACTACGACGACATGGTTTCGGCCAAGACGCAATCGCGCGGCAAGATTGAATCTGAGAACCGCGATAAGCAAAAGAAGATCGCGCAGTTGCAAGAGTTCGTCGCACGCTTCGGCGCAGGCACACGATCATCGCAAACGCAATCGCGCGTGAAGGAAATCAAACGGCTCGAACCGACGGAGTTGAAGAAATCGAACATTCAGCGGCCATACATTCGCTTCGAGCAAAAGCGTCCCTCAGGCAGAGAAGTGATGGTGGTGAAAGGCATCTCGAAATCATATCCGCAAAACGACGGCACGACGCTGAAAGTGATCGATGATTTTTCGATGACGGTTACACGCGGTGAAAAGATCGGCATCATCGGCAACAACGGTTTGGGCAAAACAACGTTGCTGCAAATGTTCGTCGGGCAACTTGCGCCGGACGGCGGCACGATTGAGACGGGACACGAAGCCACGACCGGATACTTTCCGCAGGATTACAAGCAAGGCATCGCGCCGGGCATGACGGCCTTTGCGTGGCTGCAAAGTTTTTCGAAAGAGGAAGGCGTCGAAATCCTGCGCGGCTTGCTCGGCAAAATGCTGTTCGGCGGCGATTCGGCCTTGAAACAAACCGACACGCTTTCCGGCGGAGAAGCCGCGCGGCTCATCATGGCGAAGTTGATGCTCGAGCAAAATAATGTGCTCGTGCTTGATGAGCCGACGAACCATTTGGATTTGGAAGCGGTGAGCGCGCTTGCGCAGGCATTGGAAAAATATCAGGGCACAGCGATTGTTGTCAGCCACGACCGCGATTTGATCAGCCAAGTGGCCACGCGCATCATCGCCCTCACCGACGAAGGCATCGCCGATTTCGCGGGCACGTACGAAGAATATCTCGATGCACTCAAAACAGATAAGCCGATTGCAAGGCCGAAGAAAATTGCGGCGACACGGTAATCCCCCCAGACCCCTGACTGAGCCTGCCGAAATAAATTTCGGATAAGGGGGAGCGGAAACTCTCCCCTTTTAATAAAGGGGAGAGCAGAGGGGTTCAAAACATCAATCAAATAAATGAACGCCATGCGTTGGAAACTGACGCCGTTGCTGAAAGGAATTTTGTGGTCGAACGTCGTCGGCTTCGTGCTGCTGATCGCCATCAATACGGTCGCCGGATATTTCAGCGGCGAGCGCGGGCTTGTCATCACGACGGGCTATGTATTCGTGCCGCTCATCATCGGCATCATCAGCGCGTATTTCTGGAGTGCGGAAGATTTGACGGTGCTGCAAGGTCTGGGTCGCTCGCTGCTTAATACGCTCGCTACCTTGACGGCAAGTTTTGTCGTGATGGGCGAAGGCATTATTTGTTTGCTCATTCTTGCGGCATGGCTCGCGGTGCTTGTGGCGATTGGGTTCGGCATCGGTTGGGTGCTGTTCAAAATCGGCAAAACAATTTTTCTCGAAATCAAAAAGCGGCAACAGTTGAAAGCGAGCGTCGCTATGTTTCTTGCGCTTGTGTTGCTTGTCGATGTGCTCTCGCCGCGTCAGGAAGAACGGCTGGTGAGTGATGCGTTGGTCATTCAGGCGTCGCCGGAGGAAGTTTGGAAGTACGTCGTAGCCTTTCCGCCGATTGAGTCGCGTTCGGCGTTTTGGTTGTTCGATCTCGGCTTGCCGCGTCCGGTGCAAACGACGGTGAGCGGCAACTTCAAAGGCGCGGAACGCAAGTGCATCTTCAGCACCGGTGCGGTGTTCGATGAAGTGATGACGACTTTCGAGCCGCAAAAGAATCTCATCTTTGATATTGTAAAGCAACCCGCCGATCCTGAAATCTTGGGACATTTTGATTTATCGCGCGGCCAGTTTTTGATTCAAGACAATGGCGACGGCACGGTTACGCTGACGGGCAACAGTTGGTATCGCTTGCATGTCGTGCCCACGTGGTACTACGATTTGTGGGCGGAGCGGATCGTGCGCGAAGTGCATTTGCGCGTGATGAAGCATATCAAAACGCTGGCGGAATCCGGGCGCGGTGTCGCAGTGAAATAAAAAAGAAGTGTGAAACTTCCTGCACGACTTTTCCCTTGTGTCATTCCCGCCGCGTCGGGAATCTCTATCTTCGGACAACAAGGATTCCGGGCAAGCCGGAATGACACTCAATTGAGACGGAGAAAGTTTTTTCGAGCGAAATTTTTTTTGCGTAATTTCGCTCCGTCTATAAGTGGATTTGTAGATGTGTATTTAAAGTAACCCAAACTGGTAATCTATAAATTATGGCAAAGGAAAAAGTCTCCGCAACGGCGGAGAATGGCGTCAATAAGGAAAAGTTAAAAGCTCTCACGCTGGCGGTCGATGCTCTTGAGAAGCAGTACGGCAAGGGCACGATTATGAAACTGGGCGATGACGCCATCGCGCAGGTGCAAACGACTTCAACCGGATCGCTGTCGCTCGATTTCGCGCTCGGCGTCGGCGGGCTTCCGAAAGGACGCATCGTTGAAATCTTCGGGCCGGAATCATCGGGCAAAACGACGCTCACGCTGCATGTGATTGCGGAAGCGCAGAAGATTGGCGGCATTGCGGCGTTCATCGATGCGGAACATGCGTTCGATCAGGCGTACGCGAAGAACTTGGGCGTTGATGTCAAGTCGCTGCTCGTCAGTCAGCCGGAATCGGGCGAACAAGCACTCTCGATTGTAGAGCAATTGGTTCGCAGCGGCGCGTTGGAAGTGATCGTGATCGATTCCGTGGCTGCACTTGTGCCGCAAGCGGAAATCGAAGGTGAGATGGGTGATTCACATATGGGCTTGCAAGCGCGCCTGATGAGTCAAGCTTTGCGGAAACTGACGGCGGCGATTTCGCGCTCGAACTGCATCGTGATTTTCATCAACCAACTGCGCGATAAAATCGGAACGATGGGCTACGGCGACCCGACGACGACGACGGGCGGCAAGGCCTTGAAGTTCTATTCGTCGGTGCGCTTGGACATTCGCCGCATCGGACAAATCAAGGAAGGCACGGAAGTCATCGGCAACCGCACGAAGGTGAAGGTCGTCAAGAACAAAGTCGCGCCGCCGTTCCGCGAAGTGGAGTTCGATATTATTTACGGCGAAGGTATTTCGCGCATCGGCGAGATGATCGACATCGGCGTTGAACATGCGATCATCAAGAAGGCGGGCGCGTGGTTTAGTTACGAGGGTGATAAGATGGGACAAGGCCGTGAAGCCGTTAAGACGTTGCTCAAAACAGACAAAGCGATGTACGACCGCATCTACGGACAGGTCCGGGAAGCGATGATGGCCGCCAAACTTGATCCCGATTCCGTGCCGGAAGTCGAAGAGGAAGAAGAACCGGAAGAAGAAAAAGCGTAACCTCGGATTACAGGTTCAGATAAAAAGAAAGGCGGAGTGAGTTCCGCCTTTTTTATTCGAGTCCGCCAGACGCCCGCATCATGTTGTAAGCATCCAGAATATTCGCCTCAAGTTCCGCGAGGGTTTCGCCTTGACTGAACACGCCTGCAATTTCTTTCAGCCTGCCGACATACCAGCCGTCATCCATCCAATACTCCAGCGTGAAATAGCGTTTCATCGTTGTCTTCTTTAACTGTTAGTAAAATTAAATGCTGAGTAGGACAAGGCGGCGAGCACATCGTCCGCTGTGAGGTTTGGGTAGGAATCGCAGAGAGATTGCACGGTGGCGCCCTCGGAGAGTTTGCGCAAAATCAGTTCAACCGTCAGCCGCGTGCCTTTGATGACGGGCTTGCCGAGCATCACCTTCGGATCAGAAATAATGTGTTCTTTGTAAATCATGTTAGACAAAATCAATTTCGGTGAAACTATCGACCGACAGGATAAAAGTAGTGCGACTCATTAAAGATTCTGCCGGAGGTCGTCTGTGTTTTGTCAATGAGTGGACGCTCGC
>JACMJS010000092.1 GCA_014380515.1 Chlorobiales bacterium
CCGGAAGCTCAATCTGACCCGCACCACTGCTGTTTGGATTGGCCGCGCCTTGTCCATTCTGGCCATTCTGGCCATTCTGCGGACGGCGGTCGTTGCCGCCGCGTTGTTGCGGGCGGCCTTGTTGCCGCTGGCCGCCTTGTGCTGATTGCGCGGGCAGTTGCGGCGTTGCGGGCGCGGCGGCGTCTTCATCGTCGTCTTCATCTTCTTCCACGTCTTCGTCGAGCATCGCCTGATAATCTTCGTTCGTCGTGCCGACGTCGGAAAAGTGCAGGAAGCCATCGGAGTTTTGGCCGATGTCGACGAAGGCGGCTTGTAAACCTTCAACCACTTTTTGCACGCGGCCCAAGTGAATATCGCCGACCGTGCGGGCACTTTGCGGCGTCTCGATGAACAGTTCAGCGAGCCGTCCGTCTTCTACAATCGCCACCTGAATTTCGGTGCCGATTTCATTCATTAAAATTTGCTTTTTCATAATAAAAATTGGTCAATGTGTTGGGGAGAAGTACAATTAAGGAAAGTTACGGCGAATTTCAATTCGCCGCTGATTCTCGCCGCATTTTAATCGGCATTGTCTTTTCTTATTTTTGGTAGGCACTTTTCCACACGAGCCATATGCATACTGGTTTTCTGGCGGTTTTCGGTTTTGGAGCAACAACAGCCCTCTTCGTTATGAAAACCCCGTCGTTTTCGGAATTGCTCACGCGCATCGACAGCGGCGACGTGTCGGTACCAGAGGTGCGTGCGGTGCTTGAAACGCTTGGCGATGCCACACCAGCCGAGTTTCACCGCGCGTCGTACCTCAAAAGTTTTCTGCTTTTAATGGAACGACAGCTGGAGGATGCTTTAATTCATGGCGAACGGGCGGCGATGTTCTTTTCGCGTTCGGAAGAAAGCGATATGCGGTATCGCAGCCGGTATCAAACCTTGCGCATCAAACTCAGTTTCGGCAGATATACCGAGTGTTTGAGCGACGCACAGGCACTAGTGAATGAACTTGACCGGCAACATCCCAAGCGAAACATCACCGCCGAGCAGGTGGCGTTTTGGAAAACCCGATTTGCCGGAATGGTCGCCAAGTGCAACGCGCGGTTGGGGAAAAATGCGATCGCCAAGAAACAGTTGCAAGAAGTCAAAGCGGAATTGCAGCGTGAGGGCGATCGGCTTGCCGAGGCGGAATTGTTGCGAGACCTCTACGACCTTGAACTTTCCCGCGACGCCCTGCTCGCCGCTCAGTATGCCCGCGAAGCCGTTATGCTTACCGAAGGCTACACAAATCCGCGCCGCCTGCATGCGCTCATCGATCTCGCCCAAGCCCATCATCATCTTTCGGACTTCAAAGTGTTTGAAACCACGATTCGCGCGGCACTGCGTCTGGCGGGCGAGTTGCAATATGGTTTCGCGCTGCCGCATTGCGAGTTGCAACTCTCGATTGCGCTTGAAGCCAAAGGCGATTTCACTGAGTCGCTCAAGTGGCTTGACCAGGCGGAACGGGCGGCGAAGTTGCCGGTGCTCACCAAAGCCGGTGTCATGGCTTATAAAATCCGTTGCCTCTATCATAGCGGCGAGCGGGCGGCGGCCTATACCGAAGCGGTCAAGATGAACGCTTTTATCGCCGGGCATCGCAGCGAACTTGCTCGATTTCTACCGCTCGCTGAATTTCTGCTGTGCTTAACCGCCAAAAAGGTCGGCGATAAAAAGGCGTTTGATAGCGCTTACCGTTCATTCATCTCGCGCCTTGACCGGCAGAAGACGTCGCGGGCGTTGCACATCGATCTATTGCTGGGCTGTTACCTGACACGCCTTGACGCGCGTCCTGCGGCGTTTATTCGTCTGTTCAGACGACTCTTCAAAGAACTTGAACGCAGCGCGCAGTGTGCGCACGCCTCGTTTCTCAATGCCGAGTGGCGATATGCCGAAAAAGTGTTCGAGTACGCTGCCGAACTTCATCCGCTCGCACTGCACGCGGCCCGCATCGGCGACTATCGCCAGAGGCTCGAGTTGTTCAAGCAATCACTGGCCGTGCGAGATGCGAACATCGATACGAATGCTCGAACTCATCTCGTGCCTTTCACCGCTCCTGCAGCCGCGAAGCGCGACATCCGGCTCTTCGGAAGTTTTACGATGACGATTGACCAAAAACCGGTTGCACCGGCGGCGTGGGTGCGGGCGGCGGCCAAACTGCTTTTCAAATATCTCGCCGTCCATCACCGCAAACCGCTTCGCTTCGATGCGCTCGCCGATAAACTTCATCAACAAGGCGCGGCTGTTTCGGAAAAGCAGTTCTACAATGCGCTCTCGATGATCCGTAAAGTCCTCGCCTACCGCGAACCCACCGCCGGACTTCTGAGCGTCAACAAAATTTATACGCTCGATCTCGGGCGAGCGGGCACGGACTATACGCTTGATACCGAGGAGTTTTCGAAACGCATTGACGCGGCCCGGCGCGCGGCCTCAGCCGCATACCGTGCCGCGTTGTATGAACAGGCGTTGAGTTACTATCGTGGCGACTTGCTTGCCGAAGATGTAGATGCGGACTATCTGCTCGCGCCGCGCGAAGAGTTCCGCGACATGCACTGCGAAGCTTTGCTCTTTCTCGCCGAGCGTGCCTTTGCGAACCGCGACGACGAGACGGCGATGGCTTGTGCAAAAAAAATTTTGGCATCGGACGCCTTGCATCACAAAGCCGGTTTAATTTTGCTGCGGTCGCATTTGCGCCGCGAAGAAATTTCTGCCGCCGTTCATTGCTATCGCCGCTTTGAGCAAACCTTCCGCGATGAACTTGACGCCCAGCCGCCCGCTGCGATGCGAGCGATTGTGAAAGCCCATCTCTCCCGTTGAATGTTTAAACCGGCTCAGTGCCCGCGCTGCAAGGTTGTGGGACTAAAATGGGACTGACTTGAATAAGTTTGCATCGTTTGATTTTGCCTATCACCAAACCACACGCAAACGACTTTGAGCCATGAAAAAGTTATCCGTCTTACTGCTGCTGTGCCTTATGGCCGCGAAAGCCATCGCCCAGCCTTCCGACGCGCAGGTCCGAAAAGAGATGACCGGCAGCGGCACCATTTCCGTAACGCTGTCGAAGAATCCCGGCACCAAGTCGTGGAACTCCGACACGAAAAATGACGAGTACACGCGCGGCGTCGTTATCAAACGAAAAACGGAGTATCCCGGTATCAATGTGATTATTACGGGGAGTGCGGTCTATCAATGGGTGGGCGGCAAATACTCGTACTGGAAGTTTCGCTCGGTTTCCCAAGAATATGAAGGCATTCCCAATCCGAAAGATGCCGACATCCTTGCCTTCATCGAAAAAGACATCAAAGATTTTTACGGCGATTACAATTACAGGCGAATCACCGAAGTGCTCGAGTCGCCGAAACTGGCGTCCGAACCGCACTGGTATTGGCATTCGCCGCTCTCAGTTTCATTTGATATGAAGGTCAAGTATAAAATCAAATCGACTATCAACACGGACAACCTCGATCTAACGGAACAACTCTACGTAGTGCGTTTGTATCGGGACGATATGAAGCAGCCGTGGCAACGTTTTCTTTCTTCCGCCAAGCAGGAAGCGGACAGTAAGACGGTGCTAGGTTCGGAGACTTTCCCGCGTGAAAAGCTCGACAAGCTGTCAACGCTCGCCGATAAACGTGCCGAAGCCGCCACGCAAGCCGTCATCGCCGCCGGTGGCGATATGAAAATTCCCGATAGCGGCAGTTTTCAAGACCTCGTGATGTTTCTGCACAAACTCTTGCGCGACGGCAATGCGGAACAACTCCGCGCCGCGCTCATTCAAACGCTTGCGCCGAATATGGACAGCCGTGACGCCATCATCAACCGCATCATCGACGAAGCCTACAACCACGACTTGAAATACAAAGACGTCTATTGCACCACGCCGAACATTAATACGAGACAGTCTAACGCAAAAAACTTTTACTTCATCGGCAACACGCCCAACACCAACTCGGTTTTTTCAGGCTCGCAAGTGGCCGAAGGATATGTGGAGGGCCAGCCGGTTACGAAGTGGAAAATTGGCCGGATAGTTGTCGGGATGCGTTTTGATGACGACGCCGTAAAGTATCTCAGCTCGTTCAGCGACAAGAAGAAACTATGCCCGAACGATTGAACCGGATTTGAAACGGGGGCCTGCGTGGCGGATGTCCGTGCATCTCAACCGCATACCCGCCAACGATGAGGTATCGCACGCCTTTACCGTTTAACAATTCGATAAACTCTTTGAAGTCTTGGCTCAGCATTGTGTTTCCAAAGGTGATAGTTGCGCCGCAGTTCTTCCACGGCGGCGATCCGCGTCTCGGCTGACTGTGCCCGCCAATACGCCGTATCGCGGGGCTGCTCGCCAAGCCGCACCTTGATTGCAATCTTCTCCATGTTCGTCGTTTGCTTTCCGCCTGTTATCCGTTCGTTACCGCTTGAGCTTTGAGACGTTCGGTTTGATCCAAAATGCGCAGGGCTTCGATCAGTTCTTCCAAGCGTCCGCCGACAATATCCTGCAACGAATAGTTTTTGCTGTCGCCTTCGAGGCGGTGATCGGTTACGCGGTTCTGCGGAAAGTTGTAGGTGCGAATCTTCGCGCTGCGGTCGCCGGAAGAAACCATCGTCTTGCGAAGGTCGGCGCGCTCTTGCTCTTGCTTCTGGAGTTTAGCGTCGTAAAGTTTCGTCCGCAGCATTTTCATCGCCCGGTCTTTGTTATGAAGTTGCGACCGCTCCTCTTGGCACGCCACCACCGTGCCCGTCGGCAAGTGCGTGATGCGTACGGCGGTTTCAACTTTGTTGACATTCTGTCCGCCCTTACCGCCGCTACGATAGGTATCGATCTGCAAGTCGTCTTTTCGAATCTCAACATCGACTTCTTCGGCTTCCGGCAAAATCGCTACCGATGCGGCGGAGGTATGCACCCGGCCTTGCGTCTCCGTTTCCGGCACGCGCTGCACGCGATGCACGCCGCTTTCATACTTCATAATTGCATAGACATCCGTGCCGCTGAGTCCGAAACTGATTTCTTTGTATCCGCCGATTTCGCCCGTGTGATTGAAGTCCAGCACTTCCAACTTCAAGTTGCTGCGCTCGGCGAACTTTTGATACATCCGAAACAAATCCGCGGCGAAAATTGAGGCTTCATCGCCGCCGATGCCCGCCCGGATTTCAACAATCACGTTGCGCGAATCAGCCTCGTCTTTCGGCAGCAGCAAGAGTTTGAGTTTCTCTTCCAACTTCGGCAGTTCCTCAGCGAGCGTATCGTACTCGGCTTGGGCGAGAGCTTTCATTTCAGGATCGGATTCGCTGTAAAGCATTTCCTTGCTCGCGGCGTAATCGGATTTTTTGCGGCTGTAGTCGGCGTAAATCCGCAGGACTTCCGTGAGGCTGCTGTATTCTTTGTTCAGTTCACGAAAGCGTTCCTGATTCGAAATCACTTCGGGCTGTGAAATCAAACTTTCAATTTCCGCGTATCGCTTCTTGAGTTCTTCGAGTTTATCAAACATTTTTCAAATGAGTTTTATTTTTTCTGCGACACAAGTTCTAGCACGAACGTTTGCCGCGGCATCAATACCGGTGCGGGTTTATAGGAACTGTCCGCGTTGAATGATGCGAATGTTTTGTTTTTCGTACTCAATACGCTCCGGCTTTTATACTTTCCTGTTTTCAGAGACGACATCTTTACCGAATAACTTGAATCCGTTTTGTCGGAGATATTGGCAACCACCAGCAGTGCCGCGTCCTTTGAATTTGTTCGCAAATACGCCAGCACATTCGGCGAAGCGGTTTCTAAAAATGTGATCGATGGTATTTCCTTCGAGTGTTCCGTTTGCAGCACCGGCGATTGGCGGCGCATTCTCGCAAGGTTACGATGCTGCACGAGGATTTCGTTTTTATCATTGATGCTTTTCCATTCCACCCGTTTGCGGATATTTTCATCGGGCGGCCTTGTGCCCGTCATGCCGATTTCATCGCCGTAGTAAATCATCGGCGTGCCGGGCAGCGTCCATAAAATCGTCAGGGCTTGCATGAGCCGCAGCGTGTCGCCGCCGAAGAGACTGAGTGCCCGCGTGTTGTCGTGATTGGCAAGAAAGCGAACAAGTTGCGCGTTCTTCGGAAAGGATTGGCGGATATTTTCAATCTCTTTGATGAAGCCCAGCCGGTCGCCGTCGTTGATCATTTTGGCCAACGGGTAAAAGAGCGCGTAGTCGAACACCATATCAAACTCGTCGCGGAAATAGGGAATCATATAGTTCGCGTTGTCCCAAATCTCGCCGAGCAGCAGAAAGTTTTTGTCGCGCGATTTCAATTCCTTCCGAAGCCGTTTCCAAAACTGATGCGGCGGTTCTTTGGCTGCGTCGCAGCGGAAGCCATCGACGCCGAAAGCCTGCCAATAGAGTGCAATGCTCACCACCCAATCTTCCGCTTCCTTATTGAAGAAGTTGATCTTCGGCATGTATCGTGAGCCGCCGAAATGTTCCCAATCGGAATTGTCTTTCTCGGTAAACTGAAACCAA
>JACMJS010000093.1 GCA_014380515.1 Chlorobiales bacterium
ATGGATTTATCAACCTGTAGAAGCAGCCCCAGCGGAATGATGCCGAGCATAACGATCCACAACGCCACCATGATTTTTGCGTTCTTCCAAAACGGTTTCTTGCCCGCCGCCGAAACCCCATCCGCCGATTTATCCGCTGACTCGTTCGCCAATTTGTTCGCCGACGCATCCGCCGATGCACTCATGGCCGCATCTGACGCGGGTGTATTTGATACGGTTGTCTCCGGCACTGCGGCGGCATGTGTATCTGCACCGTCTGCACCGGAAGTGATCAGCCGCGCCGCTGAAGATTGCGGCGGCAGATTATTTGCTGCAACGGGCAGCGTGTTCGAATCCTGCTCAGGCGACGAATGCCGTAAGCGTTGAAAGCGGTTCGTGGTGTTCATCCGGTGGTAAAGCATTGGCCGAAGCGTTACCTAAAGCTGGGTCTAAAACTTTGTTTGAAATAGATACGGCGGCGATGGTTTGCGTGAGCGTGGCTTCAAGCGTATCC
This sequence comes from Chlorobiales bacterium, assembly GCA_014380515.1. Lineage (GTDB taxonomy): Bacteria > Bacteroidota > Chlorobiia > Chlorobiales > JACMJS01 > JACMJS01. The sequence goes on from JACMJS010000093.1 coordinate 494, forward strand.
CCGCGATGCACCGGGCCGACGCCCGCCGGTGTACCGGTATAAATTAAATCTCCGGCGCACAGTCCGAAGACCGCCGAGAGATACGCAATCAAAACATCGATTTTGAAAATCATGTCGCGCGTGCATCCGTGCTGAACCCGCGCGCCGTTCTTGTGCAAGGTAAGCGTGAGTTGGTGCGGGTCTTTAACCTGCTCGGCGCCGACGAAATTCGAGACGACCGCCGACGTTCGAAATCCTTTCGAGACCAGCCACGGATGGCCTGAACGCTTGGCCGCACTTTGCCGGTCGCGGAGCGTCATGTCAAGGCCGACGGCGTAGCCGGAAACAACGCCGAGGCTTTCCGCAGGTGAAATGTATTCCGCCGTTTTGCCAATCGCAACGACGAGTTCCGTTTCATAATGCAACGCTTCCGAAATTTTTTTACCGTCAAGTTTCGGAATCTCAATACGTCCGCCGGAATAAATCAGCGACGACGCGGGTTTTGAAAAGACCATCGGCTCGGAAGCCTCACCCGCCGCTGCGCCCGCATGGACGGACGGACGGGCGTTCGCTTGCAGATTTTCTTTCGAGTGTGATTCGGGTCGCGTGTTTTCCAGCCGCGCCATTTCCTCAGCATGATCGGCGTAATTTTTTCCGATACAGTAAATCGTACCGACGGCGACGGACGCGCCATGAAGAGAGATAACCGGCATCGCTTGGTATTTTGAACGAGATGCAAAACAGGTGCGGCGAAAAAAGATGCAGGGGAATATAATTTTTTTCGGCAAACCTCCGGGTCAGAGTGCAAACTAAAAGTTAAATTGGCACTTCGGTCTCACGATGTTTTCAACCAACTTCCAACCAACTTCAAGTCAAGTTCGAACCAGATGAACAAATCCGATCACCGTTTTTTTTCTCGGCTTGCCCGCGCGAGCGCCGTCGCAAGCGGAATTAAAAGTTTGATGTTTTCTTCGCTATTATTTTTGATAGGCGGCTGCGGTGGCAATACGGATAAGGCTTCCGCGGTTCCCGTTGTCGGATTCGTACAATCGTTCGAAGACGCGACCATCGATGAAGCCCGCAAAGGATTTTATGCCGCGCTGAAAGAAGGCGGCTTCGAAGACGGCAAAACCGTCAAGATCATCTACCGCAACGCTCAAGGCGACGCCGCGACCCTGAACCAAATTTTAGATTATTTCATCGGTGAAAACGTCGCGCTCTTGGCCACCAACACCACCGTGCCGACGATTACCGCCGTTCAAAAGACAAACAAAATTCCCGTCTGTATGATGGTCGCCCCGCGCCCCGACATCGCCGGTCTGGCACTGGCGGATGGTTCAACGCCGCCGAACCTTTCCGGCACATTTGAAACGCTCGCCTATATCGATACAAGCGTCGCACTGATCAAGCAAGTGTTTCCGCAGGCGAAGCGGGTCGGGACGATTTTCAACAGCAGCGAACCCAACTCGGTCAACTCCGTCGGCAGGCTAAGAAAAATGTGTGCATCGCTGGGATTGGAATTGCTCGAGGGTTCGGTTACATCGTCCAACGAAACGCAGCAAGTGGTGGCGTCCTTGATCGATCAAAAAATCGATGTATTCTTCGCATTGCCCGATAACATTATCTTCGCCAGTTTCGAGACGGTATATAAAACGGCGAGCGACAAAAAAATTCCGATTGTGTCGAGCGAAGCCGGTTTGGTGCAGCGCGGGGCGTTCATCGCCTACGGGGCAGATTTATATTTGTGGGGCAAACAGGCGGGCGAATCGGCGGTGAAAATTTTGAAAGGGGAGAAGCCGCCCGCGCCGGATGAAGTCCGCGTCCGCAAACGCATCTACAGCCAAACCGCGGCAACGCTGCTCGGCCTCACGCCGCCGCAAGGCTTTGAAAAATTGAAATGATGCGCAGATTGATTCTCGAATACAACTTAGAGATTTGAAGATGAACACCGCACCGCACCATCGATATGAACTGCTGATTCACCGGAGCAATGAAGACGGCATGTTCTGGGTTGAAGTGCCGGAACTTCCGGGCTGTATGGCTGATGGAAAAACCTATCAGGAGATAGTCTCAAATGCCGAAGTGATTATTGACGAATGGATCGAAGCCGCCGCCGCCGATGGCGAAGCGGTACCCGAACCGAAAAGCCGTATCAAAGCCGTATAACAAGTTTTCGAATGAACATCACGTACATACTCAGTGAAAGTTTTTCAGGATTCCGGCGGGCGAAACTGTCGAGTGCCATCTCGGTTTTTACCGTCGCCGTGTCGCTGGTGCTGCTCGCGGTCTTTGCGCTCATTACGCTTAACGCCGTCAAAGTGCTCAACGAACTTCGAAGCCGGATTGAAGTCGAGGTATTTTTGAGCGACCGGCTTGCCGCCGCAGACGGGAAGCGGCTTGCGGAGGACTTCAAAAAACAAGCGGCGGTGCGCGAGGCCGTTTATGTTTCAAAAGAGGAAGCGGCGGCAATCTTCGACCGCGACTATAACGCCGGAGGACAGGGCATCGTCAAGGTGCTTGGCACGAATCCGCTGCCGCAATCCGTCAAGGTCAATTTGAAAACCGAACATGCGACGCTCGACAGCCTCAAAAAATTCGCCGCCGCGGTTTCGAAGGTTGAAGGTGTAACGGATACAAAGTTCAATCAAGAAATGCTGAAGGGCATTGACAGCAACGCGCGGCTGCTTTCCTACATCACCGCGGGCGTCGGCCTGATTATTTCGCTGGCGTCGGTTGCGCTGGTTTCGAACACGATCCGTTTGGCGATTTATGCGAAGCGCGAAATCATCCGAACGATGAAACTCGTCGGCGCGACCTACGGCTTTATCCGCTCGCCGTTTCTGATCGAGGGATTCTTGCAAGGCCTGATCGGCGGAGTTGTGGCGACGGGAATTATCTATGTGATTGTAGAAATCGTCGTACGAAATACCTATCCGAGCATTTACCAAGTGCTCGTGCCACCGAGCCTTGCGATGTATGCCGCAGTTGTGATCGCCGGATGCGTGCTCGGATTTACCGGCAGTTTTTTCTCGGTGCGCAAGTTCATCAATGAAACCTAACCGCACGCTTAGGTGCGGCGGGGTAGGTCTGAACCGCCCGCCCATGTCAAGCGGTTTCGCCAGCATGGCTGCGTGATAGTTATCACAACGGGCTGAGAAAAGCCACGCTAACATCATGCGGGGTTAAACATTACTTCGTCCCGTGCGTCAGCCGGAGAACCCGCACATCATAAAGCCTTGCCTTGAGTATCAAGCATTGAAGGATCATTTGTAGGAAAGTTTTAGCAGAATCATTCACCGGAGATTTCGAATGCGTTACAAAAAAATGTTTTTATGTTTTGCGATGCTTGGCGCAGCGACGGGGATGTCGCAGCCAGCGGCGGCGCAAAGAACCCCGTTGCCCGCTGAAGCCTCGGTGCAGCTGACCGCGCGGCCTATCGGAG
>JACMJS010000094.1 GCA_014380515.1 Chlorobiales bacterium
GAGAAAACCGTGCAAGTGCTTTTTCAAGACAAGTCGCAAACCGAGCAACGACGCAAAGGATTATTGGCGAAGGTTGAATTTTGGCTCAAGACATTTGGGTTCGGGCACGAACCGGAAATCGAGGAACTCGGCGGCGACAACTACCGGCTGTTGATCAAAGATGCGAACACGGGCATTGCGGTCAATGTCTCGGATGTGGGGTTCGGCGTCTCGCAAGTGTTGCCGGTGATTGTGCAAGGTTTCGCGGCAAGCGATAACGCAACGCTCATCATTGAGCAACCGGAAATTCACTTGCATCCGAAAGCCCAATCGGAACTCGGCGATTTAATGATCGACATTGCGGGCATCAAGGCGGGCGAAAAATCCGCGCAACCGAAAACGCTACTCATTGAAACGCACAGCGAACACTTGATTCGGCGGCTGCAACTGCGCATTGCCGAGAAGCAAATCAGCGAACAAGATGTAGCGATTTATTTCGTGCAGGCCACGGCGGAAGGCAGTCAGTTCGGAAAAGTTACGCTGGATAAATACGGACGGTTCGAAAATTGGCCGGAAGGATTTTTCTCCGAAGATGCGGGTGAGATGTTTCATCTTCAGGACGCCATATTTGAACGTCTGAAAGCCGATAAGGAAAATAAGCCGGTCGAATCGCATTAGAACCCTACCTGCTGCCCCTCAATGATTCTCATTCTGGACAAAAACATTTTGTTCTATGCGTCTTACTATGAGCAGTTGAGCGGTGAGCAAGAAAAGAAGCAACCGGTTTGTCGCCAATTGATTGATGAATTACGCCGCCCGTCGTGCATGTATCAAGTAGCCTACTCGCAGGAAATCCTTAGGGAGTATTATCGCGTCGGGAAACCGAAGCCTTCGGCAAATCCCGTCGGCGAAAGTCCTAGAGCTTACCTAAATAAGTTCATCAAGGAAATCGAGAGCCGCGTGTATCCAGCCACGCCTGATGAACTTCCCGAAGAACTCCTCGCTTATTTGGAGCAAGTAAAATTCGACCGTGATGATTACAAGTATGTACAGCTGGCCGTCAGTGAGAAGATCAAATTAATTATCACCGAAGACTCCGGCGATTTTTCACTTATCAAAGATTACCTCTCCCGAAACTATGGCGTTGAAGTTTTGACCGCCGCCGAAGCCCTTGAAAAACTATTTTAAAGCAGTTCAGTAGTGAGAGATTTACTCAAAGAGATTAAGATTTTGATTTTTGATTTGGACGGGGTGCTCACCGATGGACGCATCACTTACAGCGAATCGGGTGATGAACTGAAGTCATTCCACGCCCGCGACGGCTTCGCCATCAAAGAAGCCCTCGTTCGAGGCTTGAAGATCGCTGTCGTTTCTACACGCCCGTCGAAAGCCGCAGCGCGGTGGCTGGGTGAGTTGAGCGATGTCGAGCTTCACTTGGGCGTGAAAGACAAGTTCGAAACTTATGGACAAGTAAAACTCTCGCACGGTTTGACTGATGCGGAGTGCGCCTACATGGGCGACGACATTTCCGATTTGCCCGCTCTCGAAGCCGCCGGATTTTCCGCAACGCCGATTGACGGCCACGAATACCTGCGCAGCCGCGTCGCCTATATCTCCGGCTACGAAGGCGGCAAAGGTTGCGTCCGCGAACTGATCGAAATGGTGCTCGCCGAACAAGGCAAATGGAAATACTTCGTCGAAACCTGAGATGTGTGGTAATTGATGAACAAAGAAATAAAATTACTTGGTGTCGTTGCGCTCACTGAAGAAATGGAAGCAACATCGCTCGATAGCGGAAAGCAGGTGCGATTGAAGAAAGGTCAAGTCGGGGTGGTGGTTGATGAATATGCAGATGGTCAAGCCTTTGAAGTAGAGTTCGTAGATCACAAACAAGGCGAGCATGTCCTTGCTTCCGTCGCTTCTGAAAAATTATTTCGTTTACACTACAGCCTTTCGGAACAAAGTGAAACAACGCCGTGAAAATTATCGCGTGAGGTTTTTAATCAGCGTTTCGTGCTGCGGGTAGGTTTGAATGAGTTGCTCGCGCTCGCCCATCTCAAAGTCGCGGAAGTCAAAGCCCGGCGCGACCGTGCACCCCACAAGCGAATACGGCGGAATGCCGTACGACACCGGATTATGAACCGCCGACCCGAACCAACTGCCTGCCTTCACCACCGCTTGAAATACCTCGCCTTTCTCAGGATCATTGCCCAACCGAATCTCCGTCGGTTTCACTTCGCCGTTCAACACATAAATCGAGAGCGGATGTCCGGCGTAAAAATGCCAGAGTTCATCGGATTTGATGCGGTGCAGCGCGGAAAAACTTTTGCCTTCGAGCAGAAAATAAATCGCCGTCGACATCACCCGCTCCGTGCCGAACGATAGCGGCAGCGAGTACGCCTGAAGCGTATCTGCCGAACGGTACGTCTCGCGGTAGTAGCCGCCCTCGACATGCGGCACAAGATTCAAATGTTCGATCCAAAACGATGCAGGTTTGAAGGCTGACATGGACGTGAGCGAACTGTAGGAAATCATTGAAGACGGTGGATTGAAGTTGCGGAATAAAGTGCGACCGAAAAACTGATCACTTATACCGCTCCCACCGCCGCAATTGTTACGGTCTATTTTTCGAGCAGCAGCGCGAGGTCTTTCTCCCAACTTTCTTTCGGATGCTCAACGATGCGGCCTGATTCCTTGCCGTACTTCAGCACAATGAGCGTCGGCACTTTTTCGATGGCGTAGCGCGTGGCGGTGCCCGAAGGTTCGACTTTTTTGCGGTCGGTTGCATACATCGAAACTCTCGTTAGCGGAATGTTGGCCGCATCGAAAAGTTTGAAAACTTTCGGCATCTCCGATTTGCTATCGCCGCACCACGTCCCGCCGATCAAAACGAAGGACACACTTTCCGGCTCAGCAAGCATCGCAACGCGCCGCGCGAGCAATGTATCCGGTGTATAACCTTCGCCGCTGTAAGACGGCCACGCTGCAACTTGTTTCCACTCCGGCCACGAGAGTTTTCCGACCGCTATCGTTTTGCTTGCATCTCGCGTATCCGGCACAACCTGATACGCACTGCTACAGCCCCCAAGCACCGCCGCAAAAAAAAGTGCGGCGAAGATTTGTCGGCAACCGTGTATGAAAGCGGTTTTGAAATCAGCGTTCATGTTCTTGTCCCCAGAAGAATTTGCTGCGAAGTACATCGTAGTAATTGCGTTTGTCGTTGGCGATAAGTTTGGCTCGCGTTTTAGATTTACAAATTCGAATCCGGCTTTCGGGCGAAAGATGTTCTTGCACTTGGCCGTCGCAGTTGAGTACGAAATTATTATGCCCGCTCTCGACCGAAAGTTCGATCTCACGGTCGTCATTGATGACAATCGGGCGAACGGTGAGCATATGCGGACAGATCGGCGTAATGACGAAGACGCGCGACTTGGGCGCAATAATCGGGCCTCCGGCGGACATGGAATATGCGGTCGACCCTGTTGAGGTGGCGATGATCAGGCCGTCGGCGCGGTAGTCGCTGAGCAGTTGTCCTTCGATGCGAATCGAAATTGTCGGCACGCGCGGGTATCCGCCTTTTTCGATGATCACATCATTGAGCGCGGTGAAGACGCGCTCTCGCTTACCGATGCGGACGCGGGCTTCTAACTGCGTGCGCGTTTCGATGGTGAATTTCTTTTTTAAAACGCGCTCGATGGCCGGATACATTTCCTGCACGCTGAACTCGGCGAGAAATCCCAAGCGGCCTAAGTTGATGCCCAAAATAGGTTTCGATCCGGCAATCCGTGCCGCCCGCAGAATGGTGCCGTCGCCGCCGAGCGAAATAATAATGTCGCAAGTATCGGCAAACGAGACGGCCTCTGCGCCGCGTGCGTTCATCTCAAGAACTTTCGCCGCCGCGCGCTCGAGCAGGAAATCCACGCGCCGCTCCTCGAACCACGCCACGAGTGCCGCAGCCGCTTCGATGGCTTCGTCGCGCCGGATATTGACAAGGATGCCGAATTTCATTTCGAAGGGATATGCGGTTAAAGTGCGGCGGAAAATGTTTTGTAATTCACTTTCTCTTCTCCGTCATTCCGGCTTGTCCGGAATCCCTCTTCGAATTTGAATGAGGAAGGATTCCTTTGGCACCGGCGGGAATGACATGTTCAGACAAATTGAAAATCTTAATCGCGCTTGGCGGAGAGAAGCAACTTATGCTCAATTTTCTTGGAGTAGGCGCGGTTGGCTTTCTCGAAAAGTTTGGAAAGCGTTTTGTCGTCGCCCGCCCGTATCGCCTTCGATAATGTTTTCAGCGATGCGGAAAATGCGTCGAGCGACGTCGCAACATTCTCGCGGTTCGTCGATAAAATATCCTGCCATACCGCAAAGTCGCTGCCCGCAAGGCGCAACAGGCTGATCAATCCCGTGCCCGCTTTATCCAAATCGTCTTCGGCGACCGTCGCCAAAAGTGTAGATACCAATTGCGGTAAATGACTGAGCCGCGAGAAAACTTCGTCGTGCGTTACCGCATCCATCACGCTCACTTCGCCGCCAATCGCTTCGATGAGTGAAAGCAATTCCGCAGCTTTGGGTTGTTTCAAATCCGACTTGCTCGCACAAACGATGAACGGTTTGCCCCTAAACAAATTCGCGTCGCTGTTGCGGTAGCCGCGCAGTTCGCTGCCCGCAATCGGATGCAGGCCGATAAACGTGTTCGTCAATTGCTCCGCTGATTTCATCATCTCGGCTTTCGTACTCGAGACATCGGTAACGAGCGACGTCGCTTTGACGAACGGACGAATCTTCTTGATAAGTTTGATATTCTCCTGCACGGGCGAAGCGAGCACGATCAAATCGGAGGCGCACAGAAACCGGAAGTTGGTCTCGAAGCGGTCGAGGCCGTAGGCGAGAATATCTTTTTGATCGCGCGGCGAAAAATTATTGTCGTAGCCGCAAATGAAAATTTTCTGCGTGGGCGACATCACCGCCTTGACCGCCCGCACGAGCGACGTGCCGATGAGTCCCAATCCGATGACGGAAATGCTTTTAATCTGTTGCCCCAGTGTGAGGCCATTCAAAGTTTTCATTCGATGGTATTACGCGATGTTTTCAAACGCCCGGCGTTCCTTGCTGGGTTGTTGGCACCGCTGATGAAGAAGAAGCCAGTGGCGACGGGCGACTGCCCGGTTTGACAAGCGGCACATCCGCCGCGCAGAGCGGACAGACATCCAACTGATAAGTTACAACGTCCAGTTGCAACAGCGAAAACTGATTCTCCGCAAGCCTGACCTTGCCGTTACTCCGGTCAACAATGAACCCGACGCCTGCAACGAACGCCCCGCGCTCGGTTGCCAGTTTCATCACCTCGCGCACCGAACCGCCGGTTGTTACAACGTCTTCAATGAAGAGCACACGCTCGCCCGCTGCAATTTCAAAACCCCGCCGCAAACTCATCACGCCATCCGCGCGCTCGGCGAACAGGGTTCTTACGCCCAGTTGCCGCCCAACTTCCGTCCCGACGACCACGCCGCCGATAGCGGGCGAAAGTACCGCATCAATACTTTCGCCGCGGAAATGCTCGGCGATGCCGGAACAAAGTTGCTCTAAATACTTCGGATGCTGCAAGACCTTCGCACATTGAAAGTAGTTCGGGCTGTGCAATCCCGACGACAGTTTAAAATGTCCTTCAAGCAACGCGCCGGTCGATTTGAAAATCTGAATGAGGTCGTCCTTCGAAAGCGGATGTGAAAGTGCTGCGGACATGACGGTGGATAAAGCAAAAACGGTTACAGGTGATTACTACGAATGTCGTCGCGGCCTTGCAAGGTTGCATCGAGTTGCATTGAGCCGCATTGAGCCGCATCGGGATCGAAGACGCAAAGATAAGTGAATCCGTTGCCAATCTTTACAGTGCAAAGGCAGCCGAGGGGTTTAGAAAGGTAGATCATCTGATCCGCCGGACGGTGAATTGTCGGAATGACCAAGTTGTTTCGGCGGTGATGAAAGTTGCGACGCCGATTGTGGTAGCGGCGGCGGCATCTGCCGCGCATCGATCAAAGTGATTCGCTCGAAAAGATCAGGCGGTACGTTGGCAATGAACCGCGACGGGTTCGTGAGATAATCCTGAATGGCGCGCTGGTAACTCAGAATCGGATACGAAATGTAAAGACGTTCTTTCGCCCGTGTGAGCGCGACGTACAGCAGCCGTAACTCTTCATCCAACTCCGCCGCATCGCCAACCGCATATGACGACGGGATCACACCGTCAAGTGCATCGAGCAAAAAGACGCTGTGCCATTCAAGCCCTTTCGCCGAGTGAATCGTTGAGAGCACAAGCGGAGCTTCGTCATCAACGGAACGCTCCGTGCCTACCGCTGAAAAATCAACTGGCTCAAGTGCCAGTTCCGCAAGCAAATCCTCCAGCGACGGGTGGTTCTGCGCAATGGCAATAAAATTTTCCAAATCCTTTTCACGCTTCGGATAATCTTCGAAGTACTTGGCGCGGAGCAACGGCAAATAATACTGCACGACTTTTTCGATAAGTTTTGCCGCAGGTTCTTTACCGGCTGAAAGCGACTTCAAGAGTTCGGCAAGGCCGCGCGTGGCCGCAATATATTTCGGCGAGACGTCGGAGGCTTCAATGTTGTACGGGTTCTGTGCCTGCTTTACCCAAGTGGTAAAGTCCTGTGCGGTTTTCGGGCCGATGCCTTCGAGCAGAAGCAATGCCCGGTTCCATGCGATGACGTCTTTTGGGTTGAGAATGATTTTGAGATGGGCGAGTACGTCTTTGATGTGTGCGGCTTCGGTAAATTTTTGTCCGCCGTATTTGACGAACGGAATCTTGCGCTTGGCGAGCTCCAGTTCAAGTTCAAACGAGTTGCGGCTGCTCCGCATCAGCACGGCCATCTTATCAAGGCCGACGCCTTCTTCGCGCAGTTCCAAAACCATCTGAGCGATGAACTTGGATTGAAAGCGTTCGTCGGGCGCGGCGACAATCGCCGGAAACTCGCCGCCCGGCTTCGTGCGGGTAAAAAGATGCTTGGTGAATTTTTCCGTCGCTTGATTGATCACAAAGTTTGTTAATGAAAGAATGCGTTCGGTGCTGCGGTAGTTTTCTTCCAGCTTGATGACTTTGCAGTCCGCAAACTTTTTCGGGAAGTCCAAGATGTTTCGAAAGTTCGCACCTCTGAACGAGTAGATCGATTGTGCGTCGTCGCCGACGGCCATCACGTTGCCGTGAACTTTACAAAGCAAACGGACGAGGTCATCTTGAACGAGATTGGTATCCTGATATTCATCAACCATCAAGTGCCGGATCGATGCGGAAATTTTTTCGTGGATGTCGGTGTGCGAAGTGAGCAAGCGTTTGAACTCGGTGAGCAAGTCATCGTAGTCGAGCAACGCATTTGTCTGTTTGTAATCACGGTAGGCGGTGGCGAGCAAAAGAATCTCTTCGGTGAAGTGTGCGAAATGCGGATACGAAAGCGCAACGACGTCATTAACGACAAGTTGTTTATTGGCACCGCTGCTGATAATGTTTTGAAGCGTACTTTTTTTTGGAAAGCGTTTTTCTTTTTTATGAAAATTTAAAGACGTGCGAACGAGGTCGATAATGTCTTCGCTGTCGGATTGATCAAGAATGGTGAAGCCACGCTCGAAGCCTAAGCGGTTGCTGTATTGGCGCAGCATCCGGTGCGCGTAGGAATGGAAAGTGCCGCCTTCAATTGCGGCGGCGCGGACGTCGCAGAGCGTCGATGCGCGGGCGAGCATTTCGCGGGCCGCTCTACGGGTGAAAGTAAGCAAGAGAATATCGGCGGCGGCGATGCCGGATTCAATGAGATAGCCTGCGCGGTAGGTAAGTGTTTTGGTTTTGCCGGTACCCGCTCCGGCCACGACCAGCAAGGCGCCGCGGGTAGTTGTTACGGCGTCAAGTTGAGAGGCGTTGAGTTCGCTTTGGTATTTTTCGAGCGAAACGGCAGGATGGGTTGCAGCGGAATCATTGTCATCTTTGATGACGTAAAACTTTTGGGACATGATACAATTACAAGATTACGAAGCGTGAAAGGTGAAGGGATCAAAGTTCGATTTGAAGCAAGATACAGTTCCGGCTATCAATCACGATTCATTTGTGTGTATGTGAAACGTGGTGATGAAGCTGAACTTTCACCTGTGGCGCGGAGAAAGAAAAGGCTATGAAGGTGCGATGAACAGGCGACTTCATATTTTTTTGCGGCGCACTTGACAAAATAATTTTTTTTACTTATGTTAAATCAGTGTTAAGTATGACAACAAGACAAACATTACAGCGAAGGACTTGACTCGCAACGCATGCTTTAACGGCATCCGGCGTTTTTTGACAAAGCAAATTTTCACGCATCCTGCCAATCCGATTTTTCTATTCCAATCTGACAATGAGCTTCAACTCAATGACGGTCAAGGCTATCCTGACCGGCAAAAGTTGTTTGCTTCTGCTCTGTAGGAAAAGATTTAGAATTGGAACCGGAGAGTGAAAAGGTGTTTTGCAATACAACTATCCTTCTTGCGCTTCCTGCTCTTTCCGAAAAATCCTACCCCGTTTGCCGAATTTTGGTTTGGCATTGTTAGTAATTCTTTGAAACCAAGTTTGAAAGGTGTTCTGTACGAGCATCTTCTGAAAAATCCGTTTTCAGGCAGAAGCCAAGACGGAACTACCGATTTTTCTTAGCACGTTTCTTGATTTAGATCGAGGCTAATTATCCGTCGCAAGGCGGACGAGAAGTTTCGCAGCAATACATCAACTAAAATCTCTTGCCTGAGAGGGTGAGGGGAGGTAAACAAAAGATGACGAGAAAATTATTGCAGGTTCTGCTGTTGATTCTGACCTTGCCCGCGGCGGCACTGGCAGTGGGAACGACCGGCAAAATCATCGGCAAGGTGATCGATAAAGATACCCGTGAGCCGCTGATCGGAGCGAGTGTTCGCATTGTGGATACGCGGCTTGGTGGTACGACCAACATTAACGGCCAGTTCAGCATTTTGAACGTACCGACCGGTACTTACTCCGTTAAAGTTAGTTATGTCGGTTATGCGGATGTAACCATTCGCGGTGTGAAAGTAACTGCGGATTTGACCTCGGAGACGCCGGTTTTTGAGTTGCCAAATGCTTCTGCACTGGAACCAGAGGTAGTAATTACCGCTGAACGTCCGATTATTGAAAAGACCGCCACAACTTCCACGCGAATCGTTACAGCCGAACAGATTCAAAATTTGCCAACCCGTGGAGCCGCAGCGGTAGTTGCTCAAACCGCTGGCGTTGTCAATGGCTCGTTCATTCGTGGCGGACGTGGCAATGAAACTGTAACTTATGTCGACGGCGTCTTGCAAAATAATCCGATTGACCGCGGTTCCGGCTCTAATATTAGTGGTGCGTCCATTGAGGAAGTGGTTGTACTTACGAGCTTTGACTCTGAATACGGCAACGTCAATTCCGGCGTCGTTAATATCACCACGCGCTCAGGCAACTCGGAAAAGTATTTCGGTTTGGCCGAATTCGTTACGGATTCCTATTTATCTAAAACGCAAGGCGCACCCAGTTCGCCAAACGTAAATAACTTGAACGGATTTGGCTACAACATCTACAACATACAATTTGGTGGCCCGCTTTTGCCGTTCAATAACTTGGGGCGGCTCGCAAACTTTTATTTTACTGTTGAACGGCAAGACATCGGTAGTCGCACAGCCTTTCAGGGTGTAGGATTCCTGCCAAACAACAGTTTCAAGCAATGGAACGGGAATGGTAAGATTCGCTTCGACTTTGGTAGCGGTATTCAATTGACCGCCGGTGGTAACTTCACTAGTTCGAGCCAATTGGCAGACGGTTACCTACAGATTCTTAGCAATTCATTCACAACCGTTCAGCGTACATACAATAACTCCGCCGACAGCATTCGCCCTGACGGCACAACGGTTTTGCTGACTCAGCCTTATAACAACTATGAGCACGCGCTGCGCACGGAAACTGACAATTTGCAAGGGTTTTTGAAATACACGCAGGCAATCGGTCAGAAAACTATTCTCAATGTCAATCTTTACACCACGTTCAATGAGATTGAGTTTGGTGATGATCAATTCTTCAATGATTTCCTGCAATATGATGTGCTTTTTCAACGGGCGAACCATGTAGCTTCAACGCAACCGAAAGGCTTTCGTCCTGATGTTCTGTTTTCGGGCGGTCCAGCCCAACCTGGACTTCCGGCGTCAGGAGCAAATATTGGCGTTGCTGATGACTACCGCAAGCGAAAAATTTCCAGTTACGAGATTGAAGCCAATATGGAAACGCAGGTTGCTGACCACAATCTGAAATTCGGAGGACAGTTGCGATTTCATGAGTATCGCAACTACAATATTAACATGGCGAACTTCAATGGTAGATTCTCCCGGGCTATCATAGGTGCGAGTGGTACGCCGGATTCAACAAGTATTATCGACTATGTACGTGATGATAGCAACTTCAATGATGACTTTTTTTCTGGTTTCGGAAATACGAACATCGGGTTTGACCGGTTGGGTAGAGAAGTATCAGACGGTGAGTTCAAGCCGCGTCGTCCGGTTATCGGATCGCTCTACGTTAGGGATTCATTCCAGTTGAGCGATTTCGTTGCTAACGTGGGTTTTCGCTTAGATTACTTCGATTCCGATCAACAAGGCTATGCTGATCCTAGCCGCCCCTTCGGTACGGAGCCGGGCTCAACGACGCCAGTGCTTTCGAATCGCAGAGCGGAAATTTTAATCTCGCCGCGTATCTATTTCTCGTTTCCCGTCAGCGACCGTACCGTGTTTCATGCGGGCTTCGGAAAATACACGCAGCAGCCGGACTTTGCGTTGCTCTACCTTTCTCGCGATCTGCTGGTCAATCGGCCAGGTCAATCGCTCAATAATCCTGACCTGAGGTCATCTAAGACTTCAAACTATGAAGTCGGCTTCCGCCAGCAAGTTGGTAATTCGGCTTTCATCGATTTGACGACTTACTACAAGGAAACCCGTGATTTGATTCAACAAGTGCAAGTGCAGGGTGTTGATGGCGGCATTGCAACTTACAATCGTTATGACAATCAGGATTTCGGCACAAACAAAGGATTTGAACTTACCTTTGGCCTTCGCCGCACCAACTATGTTTCAGCCGATATCAATTACACCTTGTCATTCGCAAATGGCACGGCTTCGGGTGTCAATGAAAACAGCGAAGCATACCGCCGCCAATCGATTACCGCTGAAAACCCGGTTCCGCCAAGAACCGTACAAACCCTGACTTTCGATCAACGGCATACTGCAACCTTCAACTTAGATTTCCGCACGCCGCTAACGGATCAAACGCTTCCGATGGCGGCGCGAGGCTGGGGGGCAAATCTCCTATTCCGTGTAGGTAGCGGCACATCATATAGTCCTATCACATATCAATCTTTCATTGAGCCGCTGTTTGGGGAGCCTTTGAGCAACTTCAACACTGATGGTCCTAAGAATAGTCAAACGTTACCATGGAATTATCAATTGGATATTCGGCTCGACAAGAACTTAACATTTGCCGAAAACCGCGTTACGCTTAACATCTATCTGATAGGTCTCAATATTCTAGGCTTTCAGAATGTCCTTTCGGTATATCGCAATACAGCCAGTGCAACGGATTCGGGTGTGCGGGGCTCGTCGGAATATGCAAATCGGTTGGCTGGCTTGGATGAGACATATGGTGAGGGCACTGCGCAGTCCTACGATCAATTATATCGATTCTACGAACGCGGATTCAACGGTTCAGGTAATGCCCGTCAGGTGAGGCTCGGTATAATCCTCGGTTTCTAAGCAAGAGTAACGGTAGTGCGGGGTATAACAAACATATCTGCCTGCCAACGGAATAATTATTTTACTAAACTAACAGAGATGACGAAGACTATAGTTAAATCAGTTCTGCTGTCGCTTCTAACCCTGTCGCTGGCTTTGAACACAGCATCGGCAAAGGAAGAGTCAGGGAAGAAAAAGCAAGGTGGATACTCCCTCCAGTCTAACAGCGGTGTTCAGATTGACGCCAACCGTATCAGCGCGTGGCTTGTCAATAACGGTCGCAACCTCAATGACCCGAACAGTGGCAACCCCGGCCTTATATGGAAGAAAGGCAGTACAAACACGGCGTGCTTTTCATCTTACCCATGGATGGTAAACCAGTATGACGGTGTGAGCACAGACATTCGCACATCGGCAAATGCCAATGCCGCCGCGTCAACCGTGGAATTTCAGCCGGGCCGTATTCTGACGCCTGGTAATCCGAGTGATGACGATGTCTCAAAACGTCCGGTAGCGGATGACCCTAACAAGACTGTTTACCGCGTTTATAAGATCAAAACCGGCGATAACGACGCTAACAGTAACGATTACCGTGAATGGGCAGCACTTGCAAATATGACTCCCGCGATGGCTCCATTCAAGGCTGTGAAAAATTATCAGAACGGAGATAGCACCATAGTTGCCACCGTAACGAATGCAGTTGGGCAATCGATTAAAATTCTTGAGAAAGTACCGGATCTTTCCAC
>JACMJS010000095.1 GCA_014380515.1 Chlorobiales bacterium
ACTCATTTTCAAATCTACAATGACCCAAAAATTTTCATGCCCCGCAATGCTCTTCTGGATAGCGATGTTGATGTCGCCGCTCGCCGCTCGCGCGCAAGTTGTAACCACCAATGCCGACAGCGGCCCCGGCTCACTGCGCGATGCGATCATTTTTGCCAACGCTAATCCGGGTGCTACGATTACCTTCAGCTTTGCCGATACCGCCGTTCAAACCATCACACTTTTAAGCGACCTTCCCGACATTTTCGGTGATGGCACCGTGATCGATGGCTACACGAAATCCAATGCCGATCCGAATACGCTCGCTACCGGAAGTAACGCCAAGATCGGCATTGAAATTACCGGCAGCCAAATCCGGTGTCTCGACATCACGGGTGATAATGTTACGGTTCGCGGCCTGTCGCTCTACAACAATATCAACGCCGGGATTATCGTCTCGGGCGACAGTGTGGCGATTGAAGGCTGCTTTATCGGTGTGCGTGCGGACGGCACCGGCGGCGGCAACATCGTTCAAACCTACGGCATCAATCTCACCGGCGGCGGCACGGGCGGGCGCATCGGTGGAAGTTTACCTGCGCAGCGCAATGTGATCAGCGGCAACGGCGACGGTACGGATGGCCGCGGCATCGTGGTTCAACGCGACGATGTGTTCATCGTGGGCAATATCATCGGCCCCGCACCCAGCGGATTTTCACCGCTGATCATTGCTCCGGTTCAACCATTCGGAATTTTGGTTCAAGGCGGATCAAACTTACGCATCGGCGGCGCGGGTTTGGGCGAAGGCAACGTCGTCAGCAGCAACGGCGACGGTATCATTATCGAGAGCTATCCGCAACCCGCCATCGCGCCCCGGATTCAGGGCAACCTGATCGGCTTAGAGGCGCGCGGCATTGAAGCCCTCCTGCTGCTGAACGGTGTAGACCCGCAATTCTACGGCATCAAAAGTGGCTTGCGAACGGTGCAGATCGGCGGTGCGGGCTTGGGTGAAGGCAACGTCATCAGCGGTAACAAGCACGGCATCCGCATCGAATCGCTTGTCGCCGACACCGCAAGCGCAACGATTGAGGGGAATATCATCGGCCCGCAAAAAGACGGGGTCTCGCCCGTCAAAGACGGTGCACAGCAGATCGGCATCTGGGCAATCGCCGCAGGCGCGGGCACCATCACCGGCCTGACCATCGGCACGGAGAATTCCGGCGGCAAAAATACAATCGCATACAATAACAACTACGGCATCGAACTCGCCGAAGGATCGGCGCAGCGCATTAACGGCACACGATTGCTCGTCAACAGCATCTACGACAACGGCACCGGCAGTGCCGCCGAAGGGATCAATCTTGTTTCATTTCGCGGTGTTGCCGTGCTTACCACGATTGACGCAGTCAGTCCGGCGTCGATCTCCGGTCAAGCCGGAACGGGCGATACCGTGCGGGTTTATACCGGCAAAGACGGTCAGGGTCGCTCGTATCTGGGCAGGGTGGTTGCGGATGTCTCGGGGTTATGGGTGCTCATCGGAAATTTTTCGCTGTCTACGTTCGTAACGATCGTTATACAGAACAGCGAACTGCCGAGATTTTCCGCGCCGTTCAGCGTTACGCCCGGTACGCCTTCTTGGACGAACAGCAACGCGGGTATTGCGCCGGGCGCGTTGCTCGCGGTCGTTTCAACGCCCTCGCTGGTGATTGCGTCCAGCGCGAACGGCAATATTTATCTCTCGCCGGACGGCGGACAGAATTGGAATGCCGTGCCGCCGTTGCCCATCGCACCAACGGATACGCTCTACAGCATGGCCTTGCCGCGCGGGGCGGCCTTACGCAAAGGCAACGCTGCGGCGTCAACGAATGGCTTCGGCTCGGCAGTAGCCGTCGGGGTCGGCGGCACGATTTTGCGCAGCGCGGATGCCAGTGCATGGTCGCTCGTTTCATCGAACACCACCGCGTCGCTTTATGGCGTGGCGGTCTCACCGGATTTCAGTACAGTTGCCGCGAAAGGCAACGGCGTCAGTGCAACGCAAGGTTTCGGTTCGGCGGTGGCGGTCGGCGTTGGCGGTACGATTCTGCGCAGCGCGGACGGCGGCACCAGTTGGCAAAGTGTTTCAAGCAGCAATACTTCAACACTCCTTTCAGTGGCGGTGGCCTCAAACTTCAGCGGTGCAGCCAGCAAAAGCAACGGCTCGCAATCGGTAAGCGGTTTGGGTTCGGCAATTGCGGTCGGCGTCGGCGGCACGATTTTGCGCAGCGCGGATGGCGGCACCAATTGGCAAAGTATTTCCAGCAATGTGAGTGCGGCGTTAAACAGCATTTCACTTTCAACGGATTTCAGTACGGTTGCCGCGAAAGGCAACGGCGCATTATCCACACAAGGATTTGGCAGCGCGGTTGCAGTCGGCGTTGGCGGTACGATTCTGCGCAGCGCGGACGGCGGTGCCAATTGGGTGAATGTGAGTTCATCGGTAACCAACCTCGACAACATCACCGCGCCTCTGACCACCGATTTGCTTTCGGTTGAATTTGTAGATGAAACGATTGGATATGCGTGCGGCAAGAACGGCGTCATTTTACAGACGAACGACGGCGGCCTTTCATGGCGGCAGCAACCTTCGGGCACGACCGCCGACATCAATGATATTGCGGTCTCGGCGAACGGCACGGGCAACGCCGTCGGCAGCGGCACCACCGCGCTCATCACCAACAACGGCGGCAATCCGGTTTTATCGGTAAGCGCGCCGGGCGCGCCAGTGCCGCCAGGATTCGCACTCCGGCAAAATTACCCGAACCCGTTCAACCCGAATACACTGATCAGTTATCAGTTATCAATGAACAGTCAAGTCCAACTGAAAGTCTATGACGTGTTGGGGCGCGAGGTGGCTTCATTGGTTGATGCGCGGCAGGCGACAGGCGATTACCTCGTGAACTTTAATGCAACCAAACTTTCGAGCGGCGTGTATTTCTACCGGCTGACTACGGGAAATTTCGTGCAAACGAAAAAGATGTTGCTTCTCAAGTAACGTCAAGTAACGGCGCGTTTTAATTTTTCCGATTTTTCCTTCGAATCAAAAAGGGCGTTCATTACCGAACGCCCTTTTCATTTTTAATCCTGCAACAGCGACCATGCCTACTTGACCAGCATCATTTTCCTGATTGCGATAAGACCGCCCGCTTTCAATTGATAAAAGTAAACGCCGCTCGAAAGACGGCTTGCATTGAACTGCGCCGCATAATTTCCCGCGGCTTGCTTTGCATTGACCAGCGTTGCGACTTCCCTGCCGAGTATATCGAACACTTTTAGTTTTACATCGCTCGCCAGCGCGAGTTCGTACCGAATCGTTGTCGATGGGTTGAACGGGTTCGGATAGTTCTGTGCGAGGCTGAACGCCGCAGGCACTTTGCCAGCGGCGCCGGTAATGACGGGCGCCGACAGAAACTGCGCACTGACTTTGTAGATGCCGTTGCTCGTCGTGCTGACGAACAAATCCGCGCCCTTCTCCGCCGAGATCGCTATGGAATAGCCTTGCAATCCGGCGGGCTGCCACACGCTGTCGGAAAGGGATTGCTTAAACAGGCCGCCGTAGCCCAGCGTGCCCGCAAGCACCGTACCCTGTGCCGCCGCATCTGCATTGACCGGAACGAGCATCGCATTCACCGTGTAGCCGTTCAGTCCTGATGAATCGGGCAGGAATGTTGCGCCGCCGTTGGTGGAAGTGTACATGCTGCTTACGTTCGGCGCGCAATAAAATTTATTCCCGACCGGATTATGCGCGAGCGCATAGATGGCATTATCGAGCACGGCCATCGCATCGTTGCTTGATGTCCAGCTCAAGCCGCCGTCGGTTGATTTCAATAACCCGCGGGCGATGCTGCTGCTGCTCGTCATACCGGCGTAGATCGCGCCGCTGGTATCTTTTGCCAATGACCACACCGAGCCGGGCGTAAAGCCGTCGTTCAGGATTGCGGCTGTCCATGAAGTCCCGCCGTCGGTGGAGCGGTAAAGCGTCGGCAAGGTGCTGCTGCTGGCGCAACCGATGATGACGATATCCGCGCTCGCAAGCACGGCATAAACGGTGCGCGCCGAAATGCCGGTGTTCGCCGCCGTCCACAGCGCGCCGTTGTCCGTTGATCTGTAAACACCGACCGAACCCATCGCCGCATAAACAGTGCTGCCCGTTGCGCCCGATGTATTTGCAAATCCATATACCGTGCGAAGGCCGACGCCTGCGGTGTCGAGCGTCCAGTTTGCGGCGGCGTCGGTGCTGCGGTAGATGCCCAAGCCTGCGTCGAGTCCCGCCAGCAAACTGCTATCGGGTGCCAGATGTACGCTGTTTACTTTCAATCCGCCGAGACCGGTGTTTGAAACCGTGAGCGATGCGAGATCGGTCGTTCGCGCAAGGCCGAAGGTGTTGCCGCTGATGAGATACGTAGAAGGAGCGATGTTGAGCGCAGAGTACGTCGTTTTTTTCTCGAGGCCGAGATTCAACGGTGTCCAAACGCTGTCGCCGGAAATTTTATAGAACACGCCGCCCTCAGGATATGTGGTGCTCGTGCCGACGCAGGCGAAGAGCGTTCCTGCGTCATCGATGTAAAGCCCGTTGACGGTGCGTCTGCCGAGCGTGTTCAACGTGTCCGCCGTCCAGTTCGCGCCGCCGTCGATGGTTTTCCAAACGCCGTTCGGCGCGAGGCCCGTCCAAACCGTATCGCCGCGGCTCACAAGGTCTCGCGGCGATGGATTTGTGCTCACCGCGGTAATGCCGGTAATGCGGCGCGTCCAGATTGCGCCATTGTCGGTGGAAACGTAGATGCCGTCGTTGTTCGCGCCCGCGTAGAGCCGTCCGCTGGAGTCTTTGGTTACGGAGTAAATCGTTTTGGCGGCGAGCATGGAGTCGCCGATGTCTTGCCACTCGCTTGCGCCCGAAGGCAAATAGAAAATGCCTTTGCCCGATGTTCCGGCGTAAAGGTTTCCGCCCGCGTCGGCGTAGAGATCATAGACGAAAATGGAGCCGCTGCTTTGGGGCGTAATGCCGCTGCTGACAACCGTCCACGAGTTGCCGCCGTCCACGGTGCGCAACACGCCGCGCGTGGTCGATGCGCCGTAGATCGTGTCGCCGATAGCGGCCATTGCAAATGATGAGTTCCGCCCGATGCCGGTATTGATCTCCTTCCACGAAAGACCGGCATCGGTCGATTTGAAAAATCCCGAAAAGTTCGTGCAGCCCGTGTAGATGTTGCCCGCATTGTCTTTGACGAGACCGTACGTAAATCCTCCCCACGGTCCGACGGATTCGAAGGTTTGTGCGTGCACCGGTTGCGTTTGCGAAAGCAATGTAATGATGATGACGGCGGGAAAAATAAAAAGGCGGGAGATGCGGCGATAGTGTTGCCTCATGGTGTTTTCAATTTGGTTGATAGAATGCCAACGGCGCGGTACTCAAATAGCCGCCGGTGAAGATGCAGATAATATAATGCGAACGCCGGAAGGCGTTGCTACACACGGGGTTTGCGGGTAAGGCGGGCTTGTTCAAAAAAACTTCGCAGCAAGGCTACGCATTGCGATTCCATGATGCCGCCGATAATTTGCGATTGGTGGTTGAGTTTCGCGGTTGCGGCGAGATTGAACACCGTGCCGCACGCGCCCATCTTGGCATCGTAAGCCCCGAACACCACGCGCCCGACTTTTGCATTTACAATCGCGCCCGCGCACATCGGGCACGGCTCCATCGTTACAACGAGCGTACAACTTTGTAAATACTTTTCACCCAGACTCGCCATCGCCGCCGTGATCGCAATCATTTCGGCGTGGGCGGTTGCGTCGCACAGCATCTCAACTTGGTTGTGCCCGCGCCCGATGACGAGACCCTGCTCATCAATCACCACCGCGCCAACCGGCACTTCCTTTTGCCCATATGCGGTCTCGGCTTCGCGCAAGGCCAACTCCATATATTTTTCAAACGACATCGGCTAACATTATGAATCTTTCCGGTTTCTTTCGCATGTCATTCCCGACGTGAGCTTGTCGAACTATCGTTCGTCACGGGAATCTTAAAGCGGGATTTAAGTCAAAATGCTTATCAGAGAGATGAAATTACTGTGGCTCGATTCGTTTGAGATCGGTCTTGTCAAAATCGGTATCAAAACTAACCAAGTCCAAACCGTGCTTTTTGGCAAGCGTGTATTGATACGCATCGTCAAAATCCAGTTTCCATTTCTGAAGATCGCTTGCGAGCGTGCTCAAGTCATCCGTCCCTAATGTTAAGAGCGAAATCTCCGCGGCTTTTAGATCATATCCGAATTGATCTAAGAGATTCATTTTTTTCGTCCAATAGAGTTTCAATCCGATACTATCAAGCGAATAATTGGAGAGGAAAAGTGAACCTTTTTTCTGTGAGTTGATAAAGGTTTTTGCGAGTGCTTCTTTCGACTGCTGCAAAAGAATTTCAAGGAAAATGTTGGTATCGAGAAGCATCACATTTCACCTCTTTTTCGAAGGATCTCCGCCTGTACTTCCGAAGCGGTTTGGTTCAATTCTTTCAAGCCTCCCGCCCAAGCGAAATTCATGCGGATCGTTTCCTCCAACCGGTTTGGTTGCTCTTTGGATGTGAGAAACTCTGCAAAATCCAAAAGTTCTTTTTGCCGCTCCGGTGAAAGCAATTTGCTTTTCTGGTTAATCGCTTCAATGACGCTCATACGTTTTTATCGTTTTGTTTTTCAACTATGGACTTATTCTTTGACGCTGCCGAGCGTGAGGCCGCTGACGAGGTATCGGGAGAGCGCGATGAAGAGAATCACGACGGGCAGGCTGACGAGCATCGCGCCCGCAGAATACAATCCCCATGAGACTTCAAGGTCGGATTGAAATCCTTTCAAGCCCATCGGCAAGGTGAACAGGCTTTGATCCTGCACCAGCACAGCGGCGACGAGGTATTCGCTCCACGCGGTCATAAACGAAAAGAGCGCGGTGATGACGAGCGCGGGCTGGGCGAGCGGAAACACGATTTTCCAAAATGTTTGTACTTCCGAACAGCCGTCGATGCGGGCGGATTCTTCGAGGCTGCGCGGAATCGTATCGTAAAAGCCTTTCATCTGCCAGATACAAAAAGGCAACGCGGTTGCGGTGTAGGCAATGATGAGGCCGATGTAGGAATCATAGACGCCGAGCTTGATGAGCATGATGAAGAGCGGCAGGAGCAGCATTGTAACCGGAAACATTTGCGTTGCGATGAGCAGGATCATACCGGAATCTCGCCCGTAGAATTTATACCGGCTGAACGCATAGCCCGCCGTTGATGCAAGGCCGACGCTGAAAAACGTCACGATGAGGCTGACGAGCACGCTGTTGAACATCCATTTCAAAAACGGCCGCGCGGTAAAAAGTGTCACGTACGCATCGAGCGTGGCACCGTCGGGAATGAGTTCGAGATTCGTCGAAAGCAATTTATCGCCGGGCCGCAGCGAGATCGTAAAGACTTGCAGGATCGGAAAGATGGCGAAGAGACTGAACAGCGTCAGCACGATGTAAATCCACACCTTCGCCGCGGGCGAAACGTCGCGCGGGTTCTTCACCGCCGCCGCTTTCACCGCTCTGCCATTGGTGCTCACGCCGTTCGGTCGGATTGTTTTAGGATTCAGTTCTGCCGTTTCCATTGCTTTCAAATTTGTTTCAAATCTTCTGTCATTCTGAGGAGAACCAGCGACGAAGAATCACTCATTTTCCCAAACCAATTAGGAATTCTTGGTAGTGTGTGCAACTTGTATTCTGTCATTCTGAACGCGGCGCAAGCGAAGCGAAGAATCCCTAATTCTTGAACGCGAGAGATTCTTCGCTCCTCTGTGTGCCTGTGGCTTAGAATGACATCATGTTTAATTCCACTCTGCACTAAGGTCTTCCCACTCTGGATTTTTGGATTCGATCAACTTTATTTTTTTCGCCCGCGTCCATCCTTTGAGTTGCTTCTCGCGCCCAATCGCGGCTGAAATGTCTGATGTTGATTCGTAATACACCAACTCCGTTACGTTGTATTCGCTGGTGAATCCTTCTACCAATTTTTGCTTGTGTTCATACATCCTGCGTTCGAGATTATTTGTAACGCCAACGTATAAAACCCGCGACGGGCTTGCGAGGATATAAACATAGTAAGTCGTCATTCATAAAAATTCGTTTATCGAATCGTTCGATCACTGTCATTCTGAGGAGCATCGGCGACGAAGAATCCTTTGTTATCGGAACGCAATTAGGGATTCTTCGCTCCGCTCAGAATGACATCTGAATTTAATACACGCTTGAGGTTGCTTTGGTTTTTTTAATAAAGTTCCAGCCGAATGCGAGCAGCATCAAAAAAATCACCATCGAAAACGCTGCTGCGTAGCCGATGCGGAAATAATTGAGACCGACTTTATAGACCCAACTGACGAGAATGTGCGTCTTGTCCGACGGCTGTCCGCTGTTACTGACCAGCCACACCACATTGAAATTATTGAACGTCCAAACAACGCCCAATGTGATCGCGGGAATCATCACCGGACGCAGGAGCGGAATCGTGATGTTGACCAACTTGTCGTACCAGCTCGCGCCGTCAATGTCGGCGGCTTCGTAGAGCGCATCGGGAATGGATTGCAGGCCGCCGAGGGCGACGATCATCATAAACGGAAAGCCGAGCCAGATGTTGGTAATGCAGCACGCCGCGAACGTGCCCCACTCGGACGAGAGCCACTGCACGGGCGCGATGCCGAACTTGGCCAGAATCAAATTCACCGCGCCGTATTCAAAATTGAACAGCCCGCGCCAGTTGAGCGCGGTGATGTATTGCGGCACCGCCCACGGCAAAATCAAAAACACGCGGAAGATATTTTTGCCCTTGATGTTTTTGTTGAGCAGAATGGCGAGGAACACGCCGATGGTGACGTGAAAAAAAATGTTGATCGCCGTCCATAAAAGCGTCTTGCCGAAGAAGCGGTAGAAATCTGCGTCGGTGAACACATTGAGATAGTTCCGCAGGCCGATAAACTGCCAGTCGCGGAAGTGATCCAAGTTCATGTTCGAAAAACTCACGACCACGTTGTAAAGAAACGGATAGAGGACAATCGCCAACATCACGACGAGCGAGGGCGCGGCGTAGATGTAGGGAATCGCGCTAAACTTTTCCTTCGTCTTCGACAGACCGTTTGTTGGCCTCGGCGAGACGGGCGGCGTACTTGCAAGACGGGCATCTGCGGACATCTCCACAGGTGATTCGGCGGTTGACATCGTTATTTAATTTTTACTGTTTCATTTCGTCGATCAGTTTCTCGGCGAGGGCTTGCATCTCGCTGGCGGCAGCGGCGGGTGTTTTGCCGCCGCCGAGTACCGCTTGATACGCCGGACGCATCGAATCCCAAA
The DNA here is from genome assembly GCA_014380515.1 of Chlorobiales bacterium. Lineage (GTDB taxonomy): Bacteria > Bacteroidota > Chlorobiia > Chlorobiales > JACMJS01 > JACMJS01. The sequence continues at coordinate 9,367 of JACMJS010000095.1, forward strand.
TGACGCGCATCTCGCTCACCACCGGCATCGTCCGCCCGACTTTCATCTGCTCAATCGATCCGCGGAGCACGGCCTTATTTGAAAGTAAATCTTTGCGCAACTCATCGCTTACCGCTACACCTTCCGGTACGGCGAGACTATCCTCAAGCAAGGCGGTTAAAAAATTGTAGGCTTCTACGCGCGAGGGAATCGTGGCGGATTTGCGGGTGAACTCCAACTCGGTTTCGGGACTCGTCAAAAACTTCAGCAGTTCAACGGTAACTTTTAGTTTCTCGCCTTGCGTATTGACGTTGATGCTGTAGCCGCGCGGCGAAACCATCGGCGCGGGATAAAGTCCCGTTTCATCGATCATCGGAATGCGGGCGATGCCGAAGTTGATGCCGTTCTCGCGGTAGCCCGCCCACGACCACGGCCCGTTGATGATCATCGCCGCCCGTCCTTCTTTGAAAAGCGTGTTGGCGATGTCGTAGTCCGATTCGCGCGGAATAATTTTATAGACGTCGCGCAAATCTTTGATGAGTTGCGAGGCTTTGACGGTCGCTTCGTCGTTGAGCGTCGGGCGGAATGCACTGTCCATCACGTTGCCGCCGTAGCCGCCGAGAAACGGCACGAAGAAAAAAGGCTCGATGTAATTCCATGCGAGCGCGTATTGATCGATGCGTCCGTCGCCGTTGGTATCCTTCGTAAAAGTTTTGCCGAACCGGATGAGTTCCGACATCGTACGCGGCGGTTCGGGAATCAAATCTTTGTTGTAGACGAGGCACAAATGGTTGCCGACCTGATCGGCGATTTGGTACGTGTGTCCGTTCAAATCCGTGTTGGCTTTGACGGGCGCGGCGATGAATTTATCGAAGTAGGCTTGATCGAAAAGTTTTTCGAGCGGTTGAATGACTTCTAATTTTGTAAACGGGCCGACGTTGTCGCTGGGGCCATAGACGAGTTCGGAGCCGCTGCCACCCAAGGCGGCGATCATAAAATTTTGACGAACCTGTTCGGTTTCGTAGAAGAGTTCTTTGAATTGATAGTCTTTGTATTCGGGATGTGTTTGGGCGAAACGGACGAGCATCTCGTCGAGGATTTTGCGTTCGCCGGGGACCATCTGCGTCCAGATCGTAATAATTTTATCGCGGTCGCCGCGGCAGCCCGTCAGCGTTGAGGCTGCGAGCAGCAGGGCGAAAGCCGTGCGGCGGAAGAATATGAAGCGTGTTGTTTTCATGGCACTGTTTTCACGATGGGCGAGAGATTTTCTTTCCATCGTTTTTATACTCTTTTGTCATTGCCGCGACTTGTAATCCTATGGCTTAACGCGGGAATCTTGACTTCGTTTTCGAAGATTCTCGCCTTTGAGCGTTAGCGAAACAGGTTTCGTATGGCGGGAATGACAATAAACACAAAGCGATTAAAAAAATCCGGGCAACGGCTTTTCAGCGCGGCTACCCGGATTTCAAACATCAGTGTCAGCGTGAGATGCTAACGGTTTGCGAGCTATTTGACAAGCATCGTTTCGTGATTACTTGACGAGCATCATCTTTTTCGTTTGCACGAATTGACCTGCCGTCAGCTTGTAGAAATAAATGCCGCTGGAAAGTTTCGTGGCATTGAACGACGCAGTGTAAGTGCCCGCATTCAACCGTTCGTTGAGCAACACCGCGACTTTCTGGCCGATAATGTTGAAGACTTCCAACTTCGCGTTACCGGC
>JACMJS010000096.1 GCA_014380515.1 Chlorobiales bacterium
CCGCAGTTGATTTTGGCCGATGAACCGACGGCGAATTTGGATGAAGCGAGCAGCGACCTTGTTATCACGCTGCTGAAAAAAGTATGCAGCGAATCAGGCCGAATGTTGATTCTTGTAACACACGAGCGCGAGGTTGCCGCTGCGTTGCCGCGCACGCTCGAACTTAAATCCGTCAATCAAATTTCGTAGGGGCGATGCTTGTCGTCGCCCGTCTTCAGGGCAACCACACCATGGGCGTTAGCTCGTTCGGGCTCGCTGTTGCCTCTACAATGAAATAACATTTCAGATATGAATACTTTTGCGCTTGTATGGCGGAACATCGCCCAACGAAAATTTTCCATTTTCCTCACCGGCCTTTCGGTTGCGCTCGGCGTCGGATTGATTTCAGCGACACTGACTATCAAGCAGCAAGTCGAAAATAATTTCAGGCAGACGGGCGTCGGCTACGACATGATTTTGGGCGCGAAAGGTTCGCCGTTGCAACTGGTGCTCAACACCGTCTATCAATTGGGATCACCCGTCGGCAACATTGATTACAGCGTCTATGCACGCTATCGCCGAAATCCGTTCGTCAGTTACGCGATTCCCTACGCGCTCGGCGATAACTACAACGGGTTTCGATTGGTCGGCACGTCGCCGCAAATTTTTACAAAGTTCGAGTACCGCAAAGGATTCAAGTATGAAGTCGCGGAGGGCAAAGCGTTCGCGGAAGCCGATACATTCAAAGCCGTCATCGGCAGTGAAGTCGCCGCCGTAGCGGGCTTGAAAGTCGGGGATAAATTCGTGGCGACGCATGGCCTTCAGGAATCCATGGCGGGCGTCGGTGAGGAACACGACCGCAACCCGCTGACGGTTGCGGGTATTTTGAAACGCACGGGCACGGCCAACGACAAATTGATTTACATGACGCTCGAAACCGTATGGGCGATTCACGAGCGCGAAGAAAATCACGACGAAGATTCGAGCGCAACCGCAACACCGGCAGCATCCTCACCCGCCGAAAAGGATGTCGATGCGGAGCGCGGGCAGGTTACTGCGGTGATTTTAAAAATGAAAGCGCCGATTTTCATGCTGCAACTTTACAAGCAAATCAATGATCAACCGCTGGCGCAGGCGGCGATTCCGGTGAATGAAATCAAAAGCTTGTTCGACATCATCGGCAACGTCGATTGGGCGTTTCTGCTCATCACCTCGCTTGTGATCGTCGTAGCGATTATCGGCGTGGCGGTGGCGATTTACAATTCACTCAACGAGCGCCGGCGGGAGATTGCGATCATGCGGGCACTGGGCGCGCACCGTACGAAAATTTTCAGCATCATTACGCTGGAGGCCGCGCTCATCGCGTTTCTCGGATCGGTGGCGGGCGTTGTGCTCAGCCTTTTTTTGGTGCTGGCGATGGGCGGATACATCGAACAAAAAACGGGCGTGGAAGTGGCGGTGAGTGCGTTTGGCCGGAACGAAGTGCTTTTGGTTCTCATTGTAACTTTCGTCGGTGCCCTTGCGGGCATGTTACCGGCGGTCAATGCATACAAGACCGATGTCGCCCGCAATCTCAGCCCGATCAGTTAAATAAATTTCTTGCGAGAGTCATTGCGCGGGGCACAGGCGACAAAGCAATCCGGCAACTCGGATTGAGAATGCACATTGCCACGCGGAGTTTACCCTCGGCCACGCTCGGGGGCTCGCAATGACACAAAAGAGATTAGAAAAATCTGTTGTTCAACGCTGTTCCTTTTTCATTGTTCATTCGTGGCGTGGTTGTGGAGGGCAAAGAAGATTATGAGAGCGATGTTGCAAAGCAGCTAAAAGGCGGCCTTGAAACTTACACGCTCTCAGAAAAAAACGGAGCGACGCAATTGGACGTTGCCTCGGATATGTCGGAAGATGCGTTCGTGTCGATGTCCGACTCGTGGAAAAAAGCGTTGCACAAGGTGAAGGAGCTATCTGAAAAATAAAACCTCGCAGGAAGCGTCGGTGATTTCCTCATCGTCCACCGGCGATCAAACGGATTCTATTCGCCGACAATTCTCATTATCTTGTTTCAAATTTTTTCAACACTTATCGCACTGCAATGATGAACCGTAATTTTATTCGCTTCGGCCTGATGCTGCTTGGCCTCGTGCTGCTCAATGTGATTGTCTCGCGGGATTCAGGACGCAAGCAAGAATTTCTTTCGACGGTCGGTAAAATGAAAGCGGCATCGCAAATGGCTACAATGAATTTTGCGCCTTCGGAAGCCGTTGCCGCCGAACCTTCGGGCAATGCGATCGTTCTCATCGGCGCATCGCAGCGATTGACGTTCAATGAACTGCGTCAGTACCGCTTCAGCCGCCGGACGAAAAATCCCGTTCCGAAAAACTTGCTCGATGCGCAAGGCAAAGAAGTCGACATTGCGGGCTACATGATTCCGCTCAACGAAGCTTTGGACGTTACGGAGTTCATGCTCATTCAAGTACCGTTCTTCGGCTGCTGCTTCAGCGTCCCGCCCGAACCGAACGAGACCGTCATGGTTACGATGCAGAAAGGCAAGAAAACCGAATATGTCTATACGCCAATCCGCGTACGCGGCAAGTTCCAAGTTTCCGAATCCAAAATCGACGACTTCATCACGAGCGTCTATAAAATCGAAGCGACCGCCGTCAGCGCAGCCTCGGCAGACGATAAAGACGTCGTGAAGCATCAGGCAGGCAGCGCGCCTCCGAGCGGCTACTAAACTTTTCCTTTATGATATTGCCGTCATTGCCGCGCAAGCGGGAATCTTCGGACGCAGCATCAAGTCAAGATTTCCGCCTGCGCGGCAATGGCAAAAGAAAAAAATTCCTCGATGAAAAATATTTTTGCGTGTGCCGTGCTCGTCTGTTCGCTCTCGGCGGCGACGGTCTCGCATGCGCAAGAGGTTTCCGGTGGAATGCCCGATGTTCGCCCTAATATTCGCAACGATGACGGCACAACGGATAACGGCATCGATCCGCTTACCGGCAGGAAATGTGCGTGTCAGGTACATAGGCTGGCGAACAGCATCAATGCCGCCTTGCCGCGGTTTGTGCAGGTGATGATGCTCGATAGTCTTCCGGCGGGCGCCGAGAAAATCGCCGTGCTTACGATGGAAGAAACGCCCGCCGCCGACAGCACGGACAACACCGGATACAAAAAATTTTACGCGATCCTGCAATTGAAATCGCAAGCGCGGCAAGTGGGAGCGAACGCGCTTATCGGATTCACCCAATGGATCGACGACAAGACGCATAAACTTGTTTTCGCCGCGACCGCCGCTAAGGTCGACACGAAATAATCACCCGATTCCTTCCGCGACACGTTCCAACGACGATTGACAACATGTATCTGCAATGCCCCTTTCCGATGAGGCTCGGTAGGGCGCGGCAGGTTTTATTCTATCAACAAAAATTCGTCATCGTGAGCACCTCAACCGCATCATTCGTTTTCCTCTGGATGCTTTGCTGCGTCACACTGGTTTCGGCGCAGGAGAAAGCAACGCTCACGGGCGTCATTACGGATGAGATCACGCTTGAACCGCTTTCCGGCGCGAGTATCGTTTTGAAGGGCACGGGACTTGGCACGGCGGCGGATGCGAAAGGCAATTACACGATTCAAAACATTGAGGCGGGTACTTATCTCGTGCAAGTCTCGCTCGTCGGCTACACCAAAGTTCAGCGAACCGGCGTGGTGATCCGTGCGGGTGAAACGCTGAGGCTTGACTTCCGGCTGAAAGAAAGTTCGGTGTCATCAGAGGCGGTAACGATCATCGGCGAGCGTCCGATGATGGATTTTGAACAAACCACGTCGTCTTCCACACTTTCGCCGGAACTGATTGCGCTCGCACCGCTCAAAGACGTGCGCGAACTTGCAGCTACGCAGATCGGCGTCGTCAAAACGCCCGACGGGTTGCACCTGCGCGGCGGGAGAAGTTACGAAACCGGTTTTTACATCGACGGCATTTCCGTCCGCGACCCGCTTGCCGGCACGGGCTTCGGCCTCGATCTCACGCCCGAAGCCTTCGCTGATCTTGAAATCATCACGGGCGGCGCGGGCGCAGAGTTCGGCGAATCCTCGGCGGGTGTGGTGAAAGTGAAAACCAAAGAAGGCGGCGATGTTTATCACAGCACGCTGACCCTGCGGCGCGATAATCTTTTTTTTGATACGCCGGTCGGTTGGAACACCTCGCGCTACGCGGCGACCGCATCCGGCCCCGTACCGTTCAAAAAAGTTTTTCCTTTTCTCTCCGGCGACGTCTATTTCTTCGCCGCCCTGAGTCTGAACTTCACCGATGAGTTTTACAAAACTCCCGCACAGCAACTGCGGCCAACGGAGTTCAGCACATTCTTCGCGCCCGCGAACGACAACAAGTGGGATGGTATTTTCAAACTCACTTATAAACTTTCCGGCACCGATAAATTCACGCTGCTCTTCACGCGCTCGCTCGTCATCAATCAAAACGCGCAATCGCTTCAGATCACCGGCAACGACCTTCAACTTCAACCCGGCTATCAATTCGCGTTCGCACTGATTCCCGATAGCGGCAATGTCTATACGCACGACACGAATGTGGAGGCTTTGCAGTGGACGCATGTCTTCTCGCGCCAAACTGTGCTATCGCTGCAAGCCACGCGGTTCTTTACGCAGTTGCGCGCCGAAGTCGGCGGCTTGCCGTGGCGACCGGGCGTTCTTGAAGCGGATTTTGATCCGCGGAGTGTGGTTACAAATCCGCAGTATGTCAATCCGAATGATACGATTGTTTATGCCGCCGCCCCGTCCGGCCTTTACAGCAAAGGCGTTGCGCCACTCTGGCATGATCACTACGCGGAAGATTATGGTGTTAAAGCGGATTTGCTTTATAACACCGAAGATGAATCGCAACGCTTTCTGTTTGGCTTGGACGCCAAGTTTTCCGAGTATCAATGGATCGATCTCACGCGGCCTTGGATCGGCGCGCCTTACGCCGCAGGCGAACCCTCGCGCCGCTTGGGCATCGCGCCCGATATCTGGCGGGTCAATGCGGCGCAAGGCGCGGTTTATGTGAGCGATAACGTGCGGCTCGGTGATTTCTTTGCGACGGCGGGCGTCAGAGTTCAGTATTGGTTGCCCGGAAGTTTCTTGGATGATGCCGTCGCCGATCCGAACTCGCTCGTGCCGCCGGGTTTCCGCGAACCATATTTGAAAAACACATCGAACATTTTCGGGCGTCGCGTCAGTTTTCGTGTGTTGCCGAAAATCAGTATGTCGTTTCCGCTTGCGCCCGCACAAACGTTTTTTTTCAATTACGGACAATCGTCCATGCTGCCACACCCGCGGTTTCTCTACGCCGGATTGGACGCGCGGTATAGCGACGATTCCACAACCGCCCGCATCGGCAATCCGTCGCTGCGGCCTGAGATCACGACGGCCTACGAGTTGGGTTTTCGCGGACAGTTTTCTGAGAACGACGTTGTTACCCTGACGGGCTTTTACAAAGACGTCAAAGACCTGATCGTCTCGGCGAAATTGGATTACACCG
>JACMJS010000097.1 GCA_014380515.1 Chlorobiales bacterium
CATCGCCTACAGTTGCGTCGTCTAAAATTTTCGGATAGCGTCCGGCCAGTTGCCACGTTTGAAAAAACGGCGTCCAATCGATGTAGCTTCGCAAAGTCTCCAGCGGCACATTTTCAAAAACCGTGATGCCCAACTGCTTCGGCGTATAAAGCTCTTCCGGCTTCCACGCAATATCCACGGGGTTCCGGCGGGCTTCCGCAAGCGTCGCATACTTCTGAGTCGTGCGCTTGCGATAATGTTCGCCCCGCACGGTTTCGTATTCGGCGACGATCTTTTCGGCGAAGGCATCTTTCAAATCCGCCGTCGTCAGGCTGTTGACCACCGGCACACTGCGCGAGGCATCCAGCACGTGCACCGTCGGCGCCGAATAGTTCGGCGCGATCTTCACCGCCGTATGAATTTTTGACGTCGTTGCGCCGCCGATCAGCAGCGGAATCTTCATGCCGAGCCGCTCCATTTCTTTGGCGACATGCACCATCTCATCGAGCGACGGCGTGATCAATCCCGACAGGCCAATCGCATCGACGTTTTCACGGATGGCCGTTTCCAAAATTTTATCGCACGCCGTCATCACGCCGAGATCGATGACCTCGAAGTTGTTGCACGCCAGCACCACGCCGACGATATTCTTGCCGATGTCGTGCACATCGCCTTTCACCGTCGCTAGCAAAATTTTTGCAACCGCTCGCGTGTCCTTATTGCGCGCTTTTTCTTCTTCGATAAACGGCACGAGATGCGCGACCGATTTTTTCATCACCCGCGCCGACTTGACGACTTGCGGCAAAAACATTTTGCCCGCGCCGAACAAATCACCGACCGTGTTCATCCCGTCCATCAACGGCCCTTCAATCACCGAAAGCGGACGCGGATATTTCAGACGTGCTTCTTCGGTGTCTTCAACGACGTAATCCGTGATGCCTTTCACGAGCGCGTGCCGCAAACGCTCTTCCACCGTGCCTTTGCGCCATTCGAGTTCCTTGACCTCAGAGACTTTCGTGTCGCCGCCAAGTTTCAAGGCTTCGGCAAACTCGACCAGCCGTTCGGTCGAATCCGGGCGGCGGTTAAGCAAGACGTCTTCGACGCGCACGAGCAAGTCTTTATCGATTTCATCATAAACTTCGATCTGCCCCGCATTGACGATACCCATATCGAGTCCCGCCTTGATCGCGTGATAAAGAAACGCGGCGTGCATCGCCTCGCGCACGGGATTGTTGCCGCGAAACGAAAATGAAATGTTGGAGATGCCACCGGAAACTTTCGCGTGCGGCAAGTTGGCCTTGATCCATGCGGCGGTGCGAATGAAATCCAAGGCGTAATTATTATGCTCCTCGATGCCGGTTGCGACCGTGAGCACGTTCGGATCAAAGATGATGTCCTCAGCAGGGAAAAGGACGTCTTCCGTCAGGATGCGGTAGGCGCGCGAGCAGATTTCGATTTTGCGTTCGAAGGAATCGGCTTGTCCGCGCTCGTCAAAGGCCATCACGACGGTTGCTGCGCCGTATTCCAAAACTTTGGCGGCTTGGGCTTTAAATTTTTCCTCGCCTTCCTTGAGCGAAATCGAATTGACGATGCACTTGCCCTGCACGCATTTCAACCCGGCTTCGATCACCGACCACTTCGAAGAATCCAGCATCAAGGGCACGCGCGAGATGTCGGGTTCGGCGGCGATGAGATTGAGAAACTTCACCATCACCGCTTCGGAATCGAGCATCCCTTCATCGACGTTGACGTCGATAATCTGTGCGCCGTTTTCGACTTGTTGCCGTGCGATGGTTAGGGCCGCGTCGTAATCGCCCGCTTTGATGAGCTTGGCGAACTTGGGTGATCCTGTAACATTGGTGCGCTCGCCGATATTTAAAAAGTTCGTCTCAGGCCGCACCACGAGCGGCTCGAGGCCGGAGAGCTGCATATACGGCAACGGCGCGGCGGCCTTGCGCGGCGAATGCGTTGCCGCAACCTCAGCAAAGGCTTTGATGTGTTCAGGCGTCGTGCCGCAGCATCCGCCGATGATGTTGAGAAAACCCGCTTCGGCATAGTCGGAAAGTTGCTGCGCCATAAACTCCGGCGTTTCATCGTAGCCGCCGAACGCATTGGGCAAGCCCGCGTTGGGATATAAACTCACGGGCACGGTCGCCACTTGCGAGAGCGATTCAATGAACGGACGCATCTGCGCCGAGCCTAACGCGCAGTTCAATCCGACGGAAAAAAGATTCGGCGCGTGAGCAATCGAAATCCAAAACGCCTCGATGGTTTGTCCCGAAAGAATCCGTCCGCTTTGATCCGTAACCGTGCCGGAAATCATCACGGGCAACGCCTTGCCGCCCGCATCCAGATGCTGCTGAATGGCCGAGAGTGCGGCTTTGGTGTTGAGCGTATCGGTAATGGTTTCGATGAGCAGCAAATCCACGCCGCCATCGACGAGGCCGCGAAGTTGTTCCGCGTACGCATCGACAAGTTCCTGATAGGTAATCGCGCGGAAGCCTGGGTCGTTCACATCGGGCGACATGGAAGCGAGTTTCGTCGTCGGCCCCATCGCGCCCGCAACGAAGCGCGGTTTATCCGGCGTGCGGGCGGTGTATTCATCCGCCGCGGTGCGGGCAAGTCCCGCCGAAGCGACGTTGAGTTCATATACCAAACTTTCCAGACCGTAGTCCGATTGCGAGACGCTGTTGGCACTGAACGTGTTTGTTTCCAAAATATCCGCACCGGCTTCGAGAAAAGCGCGGTGAATTTCGAGAATGACTTCCGGCTTGGTGAGCGAAAGCAGTTCGTTGTTGCCTTTCACCCCGCCGCTGTTCGGCCCCGCGTGTGCATGTCCTTTTGAATGCGCGTGTCCTGCGTGCGCATCGTCCGCCGTTTCGTTCGAGGCGTGTCCGTTCGCAGATTGGCCGTTTGCACTGTGGTCGTTTATATCCGTTGCCTGCGGATGCAACTCTTTAAAGCGTTCGCCGCGGTAATCGGCTTCGGTAAGATTGTAGCGTTGAATCATCGTACCCATCGCGCCATCGAGCACGAGGATGCGGTTGGCAAGTAAGTTCTGTAAAGTATCGGTGGTCGGTGCGGTCATATCTGCGTGATGTGTGTAGAAAGACTGTGGCTGCTTGGTGATCGTGATGCAACGATGCGGCAGCGGTGCAAAGATAACGAAATGCGTGAAGAAGTCCCGACGCGCGCGGGCGACATCGCAAATCACAGATGAAATACAATTCAAATGCGAATTAGTTTTTGATGCGGCGTATATTTCCACACTAATGTTTTTCAGCGTGTCATTCTGAGCATGGCGAAGAATCTGCATTTGAATTTGAATTATTCGAAGACCAATGCAGATTCTTCACTTCGCGTGGCTTCGTTCAGAATGACAAAAAACAATGAATGTTTACAAAATTGCTCTGTGAAAATAGATGAAGTGATCCGGCCTATAGATAAAGAGCTGGAGCGGTTTCGCGGTGAGTTCAAAGCGGCGATGACCTCGGAAGTCGGGCTGCTCAACACGGTGGCCGGTTACATTCTCAAGCAAAAGGGCAAACAAATCCGCCCGACGCTGGTACTGCTCGCGGCCAACATCTGCGGCGGCATCAATGACAGCACCTACCGTGCGGCGTCGCTCGTTGAGTTGCTGCACACCGCCACGCTCATCCACGACGACGTGGTCGACACCGCCGACATGCGGCGCGGCATCCCTTCGATCAACGCGCTCTGGAAAAATAAAGTCGCGGTGTTGATGGGCGATTACTTGCTCTCGCGCGGCTTGCTTTTATCATTGCGCAACCAAGATCATTTGTTTCTCGCCATCGTCTCCGATGCCGTGCGGCGGATGAGCGAAGGCGAATTGCTCCAAATCGAAAAGACGCGGCAGTTGGATATCGACGAAGCGACTTACTACCGTATCATCTCCGATAAAACCGCGTCGCTCATCGCCACTTGCTGCGAGCTGGGCGCGGCGAGCGTAACGACGGACGAAGACGTGCGGCGAAAACTTCACCAATGCGGCGAAGCCCTCGGCCTTGCGTTTCAAATTCAGGATGACATTTTGGATTACTTGGGTGAGACCGATGAGTTAGGAAAACCCGTCGGCGGCGACATTAAAGAAAAGAAAATCACCTTACCGCTCATCTACGCGCTCTCCGGCGCGACGGAAGAAAAACGTCAGAGCATCATTGCGATTTTAAAAAGCGGCAAGAAACGCGCGCTCTTCGGACGCGAAGTCATTGCGTTTGCCAAAGACGCGGGCGGCATCGAGTATGCGTACGCCATGGCAAAGGTGCAAGCGGATAAAGCCAAAGCGGCCATCGAACATTTTCCGCCGAGCGCGAGCAAAGATGCGCTCATTCAACTCATCGGCTTCTCCATCGACCGCAAAAGTTAACCCCGGGCCGATAGATGTATCGGAACGAATTGAGAACGCAACACACTTTCTAAATGCAATCACACGGCAGCCGCAACGATAACAAAAGACGGGGTGAGGTGTCGCCCTGTCGCCGCTCAAATGACGCCCCAAGAATTTTATAGAATTTCGTAACGATAGATTTTGCAGTTTCAACGACCACACCATTGCCAAGATGAACTTTGATCTCCGACAACTCGTGATGACGATAGAAACGTATTTCTTCTATCTCGTCGTGCTTTCGATGCCGGTCTTCGCCGCCGTCTCGATCTTCAACCGGATGCGTGTGCGCGGCGTGCGATTGGTTGTGCAAAACGGATTGCTCTGGGGATTCCCGCTCCTGCCCGTCATCTACGCCGCGGTGATGCTGCTCTTTACCGGCATCGGCGTTGCAATGGGCGAGATCGAACCCGTCATCAAGTTCAGCATTTATTTCGCCGCCAGTATTTTCTGGTTCGTTGGCGCAACGCTCGCCGAGCAGCGGTTGGTTGTCGGTGATGGTTTGCTGTTAAGCATCAACGCGCCGGGCCGGTCGCTCTTGCGCTGGAACGCGGTTACGGATTATTTTTCGAAACCCAAAAAGCATTCGACCGAATACACGTTTTTCATCATGGCCGCCGGTGTGAAAGGAAATACGAACACCGTTGCCGCCGCGACGCGCAGCAAAGTGATTATCCGGGTGCCGAACCGTCAGCGCGCCGCGTTCGAAGCCATCATCAAAGAGCGATTGGAACACCGCTTCGAAGTCGATCCCGTTAAAATTTTTCGCAGCGAGTTCAAGCAATAACTTTTTCGTGGCCGCCTCCAATCGGGATTGCGCCGCAAAGTTTCCCGGCATGAATTTGTTGGAAAGTCAAACCCCCGTGCATAACTTCAACGCAAGTTTTTACGACCTTCAAAAGATTTTACGACCTCGAAGTTTTTACGAACTCATTGTATTTCTGAAATATTTTTATACAACCTTAACCTTACGCCCTTATTGAACACACCGCATCATCTTTCCCGCATCCGTGAAAAGGCCATGTTGGTCGGCGTCAGCCGCCCGCCGCAAGTTTTCAAATGGCAAGTTCAGGATTACCTCAGCGAATTGGAACTCCTCGCCGACACTGCCGGTGCCAGCGTCTCCGAAAAATTCATTCAGGAGCGCGAGCAAATTGATCCCGTCTATTTTATCGGCAAAGGCAAAGTGCATGAAATCGCCGCGCGCGTCAAAGCGGAACTGATCGATCTCGTCATCTTCGACGAAGACCTTTCGCCGGTTCAAATCCGCAATCTCGAACGCGAATTGGGGTGCAAGATTCTAGACCGCACCGCGCTCATTCTCCAAATCTTCGCCGTCCGCGCCAAGTCCGCGCAAGCCAAAATGCAAGTCGAACTTGCGCAATTGGAATATCTGTTGCCGCGATTGACCGGACAGTGGACGCACTTGTCCAAACAAAAAGGCGGTATCGGCACCAAAGGCCCGGGCGAAACGCAAATCGAAACCGACCGGCGTCTCGTGTGGCAGCGCATCGCCATTCTGAAACAGAAACTGAAACAAGTCGGACGCCAGCGCGAAACGCAAACCAAGTGGCGCGAAAGCACCACGCGGCTTTCGCTCGTCGGATACACGAACGCAGGCAAATCGACCTTGATGAACGCGCTCTGTCCGAAGGCGGGTGTGCAAGGCGAAGACCGCTTGTTCGCCACGCTCGATGCGACCACGCGGCGGCTTGAACTCGATCAAAATAAACAAGCCCTGCTTTCCGATACCGTCGGGTTCATTCGCAAATTGCCGCACAACCTCGTCGAAAGTTTTAAGTCGACGCTCGATGAAGTACGCGATGCTGATTTGCTCTTGCACGTCATCGATCTGAGCCATCCGAAATACGAAGAGCAAATAGAGGTCGTCGAAGCCACGCTCACCGAGATCGGCGCGATGGGCAAGCCGCTCGTGATGGTCTTCAACAAGATCGATGCGGTGGATAAAGAGTTTGATTTCCGTGCGCTGGCGGAAAAGTATCCGAACTCGGTCGCGGTCTCCGCCGCCCGCGGCATCAACATCAACGGGCTTCGAGAGGTGCTTTCCGGCGTGCTTGATGCGGAGTTTATAGAGCGCGACGCACGGTTACACATCTCGAACTACAAATTGATCAGCCTCTTGCATGATAAAACCGAAGTCGTGGCCAAATCTTATGACGGCGAGATGATCAATCTGCACCTGCGCGTGCCGCGTAAAATTTTAGGCCGCATTGATGCGATGCTGGCTGCGGCTGAAGATGCCGCCTGAAAACCACATCGCTCATTGATGCCGCACGCCCACATCGAAGTGAACCCGGGAAGATGAAGCGGATTCGTGTAGCGTTGATTTCGCAGGATTTGCGTCAGGGTGGCGGCGTGGCGGCACTGAACCGTTTCGTTTATAAGTATCTCACCTCGCCGGAGCACGCGGCGAAAGGGATTGTGTTCGATCCCAAGGTGATCGCTTACGCGCCTTTCAAATACCATCCCGATCTTTCCGTCTCGGTGCTGAATCTATTCAATCACGGGCGCGGCGTCGGAGAAGCTACCGTCAATACTGACGGCGTTCCGCAGGTATTGATCGGTGCGGTGTTTCCCGAACTTGAAATCAATCGTTACCGCCCGAATACGGTATGGAAGCAAGTGCTCGGCGAGTTTGATATTCATCATTTCATTACGGGCGTGGCGATGCTCGGCTATCCGCTCGTCTCTGAAAAAAATACAGTACAAAAAAAATACGTCGCATGGGTCGCATCGACCTTACGCGATGAACGTGCGGGAATGCTTGCGCGGCTCACACCGCCGCAGCGCGTGTATGAAGATGCAATAGTAAGGCGGTGCGAAATCTTGGAAAGAGAGGTCTTAACGCACGCATCACATCTATGTTCGCTCAGCCCTTACACGCAAACCATTTTACACCGGCGTTACCCCGAACTTTCGTCGCCCGGTGGTGTACCGCAGAGCGTGATGACATCGCCCGTAGACACGCATCTTTACAGGCCGTTGCAGGAGACGGACAAGAAAAGTGCGGACAGCGGATATTTGCTGATGGTCGGACGTATCAACGACGAACGCAAAAATGTACCGCTCCTGCTTGAAGCATATACGATTGCGAAATCAACATTGAAGTCGCTGCCGAAGTTGAAACTGGCGGGCGACACGCCGAAGCCCGCGCTTGTTGAACAACGCAAGCGACTAAATCTTGAAAACGACGTCGAGTTTTGCGGCGCGGTCGGTGCCGAAGCTTTGCCGGTGCTGTATCGAAACGCATCGCTGTTTATTCTGCCGTCGTTGCAAGAGGGATTGGGAATTGTGCTTTTGGAAGCGATGGCCTCCGGCGTTCCGGTTATATCTACACGCTCCGGCGGCCCGGAAATTATTATCAGTGATGGTACGGACGGCCTCTTCGCCGAGAACAATAATCCGTACGACCTCGCTGAAAAAATTTTAGACATGATGACGAACGCCGGATTTCGCCGCCGTCTCGGTGAGGCCGCACGCCGGAAAGCCGTACAAAAGTTTTCCGTTGAAGCCATCGGCGGCGACGTCATTTCGATCTACCGGAAAGTATATCCCGAACTTTTTTAACCAAACAAAATCATGCACTACCGAGAGCGTTGCATTCGGCAAGGGACAAATGTATCTTCCTTTCAAAGTAAATTGCAATGTTGATCACATCACTTTCGCTAAGATGGCAACGGATGTACGGGCGATGCATCGTCTCATCTCTTGCTGTCGTAATACTACAGACACCGGTTGCGACGGCTCAAGAAACGGTTGCAGTACAAAATCCGTGTCAGGATTCTCTCTTCATAGAGCTTGGCAAATTACCCGCCGTATCGCTGACGGAATCAGAACGGCGGTATATCGACCAAAAGAAAAAAGAGTGCGAGGAATTTGAATCTCGCTTCAGTGAAAGCAAATTCAAGAAAGTGAATCCTAAACATGATTCGACCATCATGCCTATAGCGACGATGCCGCCGATAGATTCAACCGAAAAGCTCACCGAAAAACCAAGCGAAAGAAAAACCGCACTAAGAAATTCAGGCTCGCAACCCGAAGAGTTGTTCACCGCACGTAACTTGGGTATTCTGGCGGCCATTGCCGCGGCGGTAGTCGCGCTGGCTGTTGTCTTGGGCGGCACGATCAAAGCCCCATTTTTTTAAATGCACATTGAAACAGTTATGAGCCACACTTTTACAAAAAGCGATTACCACAAAATCGCCAAGACGCTGGAGGCCAAAAGCATCTCGCAGCAAGGCAACGTCGTTCGTATTGACGTGCAAAGTCCCGACGGACAGCACAGCCTGCTGCTTGAAATCTTTCCCTCGCTTGCTATCGGCAGCCGCACCGGTAATATGGTTCAGGTAACCTCGCCGCTCGGCATCGCACAGTTGCATCTGTGCACGCACTTCATTGCCGGTCAGGATGAAGTATTGTTCTTCGCTGAACAGGCGGATAAAATTTCCGGCGTCGCGGTTACCAGCACCGCGGGTTGCAATTTCTATGCGAACGTCGACAAAGAATTGCTACAGAAAGATATTTCGAAACTGGCGGGCGAAGTGATGATCTGCGTGCTCCAGCTTTCATTTTCCGAAACGGTGCTCGTTGAACTGAAATAATGAATCAACAATAGTCCGGCATGAACCGCATTGCATCCGACAAATCTAAAAGTCCGGCTACATCAACCGGACTTTTTATTTCGAACACGACGCATCAAATATTGCCGGAAAAAAAAATTCGAGCCGCGATTGAACTTGTTTTGAAAGCGGAAGGATATCGCTGCGAACGGATTTCGGCGGTGTATTGCGGCGACAAGTTTATCAAAAAGATAAACCGCGAATCGCTTCATCACGATTATGCGACGGACACGATTTCATTTCGATTCAACCGCGGAAAAAACATCGACGGTGAATTTTACATCTCACTTGCGCGTATAAAAGCAAATGCCCGCTCTTACCGCGTCAGCCGTGAGGAAGAACTGATGCGCGTAACGATTCACTCCGTCCTCCATCTCATCGGCTACGACGACCGGACGCCCAAGCAGAAAAAAGCGATGACCGAAAAAGAAAACGACTACCTCATGCGTTCGGAATAACTTTTTCGTCGTCGCCCGCACCGCATTCTCACCGCTTTACCTTCACGCATCACCACGTTTTCAAAAATTCCTTTTCAAACTGAAAGGCTTTTTACAAGCACGCCCGATTTTTTTCTCTCAATGTGATAAACGTAAAAATTAAATGCGCGGTGCCAATCCGTTGCTCACAGGAGTCGCACGTCCAATTCAATCAACGTTCATGCGGAACGGCGGGCGAAGACCTTGCGGGCGATGCGTGCAAACGAATGAAAAGATTTTTTTGGCATTGATGTTGCCTTGTTAGAGAACAAGTATCAAAACATGGCCGCATCGATACTAGACTTTAACTTCAAACCACTTGCGGCGATGAAACCAAAAATGAATCATCGAATCATGATTTCACAGATGCCGCTTCAGCACCTTGAGCCGATGCAAACCTCATCGCAGACGCTCGCGCAGAAACCACGCAGGTCGCGCAAACGCACCGAGCGTACTGGCAATGATCGCACCGGCATTGAGCGCACCGAATCCAACGAAAAAGTTTTCGCACGCACCGTGCCCGAGGCTTTCACGGGCGATGAAGATAAAGTGTGGAAGAACTTGCTGGCCAATAGCATCGAGACGCCGGAAGAAGTTCATCGCATCTTCGGCGAAGACTTGGAGATGATGAAGAAATTGGAAGGCGAGTTCAACATCCGCATCAACCCGTATTACGCTTCACTTATCAAAGAAAAAAATGATCCGATCTACAAGCAAGTTGTACCAAGTGCCGATGAACTTATCGCCGGATGTTGCGTCGACGATCCGCTCAACGAAGAGCGCGATTCGCCCGTTCAAAGCATCACGCATCGGTATCCTGACCGCGTTCTGTTCCTCGTGGCTCACGAGTGCGCCATCTATTGCCGCTTCTGCACCCGCAAACGAAAAGTCAGCGACTCCTCCAAAATCAGTCTGAAGTATCTGGACGACGGCATCAACTACATCCGCGAGCACACCGAAATCCGCGACATCGTTCTGAGCGGCGGCGATCCGCTCACGCTCTCCGACCGTCGGATCGAATACATTCTGAAATCACTCCGCGAGATTCCGCATGTCGAAGTGATTCGGATCGGGACGAAAATTCCGTGCGTGTTGCCGCAGCGCATCACCAAGAAACTCTGCAGCATCATCAAGAAATATCATCCGGTTTATGTGAACACGCATTTCAATCACCCGCGCGAACTGACGCCGGAAGCGAAGAAGGCGTGCGAGATGCTGGCCGATAGCGGCGTGCCCGTCGGCAATCAATCAGTGCTGTTGAAGGGTGTGAACGACGATCCGCAAACGATGAAGACGTTGATGCAAGGACTTTTGAAAATGCGCGTGCGTCCGTACTACATCTATCAGGCCGACATCGTTAAAGGCACGGAGCATTTCCGCACGAAGGTTGAGAAAGGTTTGGAAATTATTCAGGCGTTGCGCGGACACACGTCCGGCCTCGCGGTGCCGCACTTCGTGATCGATTCGCCGGGCGGCGGCGGCAAGATTCCGCTGTTGCCGCACTACATTCAGGAGATGAATAGCAAAGAAGTGGTGATGAAGAATTACAA
>JACMJS010000098.1 GCA_014380515.1 Chlorobiales bacterium
TCCGCCGCTCGCAGCCGCGCATTGTAGTTGGAGGACATCACCGCGCCGTATGCGCCCGCCGATGTGATAGCGACAAGATCGCCTTCCGCGGCATCCGCCATCCCGCGTTCCTTCGCAAAGAAATCGCCGGACTCGCAAACGGGACCGACGACATCGATAATCACCTTCCGTGATGTTTCTTTCACCGGCAGAATGTCGTGATAGGCGCCGTAGAGCGTCGGACGGATGAGTTCAGTCATGGCCGCATCGAGCACCATAAATTTTTTCCCGCGTGAATTTTCTTTGCGGTACAATACTTTCGTTAGCAGCACCGACGCATTGCCGACGAGATACCTTCCGGGTTCGAATAAAATCCTTGCGCCCGACGCTTTCAGCACCGGCACAAGTTGCTCCGCAAACATGTTTATATCCGTCGCCGGTTGGTCTGAGTAACTGACGGGAAACCCGCCGCCGACGTCGATGTGCGTGATCTCAAAACCCATCGATGCCGCCAGTTGCCGCACGGCGAGGAGTTTGTGCGTGGCTTCGAGATATGGTTTGGTGTCGAAGATTTGCGAGCCGAGGTGCATCTCCAATCCGGTGAGATGAATATGCGTGAGTTTTTTTACCAGCCGCAAGACTTGCTCCGATTGTTCTTCATCGATGCCGAACTTCTGGCGGTTATCGCCCGTGGTGATGTAGGGATGCGTCTCGGCGAGCACGTTCGGATTGATGCGCAGGCCGACACGGGCTTTGACTTTTAACTTAGCGGCAACATAGTCAATCACTTTCAGTTCCGAAACGGATTCGGCTTTGAGCATCAGGATTTTTTTCCGCAACGCATATTCAATTTCTTCCGCCGTTTTGCCGACGCCCGCCATGATTATTTTCTCCGGCGTGCCGCCCGCTTTGAGTGCCCGGTAAAGTTCACCGGCTGAGTTTACATCGAGGCCGCTGCCCGCTTCAACCAGCGTCCGAATCACGGCGAGATTGAAATTCGCTTTGACGGAATAGCAAGTCAAGTGCGGCAGCGCGCCAAAGGCGTGCTCAAACTTTTCGAACTGACCAAGAATGCTGTGTTTGCTTGTAACGAAGAGCGGCGTTTGAAATTTTGCGGCGAGCGTTTCAAGCGGAATGGCTTCGCAGTGAAGACGGCGGCGTTTGTAATGAAAGAAAGAATCTGTCGGCATGAAAGTTGAAATAAAACTGAAATGAGCTGAAATGTTGAAACGCTGAAATGTTTTTCCAAAATATAACGCCCACCCGGCGCAGCGAGGCGGGAATCGGTGTATAAATTTTTCAAGCCGTCATTTGGCCTTATATTTTCGGCGTGCTTGCAACCGGTTTGTACCGTTTGTATTCGCTACCGTTTGTATCCGCTCATGCACTGTCCAGTTTTTCGAACACTGTAATTTCTACTCATGGCTGCCGAAACCGACATCATCAATCCGGCATCGCACATCGATACCGCCCGAAGCCAATACTTCAAAGGTTTTTCGGCGGCGACGGTGCTGAGTTCTACGGAAAAAGCCGCCGCCGGCGCCCTCGATGACGATTACGATTTGCATCGCAGAGACCGCGCCTTGAAAGCCTACCGCATCGTCCTCATTGTTTTTCTTTGTCTCTCCGCCGCCACCGCCCTTGCCGATTGGCTCATCTATCCCGCCACCGCGCTGCGGCTTCTACCCATTCGCGTGCTCACGCTCGCCGTGCTCGGCGGATTGTTTTATGCTATCGAACGCTCGCCGGTATGGGCTGCCGGACAAATTTATTTGCTTTCGGTGATCGCGGTGCTGTTCGTCGAAGTTACCGTCATCGTCTCGACCTTGACGACCACCGGCGCGGCCTCGCTCTACAACTTCACCCACATCGTGCTGCTGCTTTCCATCGGCGTCTTTCTGTTTTCATCCAACACGCGCGGCGCGATCTTCGCCGTTCTGGCCGCGATTGCCTTGATTGTCTTTCTGCCCAACTTACTCTGGCCGCTCATCGCCGCCGCGAAAGCCGTGCGCTATTCGCCGCTCGGTATGGCCGGATATTTTTTCATCGCGGGCATCAGCATCTTGGGCGCCTTCATCACCGAACGCTTGGAGAAAGAACGCTTCTTCGCCATCTACGCCCTGCGCCGCATCGCCGCCGACAGTGCCGAATCGGTTGCCTTGCAAAATGATCTGATCAGCCGTCAACTGCAAACCGAAAGTTCCTTGAAGGAATCCATCGACTTGCAAAACGATTTGATTGGCCGCCAACTGCAAACCGAAAGTTCGCTGAAGGAAGAACGCAACTTAATGCGAACGATGATCGACAACCTGCCGCACCTCATTTACGTTAAAGATACCGGCGGGCGATATGTGCTCTCGAACGCGGCGCATACCGAATCATTGGGCGCGATCAGCGACGACGACGTGGTAGGCAAAACCGATTTCGATTTTTTCCCGCTTGCCGTTGCCGAAAAACTCTACAACGACGAAGCCGCAATGCTCGCCGACGGATTTTCGCGAATCAACCACGAAGAACTGCACCACGACGAACTCGGCCAACCGATTTGGCTCTCGATTACCAAAATGATTTTGCGCGACGCCGAAGGCAACGTCACCGGCCTCGTCGCGCTCAACCGCGACGTTACCGCGCAGAAACTTGCGGGCGAAGAAATGCGACGGCTTAATAATGACCTACAGGAAAAGATCAAGCAGATTCAGGAGACGCAAGCCTATTTGATCCAGACGGAAAAAATGTCGTCGTTGGGGCAAATGGTGGCGGGCATCGCGCATGAACTCAACACGCCCATCGGATATACATCCAACAACATCGCCATGATTCAGGAGCGGTTTGTTACGATGTCCTCCGCACTCTCGAAAGCCTTGCAGGCGCAGGAAATGATTTACAGCGATCAATTGGAGCAAGCCCTCGGCGTCATCGAAGAAGTGCGGGCGCAGATTTCACAAGATCAACTTCAAAACATGATCACACGCTCCGACCGCCTGTTTGCGGGCGTCCGCAGCGGTCTCGACCAAATGACGAGCCTCGTGCGCGGCATGAGAAACTTCTCGCGCCTCGACGAAGCCGATATGAAGAAGGCCGATATTCACGAAGGGCTGAAGAATTCCATTTTGATGGTCGGGCATTTGCTCAAAGATAGCGGCGTGCAAATCTCAACGCACTACGGCAATCTTCCGCCGGTCGACTGCTTCCCCGCCCAACTCAACCAAGTATTTCTGAACCTCATCACGAACGCCATTCAAGCCGTCGAACAAAAACAGCAAGGTGAAGTCAGTATCTGGACTTCGCTTGAGGATCACTTCGCCGTCGTCCGCATCACCGACAACGGTCCGGGCATTCCGAAACACGTGCAGCCGAAAATTTTCGATCCGTTCTTCACAACGAAGCCCGTCGGACAGGGTACGGGCTTAGGACTTTCAATCTGCTACGACATTATGAAACGGCACGGCGGCACGCTCACCTTTGAGACCGAAGAAAACGTCGGCACATCGTTCATCGTCCGTGTTCCGGCGGTTGAGTTCAAGACCATCGCGCCGCAACCGTCGCCGCAGACAGACGCCGCAGCCATCGGCGCATCGGCGAACGGCGAAGCGGTTTCCACTTCTGATTTAGCAGACAGCCAATGACCTTTATGAGCCTTGCGGTGCGATTGACAGGCGATGCCGGTAACGCCTTACAGATGCTGCGTTCGCGGGCATCGTCATCCATACATTCAACTTGCCGCGAGGCTTCAAGGCAAGCCATTTTACTTTTCAACATTCAATTTTTTTCCTGATATGAAACGATTGAAGCTCATCGCCATCGATGACGAACCCCATATTCTTGAATCCATCTCGCAACTTTTCGATGCGACCTACGACGTGATGACGGCCTCAAGCGGACAAGAGGCGATTGAATTGGTGCGTCATCATTTGGATGTCGCCGTCGTGGTTAGTGATCAGCGGATGCCCGGCATGAAAGGCGTTGAAGCCTTGAAACAGATTCGCGCCATCGCTCCCGATACCGTTCGCATTCTTCTGACGGGCTACGCCGATCTTGATGCGATTTTAGATTCGGTCAATGTCGGCGAAGTGTTCCGCTATGTGCGCAAGCCGTGGGAACCGGACACGCTGAAGTCCATCGTTGCGGCGGCGGCGGCGACGTATCTCTTGCGCCGGCGCAAGTTCATGGACGAGAATTTTTCGCCGCTCGCCACCAAAGCCCCGCTGCCGCCGCCAACCGCCCCGACCTTGCCGCCGATTGCCGCGCCGGAAACGAGCGAGCATAAACCCAAACAGCCACCGCGACAGTTCGATAACTTCGAAGAAGAATTTTTCGCCTCGCTGAACGGCGAAGACATTTCGCAGGTCGTCAAGTATGGCAGCTTCGAGGAAGAGTTCATGGATAAACTGGAGAAGGAAAAACTGACCGGCGGCCCGGCGGGCGACAGCAAATCGGCGTTCGAAAAATCTTTTCACGGCGTGAGCGGCAAACCCAAAGTGCTCATCGTTGATGACGAAGTGCAAGTACTCACATCGCTACGGCAGTTGCTCGAGCCTGACTATGAATTGATCGCGTGCGGGTCGGCGGATGAAGCCCTCGCGGTGTTGCGTGAAGATGCGTTCGTGGCCGTGGTGCTCAGCGATCAACGGATGCCGAAGAAATCGGGCGCAGACTTCTTGGTCGAGTCGCAAGACGTTACCCCGATGGTCCCGAAAATTTTAATGACGGCCTACACCGATGTCGAAGACATTGTGCGACTGATCAACGAAGGCCAGATTTTCCGGTACATCCAAAAACCATGGGACGGTCAAGCCCTGCGCGAAGTGCTCGCCGAAGCCGTTACGGAATATCGCCGCCGCATCGATGGCGGCCTCAAAAGCCGCGGCACCGCGAGCGTCAGTACGTTGGCTTCAAAGCCTGCTGCGGAAACACCCGCGCCCGCTTCGGCGGAGACCGCGCCGCAAGGCACACTCGATAAACTCAAAGCCCTCAGCGACTTGCGCAAGAAGCAATAGGTTTTACAAGGCATCATCGA